>JBBJME010000124.1:0-19842 GCA_037719765.1 Planctomycetaceae bacterium
ACAGATCTCACCTGATCAATGTTCCAATGCAACCCCGACTTTGCTGCTGCCTAGTCTGTCCGGTTGGAATAGAGGAAGATGTTTCTGCTGAGCGACTGAATCGATTCTTTATCAAGCGCGGAAAGAAGTATCAGAACGTCAAAGAGGTTCGTGAGCTGGTTCTGTTCTCGGTGCACAACCTGATCAGCGGTCCGCCGGTTTCTCGTCTGGATTTAATCTCCTGCCGCAACCTTCGGATTTATCTGGGATCGCACCTCCAGAAAAGACTGATCCCGCTATTATCTCGTCACACGACGATTTGTTTCGCACGATGGACGCGAAACATCGAATCTCACAGCGAAAAGAAACAGGCATTAATGCGACGGCAGCGCTGCCCATGGCCGAAGGCAGCGTGGACTCGCTCGTCGGTGGTGTCAGGCATCCTCTGACGTCCGCTGCGGATACGACAGAGGCATTGATGCAGGCGATGTAGCGGATCGTGCTGGACGAGTTCGCGCCAAAATCGGTCATAGTGGAAGAGGATGGAAAGATCCTGTGTGCGTCGGCCGACATGCATCACTATCTGCCCGTCGGCAGTGGCGGTTTTCTGATCAACGTTATCAAAATGGCACGTACCGGCCTTCGAATTGGCCTGAGAGCTGCGCTGCAGGAAGCGAAAGCGCGGCGACGTCGAGTTGTGCATGACAATTTGAGTGTTCGAATCAATGGACAGCTCCAGCCAGTGATGTTGACAGTTCAACCAATACCAAAGGTCGGCGAAGACGCAGAACTGTTTATGGTCGTCTTCCACGACTGCGGGTTACCGCTGGTACGCGAAAACACGACGAAAGAAGTTTCTGTTGGCGACGGGTCAGAAAACGGCGGCCCGTCCAGCGATGGCGCGGATGCAATTACGTCTCCCGCTCGCAGCCTCGGTTTAACTTGCACGAGGATCACGCTCATCGGAACGGAATTGTGTCTTGTTGATACCTGACCAGACAATCCGGTCGCCCAGCGACCAGTGGCGATGGCCTAATGGCGTGCGATTTGCGTTCGGACAGTCGCCGAACACTCTGTGGTCAGTACTTCATTGTTCGATAACCCACGGTTTACGCGACCGACCACAGAGTGTTCGGCTACAAACTGAGTTGCCAATGGGCTCGGGTTTTTGGCACGGTTTGTGCGTACTGTCGAAGACCGAGAGCAGTGAACTGACAGTCTGTGGCTCAATCCTTGAAGCTCAAACAATAAAATCGACCTGACAGTTGTCCGTCACTCTGTGGCTGGTGGTTCCCTGAATCGCATCCGGCCATGGAGTGGCCGACTGTATTGTTGGGCGATCTTGAGAGAGTGCAGTCATTATGATCATGGCGTCGAATTCACAGGAATACCTCCAAACGCGAGCGTTGTATCCAGAGACGGTGATACATCTGCAGCGGTTGGTCCTGCTGAATGCTGATAGCCGGGATGCGTATCGCGCAGCATCAGTACTTGCGAAAGATGCTCGGTTAATTGCACTGGCCGAGCATGCACACCTGCAACGTCAGATTCAGGCGGTCACTCTCCAGAACATCCTGTGGTGCGACGGCAATGAATCAACTTCGCGGGTGTGCATTGAATCAGGCGACCATGGATTTCTTGACCGCGTCAAGGCATCGCCGGAAACGTCTCTCACATCTATTATTCAGGGGCTGCTGGACATCGACGACTATGTCTATTCGTGCTACGAAAAAGTCATCGGCACAATACAAGGTCGTGGAATTCGGCAATTGTTGTCAGAGCAAGCAGCGCGAATCGCTGAACTGCGAACAACTCTCACCGAGTTACTCCGAAGTCTCGACGCGCTAACTCCGTCTGCGGAAAGTAGGACACCCAATATCGGGAGTCGTGAACGATGAAAGCCATTTTGATCATTGCGGCAATTCTGACGCTTGGAGTACCGGAGTGACAACTGGCCGCCTGCCCTCAATGGAAGTTGTTTATGGACGAGGCGAATTCGTGCAAAACAGAGATTCGGCAGCATCGGACAATTTCTTCAAGCCCACCTTCTCCACCAGCTTTAGCGCATCCGCATAAGCGGCCGCCCCGCGACGCCCTTTGGCCATGGCAATAAGTTCCGCGTGTGAACAGTTCAGCAATGACTTTCTCATCAGCCTGACCTCCGAGTATTCTGGACCGCTCCGGATCGAAGTTGTTGCATCGACGGGACTCAACAACCATCCTACTACTCGCCGCAGGACGGTCAGGCTGTGGTCTGACCATGGATGGCATGCGTCACAAGCTCAGCAGGCAAATCAGCATCAGTCGGCTCAAATGTTACGGGCTGATGAGTTGAGGTGTCAGTTCGATGAATCCGAACAGTCCACCAGCCAGTTGCCTCACCATTTCCTTCTGAGCTTGTTACTGACGACTGGTGATTTCATGGCAACCCAATCGACGAAAATGGCGTCGAGCAGTTTTCAGAAAATGCTCAACACATTCTTCGCGACTTGAAAAGTCCGTCCACGGTGTGCAGAGGCCAGTGGACGTTTGAAGATTCCTTGAGTACTCTGAGCAAGCAGTGAAATGAGCCAGCAGTGTTCGCTGCCGCTCGAATTCTGGAAGCACAAGGATGCGCAACGTCCGTGGGGATCTACCGGTCGGCTGACGCCGCACGGCTCGCCGTGTGTCGTTTACAGGAGATTAAATTGGACCTTGGCATTGCTGGAAAAGTGGCGATTGTGACCGGCGGGGCGAGTGGTATCGGCGCAGCGACGGTGCGGTTGCTGGCTCAGGAAGGCGTTCGCGTTGCAGTCTGGGACCTGGCTGCCAAAGAGTCGGTTGGGGCTGAGTTGATTCAGTCGGTCGATGTCACAAGCCTGATAGCGGTGGAATCCGCATTGCGGCAAACCGAAGAGCAGTTGGGGCCGACAGAAATCCTCGTCCATGCGGCGGCGATTGGTTCCGGGTATTTCGGGTTTCCCTACACTCGCGTTCCCGCATCGGCCTGGGAAAGAGTGCTGCAGGTGAATATTCTGGGGATGGTGCATGTGGCTGATGTGGCTGGACCGGCAATGCAGTCGCGTGGACAAGGATCGATTGTTTTCCTCTCCAGCGTTGCCGGTCAAATGGGATCGCAGACAGACCCGCCATACAGTGCGAGTAAAGCGGCGAATATCAATTTCGCTCAGTGTATGGCAAAAGATCTCGCAGCATCCGGAGTGCGGGTCAACTCCGTTTGTCCGGGGATGGTCAAGACGCCGCTGAATGAATCAGTCTGGAAATCGTGGCACGACCAACAACCGGCAGAGAAACGCCGGTCGTATCAAGATTGGGCGGCGGACAAAATCAATCAGGTGATTCCGCTTCGGCGATGGCAGCAGCCCGACGACATCGCTGCGATGATTGTCTTTCTGTGCAGTGCCCGGGCCAGCGAGGTGACGGGGCAGACAATCAATGTGGACGGCGGCTGCGTGATGCATTCGTAGTCGATGATGGTGAGCCGGCGCGGCTTATCAGCCGCTGATCCCTCCCTGCCATCGAATCACAATCGCCGGAGGCCGTCTTCTTTCATCGGATTTGGGATCGCCACATCGATCTCGTCTATGCGACGGAGAGTCTCCTTTTCGAGGATCAGGCCGTCTGCGGCAAGACTTTCATTCAGGTGAGCGACCGTCGTGGCACCGATGATGGTTGAGGCGACAAAGTCGTGCTGCTTGCTCCAGGCGACGCACATCGCTGTGAGCGTGATGCCGAGATCGTCGGCAATGACTTTCAGGCGATTGACAGTTTCGGAAACTCGATCGTTGAGGAATCGATCGGCGAGTTTCTGCTGGCGCTCCCCCAGCTTGCGGTATTCGGTGAAGCGGGCTCCAGGCGGATCACCGTTGATGTATTTTCCGGTGAGGACTCCACCACCGAGTGGCGAGAACGGCAACAGGCCAATGTTTTCGCGGCGGCAGACCTGAGCCAGTTCACTTTCACAGCGGCGGTTGATCAGACTGAAATTGTTCTGCACCGTGTCGTAGCGACAGAGGCCATACTTTTCGGCGGCAGCCAGACTCTTCATCAGCCCCCAGCAGGTTTCGTTGCTGCTTCCGATGACTCGAACCTTGCCCTGTTTCACCAGTTCCGTCAGCGGTTCAAGGACATCTTCGTAGCGAGCTCCGTGATCCGGCCAGTGAGTCTGATACAGGTCAATATAATCCGTCTTCAAGCGCAGCAGACTGTTTTCAACGGCTCGCACGATCTGCAGTCGGTCGAGTGTCGAATGGCCGTGTCTCACCGGCGGCACAAACCAGCCGTGAGCCGGTCCGGTAATCTTGGTGGCGACGATCACCGATTCGCGAGGCTTCGTCTTCAGCCAGCGACCGACAATTTCTTCCGTGCGACCGAAGAGAGCGGCTGTCGGCGGAACCGGATACATTTCCGCCGCATCATAGAAATCAATTCCAGCGTCATACGCCCGGTCCATGATTTCGAAGGAGAGTTTCTCATCGCACTGAGTCCCGAAAGTCATCGTGCCCATGCAGATGTCGGTGACGGTGAGCGGACTGTTTCCGAGTCGTCGGCGGTTCATGAAGGATGGTTCCGAGGTCTTGAGAATGCAGGATGGCGAAAGAGACCGTAGCGTAGTCAAGTCGCCGCAGACAATCCAACCGCATCGGCGATCGCCGGATCATGGCACGGGGTTCTGGACGCAGTGAGCCGAACACAGGAACAATTGGGACAATTGTTCTACTCAGAGTCTCACTTCCAGATCTGCAGAACCAGTGGTGATTCAGAAACTACTTTTGGCACGCGGCTCGACTTTTCCGGGCTGTATGTCTTCCAGTCGGATGGCACCTGGTTGTGACGCAGCTTCCGGACTCTTCGCCGGAACGAACGCGGCACCTTGTCCCTTGTCCCGCTCAATGAACAGCACACGGACCTTCTGCTTCTCCTCAGCGAAGTTGATCCCGGTTTGCTCCGTGATTTGCTGCAGCACAACCTCGGGGTCCATCACAAATCGATCTTCGGGTCTTGTGGAGTCGAGATCGTACCAGCGTTCGCTCCACTGGAGCTCGTCTTTCGTCGCGACGACCTCGTTGATAATCTTTGTCTTGATGTACGCCGAGAGACTTCGGATCAAGCTTTCTGTAGTCCCATCGCCGATACTTTCTCCAAAATCCCCGGTGTGACGACCTCCGTTCATTGCGATGTAAGGCAAGCTTCCTGGCAGGTTCAGTTTGAACTCTCCCGTCGCCCGATAGACCATGCGTTCCACATCGCGGAATTCAATTCGTACTGTCGAACCTGCGGCGTCCGAAACGATTTCCTGAAGTGTGGCGAGCAATTCATCAACGCTCGCCCCTTTCCGGTAGACAAAATCACCGGGGATTGTGAGTTCCAGGAGATCCGCATCGCCTTCCAGTTCCGCTGAGCCGAGCCCCGTGAATCTTAACGCCAGGTCCGATGCGGAAAAAGATCCACCGTCGTGCATGAAGGCGTGTTCAAACTTGATTCCATCCCAGGTCAATAGATTGGCGTTGATACTCTGTTTGAAGCGAACGGAACGATCACCGAGCATCCGTCCGATGTACTTCCGTGCGAGTGAATATGGAGGGCCAAAGTGTTTCAGAACGACGCCGTCCGGCAACTGGTAGAGGCGACTGATCTCTGCAACTCCCGCACTTTCGTCCGCAGTAAGTTCTTCGCTCAATGGCAGCATTGCGGCCTGAAGTTGTTCATTTGAAGTCAGGTCGTAGACATCGTGGTTGATCGTGTACGTCTGCGTAAGTCCATCCCTCTTATCAACAATGACAGAGCCAGCCGGCGCTCCAAGTGTGAAGATTCCGGCGGGTACCGATGAATTGATGCTGGCGTGTTCAATGACGATCAACTTGCAGCCGTCCAGCTGGTTTCTCCGATATTGTAACTCTGCTACGACGCTCGGGAGCCAAACATTGTTGTATCGACGCCAGCCAAGTTGCAGTTGCTCGCTAACAATTGCTTCGTTCACCGACCTCGTATGCGAATGCACGCAACCGTTGAGCAGGCTGATTCGAGTTTCTTCAGTGAGTTCGCCTGACTCATATCGCAGTAGAAGTAGATCGCCGTCTCTGGCAATTTCTGTCGGTTTCCTCTGTGCGATTTGTTTGGCGACGATATAGTTCAAACGGAGAAAGTAATCGAGAGTTTCTTCGTGAATCCAGTCATCCGTCGTGCGACTTAGGTCGGCCTGCAAATTCGCAGCATCCCATCGGAGCGTCGTGTTGCCATCTCTCACCCAATAGTCCGGACCGTGATTTGATGAACTCTTCGTGGTACGAGTCTTCGATCCTTCCAGATAGAGATCTACATTGCTCCAGGGTTCTTCGGCCAACTGTTCGTCATTACGCACAAATGCCTTGAGCAGGCTTCTCAGTTGATCTGGCGATGACACCAAATCGTGACTCTCCAACAACTCTGAACATTTTTCCGGAGTGAGGCCTTTCTGGAACCCGCTCCCAGGTCGAGCGATTCGAAACCGAACGTGTGCCGTCTTGATTTCCCTGGGCCCGGTGTGTGCTTGCTCGACGAGACTCTTAATCGATTCGAAGTCTGGCGTGACCTCATCCGGAGTCTCGATAACCGCTGGAGCCGCCATCGCGTTGATCACCCAACCACTTGTTGCGACGAACCCGACGAAAACTGCGAGCAGCCAAAGACTGCTCACTCGCACTGAATCGTTACTGGAATCACCCAGCAGTCGCGCGATCCTTTGCCGCAGCTTTGACGGACGCTGGCCGTCCGCGGCGAGCGCAGTGAGCGATTTATTGTTGCCGGGAGCGGCGGCTAGGCGGAGTTCGGCGACTCGGAGCAGTGACAGGGCATACTGCAGTCGATCGCCGCCGATGGCCAGCACGAGATCGTCGCAGCAGATTTCGCGTTCGTCATGTATGCGGCGGCTGAGGTACCAGGTGACGGGATGAAAGAACAGGACTGCTTCCAGAACTCGTTGCACCACGATTAGCAAATGATCGTAACGCCGCAGATGAGCCAGTTCATGAGTCAGCACGGATTCCAGCTGCTCGGTGGTCAGGCCGTTGACCATCGCCGCCGGAACCAAAATCATCGGACGCAGCAGACCGATGACGATGGGCACGGCGACGTGTTCGCAGTACGCAATGACTGGCACAACTCGCAGCGAGAGCTTCTTCGCCTGCGTCGCCATTCGACTTAACAAGTCCGCATCGGAAATCGGCTGACTCGCGGCACGCAGCCGCCGACTGACTCGCACGCCAAGCGCCAGCTTGATCAGCATCAACAGGACGCCGATGAAATACAAGGCAGCGACAAACGGTGCCGCCGCTTTGGCGATGTGTTGACACTTTTCCCACACTGCGGACGGCCCTGAGCCAGATCGGTCAGATCCGACCGATTGGTCTGATCTGTCGGATCTGACCGATCTGTCGGGTTGGAAACGGGCAGACGGTTTATCCGGCGCCAACGCCATCGTGTCAGCGGGGGCCATTTGTGAAAACCGATCTTCTTGCTTTGCCAGCACGGGCGGTGTCACAGCATTCGTGGCAACCCAAACTGGACTGTGTGCGACGTCATGGCCGTCATCGACAGACAAGCTGCAAATAACCGAAAACGTCAACGGCAGACTGGCGGCAAACACCAGCACCGAAACAGAATACAGCCAGTATCGAACACTCGCACTTCGGTTCTTCAAAACATGACTGCCTGTCGCCGCGACGAGCCCAATCAGGATTCCAATCCAGCTGACGTGCAGCAGCGTCAATGTGATCTGCCAGCAAATCTGAGAACTCAAAGCGAAGTCGTTCATGGATTCAGTTCCTTCGCCTTGCGGTTGATGAGTTGTCGAATGGCAGCCAATTCCTCCGAATCGACATCGCCGGTTTCCAGCAGCTGCAGCATCAGTGATCTGGCTGAGCCGTCGAAGACTCGCGTCATCAGATCCTGCAGCATGCTGCGGCCGACGCTGTCTTCTTCCAGCAGCGGCGTGAACTCAAACGCCCGCCCTTTCTTGGTCCGCTTCAAATATTCTTTGCGGACCATGATGTTCATGATGGTGATGACGGAACTGTGAGTCAGCTCCCGCCCAGCCACCGCCAGCGCTTCCCGCACTGCATCAACGGTCTTCGGTGCCTCCTGCCACAGCACTTTCAAAATGCTGAGTTCCAGTTCGGTCGGATGTTCAGACGCCGGTCGAGCCATAGCGGCGATACTCCTGCGACAATGGCGGGCAATTGGAGCGGCAAAGTTTGAATTCATTAAATTAAACAACGACCCGGAGGCTGTCAATCCAAATATTTAATAAATTCAAACTTCAGGCCGAGTTCAGATTCAGACGCGGAGCCGCCGACCGCACGACAAAAGTCGTCATGCGGCCCCACCGGCTTCACGCCCAATGGCGTGGACTTAAGCGAAAAATGGGGAGAAACGCGGGTGAATTGAAACTGGGGTCGCATGAAATGGCCTCCTTGATGCAAAGTGGGTTTGGTCTAACAAATCCACAACCGCAAGCAAGGAGGCGCGCGATGATTCTACCACCGCGAAAGTCATCGGTCGAGACGCACGAAGAGGAACTGAAAAGGGAATGCGAAAGGAAAAAGCTGCTCAGCTTCGACGAAATCCTGAAGCGACTCGAAAGGCTTAAGACGTTGGGAAAAATTCGCCTCCATCATCTTTTTGACGACGATGAGATTCATCAGATGTGTGACACACTCAATATCGAGTTTCGCGACAGAATCTTCCCTCCGGCAAAAACGCTCGGGCTGTTTGTGTCTCAGGTTCTCAGTCGAGGCGATGCTTGCATTACTGTCATGGCGAAATTCAATCGTGAAAGAAAAGACTGTGGGCTCTCACCTGTCTCCGAAGATGCGTCTGCTTACTCCAAAGCGCGAACGAGATTGCCGCTCAAGTTGATCAATCATCTCAGCAATCGTGTCAGAAAGATCGCTCACCACATGACGCCGGACGATTGGAAATGGCACGGACTGAATGCGTATCTTGTCGATGGCTTTGTGCTCCGCGCACCCGACACATTGGCGAACCAGGAAAGGTATCCTCAGCCATCAAGTCAGAAAGAGGGTTTAGGGTTTCCTCAAGTGCGCGTCGTAGCAACAACGTCGCTTGCCGATGGTTGCGTAGTCCATCACAACACTGCTGCGGTGGAAGGAAAGAAAACGGGCGAAGTGTCACTTTTCCGGGAAAAACACAAGGATTTTGAAAAAGGCGACATCGTCGTGGCCGACAGCAATTTCGAATCATTTCATGATGCGGCGTTGCTGATTCGGCGCGGTGTCCATATGGTTTGCTGCATCAATGGAACGAGGAATTCGCCCTTCGAGGGTGCCTGCGAAACGATCGAGGATTTGATCGTTGAACTGCAGAAACCAAAGTGCGACCCATCCCGCTTCACACGTAAAGAGTGGAACGCATTGCCGAAGCGAATTCTGTATCGCATGATCCGCTATCAAGTGGCAGGTTGTGAAACTCCGATAACGATCGTCACAACGCTGACCGACCGACAGCGTTTCAGTGCCGAAGATATTGCGGAACTTTATGGTTTCAGGTGGGACGTTGAAGTCGATATCCGTTCGTATAAATCAAGCATGGGGATGTGCGAACTTCGTTGCCTGATTCCCGACAATCTGGACCGCGAAATCGCGGTGGCCGTTCTTGGTTACAATCTTGTGCGGGTTCTGATGTGCGACACCGCAGCGGTGCTGGAAGTGCATCCCCGCGAGATCAGTTTCAGTGCGGCTCGCGACGCCTGGCTGGCGTTCCAAGACGAACGTGAGACGGTCGATGATGTGGCGTGGCTGATCCATTCGGCCGCATCACACTTTGTACGAAATCGCCCCGGCCGCGACGAGCCTCGTGCCATCAAACGGAGAAACGCCAAGTACCCAAAATTGAAAGAGCCAAGACCCAGCCACAGATCCCGAAAGAAAAAGAAACAAGACCCGGAAATTACACCACAAAATGCTTAAGTCCACGCCATTGGGCTTCACGCCGGTGGAACGCTGGTTTGAAGACTGCGACACCTTTCCGTTGCCAAACCCGTGCTCCACCGGCGTAAAGCCGGTTGCGGGCAAAGTTATCGAGTTCACTGTTCGTGTTATAGTACTCAAACCTGCGGGCGACTGGCACAAGGCCAGTCGGGCCGAACGCAGGCAAAGTTGTTGGAAACGAATCCAACGTTGCGTGTCGGAAATGTATGTGGCTCAACTCCTTTGTGTTGCTGTTCATTCCGGCGATTGATCGCTCACTGGTTCAAGCGCAATTGTAGGTCCTTTCTGCCGGAAAGGACTTCGCAACTTTGTTGCGACCAGCGACCACGAAAGGGACGATTTGACAGCCACCGTCGCCGTGGAAAGAGCATTCGCCCCACGGCCGTTCGAGCTTCGCTCGAAAGTCCATTCCGGCAGAATGGACCTACAGGTTCGCCTTACGGCGACAGTACTGGAACTACGCCATGATCTCGCTGATCACGCGGCCCTGCGGCACAACTTCGTGAGGCCGTCCGAGGGAATCCAGAATCTGCGTGGTCGATTGCACGCCGAGAAGGCGATAGATCGTGGCCATCACGTCGCCGGGGCTCACGGGGGATTCGGCGGGGACGGAACCGGTTTTGTCGCTGGCTCCGTAGACGAAACCCTGGCGAATCCCGGCACCGGCCAGCATGATCGTGTAGCAGGAATTCCAGTGGTCACGGCCTGCGTTGGCGTTGATTCTGGGGCTTCGCCCGAAGTCGCCAAGCACACAGACGAGTGTTCTGTCCAGCAGACCACGATCGTCCAGATCCTGCAACAGGCTGCTGCACGCGGCGTCGAATTCCGGCAGGAGGATCTTCTTCAGCTTGTTGAAGTTGTCGCCGTGAGTATCCCAGGTTGCGTTGGCATCCGGAGCCCATGACAGCGTGACAAATCGAGTTCCTGCTTCAACCAGTCGTCGAGCGAGCAGCGTGCACTGACCATAGATGTTGCGGCCGTAGCGTGCCCGCATTTCCGGAGTTTCGCGATTCAGATCAAATGCCTGTTGAGCGGCATCGGACGTCAGCAGTTCAAATGCCCGCGACTGGAAGTCATCGATCGCCGTCAGCGACGGTTCATTGCGAATCTTGAGGCCTCGGCCAAGGTCCGCCAGCAATTGTGAGCGATCCGTCATGCGTGCCGGTGTCACCGGTGCGTGCAACGAGAGATTATCGACGTGAAAATCTGCGGCATCGGGATTGTTGAGGACCCAGAAGGGATCGAAGGTCGGCCCCATGAAGCCCGCCAGGAATCCTGGCTGCAGCGGCCCGCCCGCGCCTTCTTTGGTCTTATAGGGCAGAGAGATGTAAGGCAGCGTGCGATTGGCCGCCGGTCGCAGTTTCGCCATCACGGAACCCGGAGAAGGATGATCTGACGGCTTCGCACCACCTCCCTGTTCGCCTCGATCATGGCCCGTGAGCGCCGCGTAGACAGCGGCTGCGTGAGAATTGTTGACGCTGTGATGCATCGATCGAATCAACGTGGTGCGATGCATCTGTTGCGCAAGCCGCGGCAGATGTTCAGAAACCAGGACTCCCGGTAGACTGCTCGCGATGGGATCGAATTCACCTCGTACGTCCGCCGGTGCCTCCGGCTTCATGTCCCACATGTCCAGGTGACTTGGACCTCCGTTCAGAAACAATACGATACAGTGATCCGCTTTGGCGACGAGAGAATCGCCACTTGTTGCGTGCAGCGACCGAGCGCCCAGCAATCCCGGCAGGCCAGCCGCACCAGTCTGCAGCATGCGGCGACGGCTGACTTCGGAAATGAGTTGCGAGAATTGCGACGATCGCATCCAATGACCCCTCGGCGGTGACAATCTGCACTGTTCGATACCATGATAGATACAAAACGGGGTTGCCATTGTCCACCGCTATTTGAGATGCCGATTGACCGCCTTGCCTTTTTCCCATCTGAATTTACGGCGAAATCCGTTTGGTGAGCTGACTGCCGTTGAGCGGACCGCACTGGCGCTCGTCGAAAGCGGCGACGCCTTGCGGCATCTGGCATTGCCGCGGTCTGTCGTGCAGGTGATTGGAGAGAAAGGATTTGGAAAGACGACACATCTGCTGGCGCTTGCCGCTCATTTTGCCGACAACGCCTACATCCATATTCCCGAGGGACAGCGCGCGGCGATTCCTGAGACAGGTGAACCGCTGCTGATCGACGAAGCACAGCGCCTGACCCTGGCGCAGCGCTGGCAGACGTTTCGTTCGGATCGCAGATTAATCCTGGGAACTCATACGGATTTTGAGAGCGTACTCCGCCGGGCGGGCCGACCGATCCTGACAATCGCAGCGAATCAATTCACAAACGAGTTGCGTGTGCATACGCTGCTCAACGCGAGGATTCAGTCCGCGCGGCGTGATGACGGACCGATTCCATCCATCACGCTGTCCACTGCCTCGAAACTGCTCGCGCAGTTTGGTTCAGATATTCGCAGCATGGAACATTCGATGTACGACACTTTTCAACAACTCAGGAATATTCAGGATGTCTAAATGCGATCTTCGAATTGAATTCGACCGCAAAGACCGCAGGTTTATCGGCGGCGAAACTGTCACGGGTCGGGTTTATATCCGTGTGAACGAATCCGTCAGGAGCAGCGGGATCACACTGACGCATCAATGGAGGACTCACGGTCGAGGCAATGTGGCATCCGGAACCAAAGAGACGATTGAACTGGAGTCTGCCAGATCGTATTCGCCGGGCGAAGAGCATGAACTTTCGTTCTCCGTGCTCTCACCATCCCATCCGGTGACTTATCATGGCACCATGATCAATGTGGACCACTACGTGTCGGTCCAGATGAATGTTCCATGGGCGTTTAATCCCAAGGCCGAAGAAGACTATGTGCTTGTGCCAGGCGAGCCTCCGGCACATTTTGTGGGAAGCAGAAATGAGATCATTGCCCTGACGCCGGCTGCGGGTACATCTTCAATCGTTGGCAAAGTCGTTCTGGGTGTCATTGTCGCAGTCTTGTTGCTGGTGGTGGCGGCCTTTGCACTCTTCCTGCTTCCCGTCATCCTGCTCATCGCAGGATTCATCTGGTTTCGCAGAAAGGCGCTGGCTGGTCGCCTGGGCGAGGTTAAGCTTTCAATTCCTCACGTTGTCGTGGCCCCTGGCGAACAATGGACCGCACGAATCCAGTTTCAGCCGCGAAAGCAGTTTCGCATCAACAGCATCGGATTTACGCTGCTGGGAAAGGAATCCGCCACGTCCGGCAGTGGCACGAAAGCCAAAACCCACACGCACAAAATCCTGGAACAGAAGCTGGTTGTTCGTGCCAACGACATGCTGACGGCGGGTGAACCGGTGTCCGAAGAATTCACTTTTGCATTCCCGCCGACGGACGCCTTCAGCCTTGAGTTGTCGGACAACAAGGTTCAATGGACGGCCACCGTACGCATTGATATTCCGGCGTTTCCGGACTGGTCCAAAACGCAGCCAATTCAGGTCGTGCCGGAATCGTTTCTCAGGAATCTGACGGACGCACCGCTGATCACTTCCGCCGACAGAGATGCCTCTCTTCCGGGCACGCCAAACACATCGCTTGCACCGCCAGTCACAGCTTCTGAATCGCTTGAATCCGACGACGAAGAGTCGCCCGAATCGGTGGCTCAGGAAATATCGTCCAACTTGCTCCAGCTTGTCGCAACCTTGAACGCCGCACCGCGACACGGAAACGCGCGCGGGGATATGATCTCCCACGCAGCCGATCAGATCCTTGATGCTGCCATTTTGATCGACCGAGTCACCTCATTGATGGGCGCACCGGTCAAAGATCCTCGATACGAATACGGAAAGTCAGTGACAGGCACAATCGACGGCACCGACCAGGCAATTCAGGTCATCACACTCGAATCTCAGAACAATGAGATCGATGACCTTCGACGCGGAGACATCTGGCAGACTCAGATAATGCTGATCGACTGGGATAGTCTTTATAACAGAATCAACGCACGGCAGATCGATGAGAATGCGGGTTAGCGGAACAACCGGCTGACCGCCAGCGAAACGTCGGTAAGGGGTTTCGAATTGACGAGCTCATGTTCGGCGAACGTCTGCACGCTGCGTCTGAGTCAGCGCCAGAATTTCGTCAACCGGTACGGAAAGACCGCTGAGCAACAGCGGCGTCAAAACCGCGCCGGACACAGCCGTTGTGACGGTTGCAAAACGACCATCGGATTGTGGATCGCGGTAGACTTCGACCGTCGAATTCATCAAATTGACAATCCAGTATTCGCGGACGCCTGCTTCGGCGTAAATCGGCCCTTTGACGTCACGATCGTACGCCAGGGACGAATCAGCCACTTCAATCAGCAACAGCACATCCTGAGCAACGGGGCGACGTGATGCATACAAGTCATCGCAGAAGTTGAGTATCGCAACGTCGGGTTCGGGTTCACTGTCTTCAATCGAAATTGGATCCTGGATGCTGAGCAGCGTTCCCGCTGAAAGAGGATTTGAGAACAATCGATTCAGCCGCTTTACCGTTGCCGCGTGTGGGTTTCCAATTGGCATCTTTCGGACGATCTCTCCTCGAATCAATTCGATCGGTTCATCTTCCGCGAAAACTCCGCCATCGATAATCTCGTGATACTGCTTGATCGTGAACCGGTAACGAACGATTTCGCTCGACGGCGTCAGCGCTTTCTGCGGTGAGATCGTTGTTGAGGGAGGTATCGTTTTCTGCGGCGATTTCACTGTGGAAGGCGACATCGTGGCTGGCGGTGAAGTCGAATCCGGTGGTGAAATTACGGATGCCATGAGAACTCTCCGAGACGTTGACGAACGAAGGGAATTCTAACCCAATACGTTGTTGTTTGCACACCGCATTTTGGATGGGGAACATTCAATTCCATCAATTCTCCACCGTCGTTTCATACTTCACACCTTCCGGGACATTCACCGGAACCGCGACAGTTGTCCCGAATTCTCCTTCGGTCTTGCTCATGGAATCCACAGCCACGAACGCCGTAAATGTACTCATCAGGCTATATTCCAGCGCCGTCTGCGTGACCGTCTGACGGAGTTCTGCAGCCTGATCCGGTGTTCGTGAGAACTGCGTCATCAGGTCCATGATCTTCAGCCGAGCCCACACTGACGCGATTCCTTTGTGTTCCTTTGTTGCATCTGCTGCATCGACGGCAACAGCAAATGAAGTAGGCTGCATTCCCTGACGTCCGCCGACTTTCACGGAACTCGGTTCACCCGTAAATCGCCCCGTGACGACAACTGGACGGCCTACGATCAGGTCGGGCAGGATCTGAGGATACACGTCCGTTACGTGCATGTTGCCCCAGTTGATCGACAGATCGGTCATCGCCGGATGGCTGATGCGTTCGTTGAATCGGTTCATGATTTCCACCGGATCATCATTCAGACTCAGATAAGCCACAGCACCGCGTCCGATCAGAGCCATGCGATCCATCAGAAACCGATTCGGCGACTGACCGACGCCGAAACTGAAGATGCGAGAATCACCCAGCTTATCCGACAACGCATTCAGAATATCGTGGTCATTGCCGATGTAGCCGTCCGTCATGAATGACACCAGGCGGAAGCGACCTTCGTCGTGAGGAAAATCCAATGCCGCTTTGAGGCCCTGAATCATTTCCGTGCCACCTTCACCATTGAGTGAGTTCAGGTATGTCAGGCCCTTCTGGATATTCTGCGGAGTTGCAATCACCGGAGCTGCACCCAACTGAGACGCAGTGGAACTGAAGTTGATGATCTGAAACGTATCGCGTGCCGTGAGTGACTGCACAGCATGTGAAATTGCGGCGCGAGCCTGGTCAATCGGGCGACCACTCATGCTGCCCGAACAGTCCAGAACGAACACCATTTCCATCGGACTCCTCTGAACCTTCTTCAATTCCGCCGGCGGATACAGCATCATGGTGAAGTACTGACCATGATCATCCTTGTGCGTCATCATGGCCGTCTTGATTTTGTCTCCGGCCACCTGATAACGCAGCACGAAGTCCTTGTTTGGAATGGAATCGCTGGCAGACAAAGTCACACTGCGTTCTGTTTCGGTGACGTCTTTCACTGCCACGTCGTGATTGATGCTGCGGACGGATTCGATATTCACGCCCGCGCTGATGTTCAGACTCAGCGATACGTCATGGCCGCTGCGTTCTCCGGGAGTCAGGTACTGGACTTCGGTGGACTGACCACTGACGCCTTGGTTGCCTCGCCCGACGGCTCCGATGCCGTCAGTTGTTTCGGGCGGGTTGTAACGCGGGCCCACAACCATCGGGAACACGAATTCGTAGGCTCCGTCGTCATACTGCAACGTGTTGAAGTAGCGAATATTGATGTCAATCTGCTTGCCCGGTTCGATGTTTGCGACCTTCTGAGTGAAGATGTTCGGGCGTTCCTGAGTCAGCAATGAAGCCACATGCCCCTGGGCTCGTGCGTCGTTGTAGATTTTCTCGGCTTCTTCACGCTCACGAATGATGCCACGGATTTTGCGTTCGCCAACCGTCATCACGAATTCGCTCACAGCCGCATTGTCAGGCAGCGGGAAGACATAGACGGCTTCGATCTTCGAGTTGTAAGTATTCTGAAACTGCTGAGTCACATCCACCGTGGCGATGTAGCCGTCGATATTTCCGACAACGGCTGTGTGCTTGAGCGGCACGGGAACCTCTTTCTCGACGTCCGGCAGTCTGGCCATCAGGGCTCCGCAACCTGGCGGCGTTTCTTCATTCGCGGGAGCTGCCGGATCAAAACCTTTGGCAATGACCCACAGCTCTTCACCCGGCATAAGTTCAAAGGTGGCACGGACAACGGCGGGACCAGGTGAACTTCCATCGCCTGGAAAGCGTCGTGTTGGACTCGTCAATACGTTTCCCCGTTGGCGAGCTGAAGCACCTCCAGTTGCTAAACTTTCTAATGCGTCCGCGAAAACGTCTCCGTCCAGGGCCGGAGCAGACGTTTTCGAATTCACAGGCATCGAGCTTGGAGCACTATCGGTAGCGGGTTGTTCGGAACCACAACCCAATTGCACCGCACACATCGTCGCCGCTACACACAACATCAGCACTGCGCTGATTCGAGATCGTAAAATGTTCATGAGGATTACCTTTCGATGATTTAACGGTCGTTGACCTGTCGTATTTGAAATTTGAGATTTGAGATTTGAGATTTGAGATCGACCGCCCTATCCCGCCGCCTTCGTGATGGAAATTTCAGCGGGAATTCTTGTGCCATCCGTCGTGGCCGATGTCGTGAGTTCTGAAAGCCATGCGCGGGCTCCGGAGCCACGGACCTGCACGTGAATGCGGGCGACTCGGCTACGTCCGCTGGGCAGATTGTCGTCTGTGCTGAACGCTGCAATGATGACGCGGTTATTGTTCATCGCCCGCTTGTCGTAGTACGGAGGTTCGGAAAACGCCGGATGTTCGCCACCTTCGATGCCCACGATCTGCACGTCATTGGCCGTGCTCCTGACTTCCAGTTGCCATGCGGCCAATCGCTGGTTGCCGGAATCCACAAAGACGTCGATCGCTTCAAACCGGCTGACATTTGCCGCAACATCAACCGGCCCTGGAATTTCTGTCTCGACGCTCTGCACCGGCGGCTCAGTGGCACCCGCTTTGCCGTCCTGAGCATACGTCAACGCCATCAGACTGACGTCAAATGCAATCAGCAACGCCCAGCACAGCGGGATGTGACAACGTCGTGAGCAGCGTCGTGAGCAGCTTTGTGTGTTGGTTAGTTCATTGGTATTCATTCCATAATTCCTTCAAGAGCGGGCTGTCTACATCAGGCGAGCGGTTGGGCGTCAGCCCTCCGAGTTCTGCGTTCGTCGCCCAAGCCTTGCTCCATGTTTTCTGAATCCACGGAGGGCTGACGCCCTGCCGCTCGCCGATTCGTTTGATTTCGAAACTACAACTTCACCGCTTCATGCGCCACAAGGTCGATATCCAGTTCATCAAATCGCCCGTCGTGATTGAAGTCTCGATGTTCTGCACTTCCGTCCCGGAACTGTCGAGCCATCGCGAATGCGTCCAGAATGTCCACGCGCCCGTTCAGATCCACATCGCCGCGGAGATCATTATCCGGCAACGACGCATCCGATCTGGTCGCCACGCTGCTTTCTTGATCTGGTTGCTGCGGCCTCAAAGCGAAAAGCATCACGCAGGCTGCCGTCACCGTTGTTGCGATCGCCGTCCATTGCCATGCAGAGACTCGACGACGTCTTGCCGGTAGCAGGGTCGCAGGCCCATGTTGTTCAAAGTGCCGCCGTGCATCGGCCAGAATGGCGTTATCGATCTCCGACGGCACACTCGGAATTGGCCCGTAGCGATTTTTCAGAGCCGCTCTGACTGAGTCCGGAAGTCCATTGTTGGAATCGTCAAGTTGTCTTTCGTCGTTCATACTGTCACCTTTCGCACACTCGTTTTTCTGTTGTACCAGTAGACCGCCAGTGAGCCGAGCAATGTCAGCAGCAGCAAAGGCCAAAGAGTCACAATGGCGATCGTGCCTTCGACCACTACCGTCCAGCCAAGAGAGAAATTATTTCTGACCCGATTCCAGAAGCCCGCTGATCGGGCGAATGTCTCATAGAAGGACACCCGGAGCGTGCTGTAGCTTTCACGATCCTTCATCAGCCGCAATCGCCCTTCGGTGGACTCAATTTCCGCCCGCAGTTTGTCGATCTGTTCTTCGATCTTCAGAATCTCCTCGACCGAATTCGCTTGCTTCAGCAATTCACGATATCGCGATTCTGTTTCATTCTTCGTCGTCAATCTGGCTTCGATGTCTACATATTCTTCCGTCACATCAATGGCCTGAATCTCGCGTTTGTCGAAACGAGAAATACCTTTTGAAACGTCTTCCAGCAAACCATCAAACTCTGCCGACGGAACGCGGATCGTCATGGTTAGTTCGAGAACATCCGAATTTCGCAGTTCCCGGTCATCCGCCAGATACCCCTGATGCTCATTCACAAAACGCAGAATGGCAGTGCGGGTCGCGGTTCTGTCATCCGTCTCAAACCGCAGTTCGCCTTCCCGGATGACGTGTCGAACCGACTTCGTTGCTGCACTCGGGATCTGATCTGCGGCCTGAGGTTTCCCTGCGATCACCGAGTTGACGGCAGATGTTACGGCGAATTCTCCGGGCCCTGCCGTCCCACTGCAGCCAACGATTTCGGCCGACATCAAGAACAAGACAGCCGCTACCCATTTGACAGACATCGGTGAACTCCACAAAGTGTTAAACATCCCTCTGTAGATGAAGTTCACGAAGAGGAGGATTGGTTCAAAGAATCTGGAAACTTTTTCGAACACAGGGAAGTCTCAGCCAGAGAGTGACTTCGACTTTTGAACAAGCAGAATTGGGGCAGCTTCCAACCGCTCGCGGATCGCAACGTCGCTTTTCATTGATCATTGTGATTTCGTCATTGGACATTCCCACCACATGTCACTGGCACCGCACGAAAATCGGACGGACCTGGAGCTGGTGGAAGCTCTCAATCAAGGAGACGCGGCGGCGTTTGACGTGCTGTACTTTCGGCATCGCGACTGGGTCATGCGGCTGGCGATGCGGTTCACCGGACATCATGAGGACGCGCTGGATGTGCTGCAGGAAACGTTCTCGTATTTCGTCCGCAAGTTTCCCGGTTTCGAGCTCACTGCGGCACTTACGACGTTTTTGTATCCGGCTGTCAGGAATTTCTCACTGGCCGCGCGACGAAAACGGCTGCGGTCGGTGAGTGACAAACAGGACACGCTGTCACTGATCCCTGAGACACAGTTATCAGATTCGGCGAATCGCGATGTGTTAACCCAACTTCCCCAGAAGTGTAACAAAGCGCGACCGACCGAAAAAAGTTCGC
>JBBJME010000361.1:0-6179 GCA_037719765.1 Planctomycetaceae bacterium
GGTCAGCCAGTCGCGGTCGCTTGTCTTCGCGCAACTCCACACCGCGATTCAACTGAGCCAGTGCAATGACCGGCACTTTCAATTCCTTCGCGAGGAACTTCAGGCGGCGCGAAATTTGGGCAATTTGTTGTTCGCGCGGGGAGCCTTTTTCGTCCGGTTCAATCAACTGCAGGTAGTCAATAATGATCACGCCCAGCGGCGACTTGCGATGCTGTCGCCGCGCGATGGCGGCGACTTGCGTCATCGTGCGGCCCGGCTTGTCATCAATGAACAGGGGCAACCGCGACAGATCATCTGAGGCCCGCACCATCGCGTCGTGCTGCGCATCGGTGAGTGTTCCGGATCGCAGGGCATGACTGTCAATGCGTGCCGTGATGGATAAGAATCGCTCAGCCAATTCCAGATTTGACTGTTCCAGACTGAACAGCAATACGCCTTTGTTGGATTTCCTCGCGACGGCTTCGGCAATGTTGCACACCAGAGCCGTCTTGCCCATGCTGGGGCGGGCGGCAAGGATGATCAGTTCCGTGGGCTGAAATCCGGTTGTCTGATGATCCAGATCCGTAAAACCGCTGGTGATCCCGGTCACATCGCCGGCTGTATGCTGGCGTTCCTCAATTCGGGCGAACGCTTCCAGCAGAATATCGGCGATTGCAAAACTGCTTGTATCACCCTGTGATTCCAGAATTGCAAAGATCCTGCGTTCAGCACTTTGCAGCAAGCCTTCTACGTCATCACTGGCTTCGTAGCTTTCGCTCAGAATTTCCGTACACGCATAGATCAGACTGCGCTGCATCCATTTATCACGGACGATGGTGGCGTAGTATCGCACGTGCGCAGCGTGCGGTACGGCCTCCAGAATGTGAGCCAGATAGGCGGCACCGCCGATATTCTCGAATTCCCCGCTGCGGACGAGCTCTTCCGCCAGCGTGATGGCATCGATACCCCGAACTCCGTTTTCATACAGTCGATGAATGGCAGAATACATCTTCTGATGTGCGTCGCTGTAGAAGTGTTCGGCCTTGAGCGATTCGCCGACTTCGTCGATGGCTTCGTTCATCAGCAGAATACTGCCGAGAACGCCGCGTTCGGCATCCAGATTCTGTGGGGGAAGTTTAAGTCTGTTGTCTGCCATCGGTCCTGACTTCCCACGATCCCCTGCACAGCGAAAACATGCCGCTGCAGCAGAAAAAATCCTCAGACAATTGAATGCCTGAGGATTTTGATTTGTCATACGAGCGGGAGAACTGCTGAGTCCGCTGCGTTGTTATCGAACCATCGAGATGCCGAAACCTGCATCTCAGTTTGGAGCGGGGTCGGATGCTGACGCATTCCGGCGCACCAATCAGCCGCTGGTCGCTGAAGGCACAACCCACACTTTGACTTCGCTCTGCACTTTGTCGTGGAACTTCAGTTTCACGGTGTACATGCCCAGCTCTTTGATCGGGCCATCGAGACGTACATTTTCGGCTTCGACCGGATGTCCGGCGGCCTTGAGTGCTTCGCTGATGTCGCGTGCCACCACCGAACCGTACAGATGATTGTCGGCCGTGGCATGAGCTTCGATCGTCGCACTGTACTTGCTGACGGCATCGGCAATACGCTGCAGTTGTTTGACGCGACCCACTTCGATTGCGGCCAGGCGTTCTTTATGTTTTTCCACCATCCGCTTGTTTTGCAACGTCGCAACGGTGGCCTTGCCCTGAGGCAAAAGGAAGTTGCGGGCAAATCCGGGTTTTACCCGCACGATTTCACCGCGCTGACCAAGATTGTCAACGTCGTGTACAAGGAGTACTTCCACATTGCGTGAAGTTGTTTGAGCTGCTCGAGCCATCGGGAACCGATTCCTTTTTCACCGTTCCTGATCGGACGGTTCCGTTAAAGGAAACCCCGTTCGATCATTTGAAGTCATCATCAAAATGCCGCGTGCCAAAGATTCCCTAAAAAGGAACCTCGTCGCCCCCACCGGAGGGCATGTCATCGTAAAATGTCTGATCCGGAGACCGATAGGAATCTCCATCCCCGCCGCGGTCATTTCCGCTTTCATTCACGCCGCTGTCGTTTCCACGTCCTGCTGGCGGCCTGGTGGCTGAAGCAGCCGGTCGAGCTGGTCCGCGTGAGGCCGTGTTTCCACCTCCGCTTGCGCCCGGTGAACCAGCTGCACCCGTCGAACCACCGCCATCTCCACCGCCGGAACCGCTGCCACCGTCGCGACTTCCCAACAACTGCATTCCGTCAGCAACAACCTTCAACTTAGATCGTTTTTGCCCCGTCTCTTTGTCTTCCCACGAATCCAGGCTCAACCGGCCTTCAATCAGAACTGGTCGTCCTTTGGCAAGATACTCGCCTGCGATCTCCGCCGTGCGGCCCCACAACGTGACCTCAACAAAAGTGACCTCTTCTTTGCGTTCATTCGTTTTGCGATCGGTCCACTGACTGTTGACTGCAAGCGAAATATCACACACGGCGGTTCCACTTGGAATGTACCGCACCTCCGGGTCTCGGGTCAGATTACCAACCAGAATCACTTTGTTGAATGACGCCATGAGCCGCTCCGTTTCAGACTCGACACTACTAAGATTGGCGGAAACCCGACCGTCACCGAAACTTATTCAAAGTCATCAGCAGGAATTTCATCGCGTCGGCGATCACCACGTCCACGCTCTGGTCGTTCGCTTTCCGGAGCTTCTGCTGGTGGCGTTGCAGCACCAGTGATTGCTCCAACGGTCGCATCAAAGATCTGCTGAGAATGGACAATGAACATCTGGCGGATGATTGTCTCGTTCAGCTGACACTGTCGAATCAGCGTTTTCATTCCGGCACCACGCATCGTAAAACATACAATGTAGTGCAGGCCCTTCTTCATCCCCTGGATTTCATAGGCGAGCTTGCCGTCCTGCCATGGCCGGTGCGCAACCACTGTCGCGCCCGCTTTGGCAAGCACAGTCATAATTTCATTCGTCACGGCATCCGCGTCAGTCGCAAATTTGCCACTATCGACAAGGAACATGCCTTCATAAAAGTGCTGGCGCACTGGATTTTCTGCTACGGCTGACACTAAAGGACTGCTCCTGAAAAAACGAACCTGGCTAATAATTATGCTTCAGACGATCGATTGTAACGATTCATCGCACTCACAACACCATCCGCAATCCATGCTTCCACAGAATCCGCGGCGATCTTTGTCATCATTTCTGATGATTCACGCTCCTCAGCACGGAACCGAGACAGCACAAAATCAGCAGCATCCATCTGCCCCGGAGGACGCCCGACACCCAATCGCAACCGAGGAATCTGATCTGTCCCCAGCCTTTGAATAATGTCAGCCAGCCCTTTCTGACCGCCCGCAGAACCACTGGCTCGCCAGCGGATCTGCCCGAGAGGCAGATTAATATCATCACAAACAACCGCCACGTCCTGCGGTATCACCTGGTAGAATCGTGCGATCTGCTGCACAGCTTCGCCGCTTCGATTCATATATGTTGTCGGCGTCACCAGCAAAACTTTGCCGGCTTCAGCAAAGACCTCCCAGATCACCGACGAAAACTTCGTCTGTGACTTGCCCGGCTGCAAGCGCCGCACAAGTTCGATAATCACATCAAAACCCGCGTTATGGCGAGTCCCCGCGTACTGAGCACCAGGATTACCAAGCCCCACAACCAGTTTCATCGCCATGAATCCGGCTGAGATCCGGTCATCACCTAAACAGCCTTGCGGGAATCATACAGTTCAACCAGCACTTCGTCTGCCGAGGTCACGAGTTGAGCATGATCCGGCAACTGAAGATCACTGGCTTTAACGGTGTCCCCAATCTGCAAAGCTCCCATGCGCACGACGATTGACTTTGGAATTCGATAATCCGGACAATCAATCCTGACTACTTTCACCAGCTGCCGAACAGCTCCGCCGTCTTTCAGACCAACCGCTTCGCCACGCAATTCCAAGGCCACATCAACCGTTGCACGACCACTTGGGTCAACGCGACGCAAATCGACATGCACCACCTTTGTGCTGAACACGTCCCACTGCAACTCCTGCACGACTGCCTTATCGACCGTTCCGTCCAGTTCCACATCGACGACCGACGACAGCGTCGCAACCAACTTACCCACAGCATCGCCGCACACGGAAGCGGACACGCCAGGCTTGCCCAGCCCATAGATATTTGCCGGCACTCGACCCGTGCTGCGCAAGCGCCGAGTCTCAACTTTGCCAAGTGTGGTTCGGCGTTCTGCCTTCAAAAGAAGATCCTGCGTCATCTGGGAGCACCCTGAATCAAAACTCGTTAGAACTAGGTAATTCAACACTTATTCGAGGAGTCCAGACGTTCCTGTCTGAACTGCCGAACATTCCATTCTTAATCTGCAAACCCGACGGCGGAGGCGTAATATCTCTTGAGCCCGGTTTTTCGCAAGTGGGGGAGCATATCGATCTCGAATTCAACCTTCAACACCAGATGGATAACTGTTATTGAGATTCGCAAAGGCTTCTCATGTAGGCCGAAAGTTGCGAAAAACCTACTGACGCTGTTTTTTTCAGGGTTCCGGTCACCCAGAGGGCTGCTTTCAGGGCAAGAGACGATAAGCTTCCTGTAAGAATCGCTGCGATTGACGTTGCGGGCTCCGCCCTGAAGCCATTTGAACGTTTTGAGTTTATCCATGTCGACCGAAGTTGTCGCCAGTATCTACGACTATCCCAAGTACTACGACCTTCTTTTCGGATCGGACGTGGCGGCGGAGTTTCGCTTCCTGAAAGCCTGCTTCGACAAACACGCGGGCTGTGAAGTGAAGCGTGTCTTCGAACCAGCGTGCGGCACCGGGCGACTGCTGATTAAACTGGGAAGATCCGGCTTTGATGTTGCCGGAAATGACCTGAACCCCAGGGCAGTCGATTTCTGCAACGAACGGCTGAGCAAGTACAATTTGCCGGAATCGGTAGTCGTCGCGGACATGTCGGCCTTTAAATTGAAGAAGAAGTTCGATGCCTCGTTCAATATGATCAACAGTTTTCGCCACCTCGCGACTGAGAAACAGGCACGCGCACATCTGGAATGCATGGCCAAAGCCATGAATAAGGGTGGGCTGTATGTGCTGGGCATTCATCTGGAACCCACATCCTGTCCACCGATGCAGGAAGAAAGCTGGTCCGCTCGCCGAGGCAATCTGGTGGTCAATTCGCACATGTGGTCGAAAGGTATTGATCGTAAGAAGCGACTTGAACACCTTGGGTTGAACATCGACGTGTTCACACCGACAAAACGCATGCGGATTGTCGATCACATGGAATACCGCACTTACAAACATTCACAGTTTCAGTCGCTTGTGAAATCAGTGCCTCAGCTGGAGATCGCCGAAACGTATGATTTTTCCTACAACATCCGACAGCCGCATGTGGTAAACGGAATGACGGAAGATGTCGTGTTTGTGTTGCGACGCAAATGAAGTTGTCTGACCACCTGGAATCTCCCTCACCACTTGTCTGATTGTCTGAAAGTTTTTCAATGGATCCTGATCTGATACTTGGCATTGTCTCCCGCTGGCTGCATATCGGCTCAGCGATTGTACTTCTGGGCGGCACGATTTGTCTGAAGTTTGTCGTCGGGCCTGCGTTAAAGGATCAATCGCCGGAGCTGAAAGAGGCAGTTCGCGGCCGATGGAAGAGATTCGTTCATGCGGCAATTGCGGGTTTGCTGATCAGCGGCATCTACAACTATGTCAGAGCAATCCCACTTCATAAGGGCGATGGGCTGTGGCACGCGATGGTTGATACCAAAATAATTCTGGCATTGGGCGTCTTTTTCATCGCATCCGTATTGGCGGGGCGATCGAAGGGAACCCAGAAGTTTCGTGACAACGCTGCCAGATGGACGACGATCGCGATTCTGCTGGGGCTGATAATTGTGGCGATGAGCGGCATCGCCAAAGTGGTTGGCTCGAAGGGAAAGGGAATGGATTCGGGGCCCGACGTATTCATCAAACCTGCACTTTAGACTGCGTCTTCGAGTCGAATTCAAAAATTCCGTAGAGGATCACAGACGAATGACGGCGTTAGGGGTCAGCCTGAACCGACTGCGGTTGCAGAATCCGATTCTGGTTGCATCGGGAACCTTTGGTTATGCAAAGGAGATGACGGCCTTTGTGGATTTCACCAAACTGGGCGGAATTGTTCCCAAAACGGTG
>JBBJME010000362.1:0-6153 GCA_037719765.1 Planctomycetaceae bacterium
AAAGCCCAGCACTGGCAAAGCCAGTGGCACACAAATCTGAATTCAGCTCACGCGGCTTATCAGTGCCACCCAGCCGAAATTCTTCTCCACCGCCTTCAGTTCCACGGGACTGCAATGGTTGCTGGCGGGGGCGTGCGTCACTATGGTTCCGCTGACCACGCTGCGGCGAATCCTGACGGCGCAAGTCCTTGTTCTCATTCTGGATGGATAACAGTCTCCATGAATATTTCTGTACTCGGCGAGCCGCGATTCAATTCACCGCAACACCGTGCAACATCCGATGCCATCCGAATCCCGGAAAGAATCGAAGTCGGTTCCGATCCGGGTCTGCAGTTTGAACTGGCTGGCCCGCGCGCGAAGATTTACTTTGATCCGAAACAGACCCGTGCGGGAATCGTGACGTGCGGCGGGCTTTGTCCGGGGCTCAACAATGTCATTCGTTCGCTGTTTCTGGAGCTGCATTATGGCTATGGTGTCGCGGAGGTGCTGGGGTTTCGTGACGGTTACAGCGGACTCGATCCTTCGCGTGGTGCAGAGCCTGTGACGATTACTCCGTCATACGTTCATCAGATTCATCAACAGGGTGGCACAATTCTCGGTTCGTCACGCGGGCCGGTGGATACAGATGTCGCGGTGGATAACCTCATTCGCCGCGGTGTGAACATCCTCTTCACTGTCGGCGGTGACGGCACACAGCGCGGCGCTCATGATCTGTATCTGGAAGCTCAGCGCCGGGGCCATGCACTCTCGGTTGTTGGTGTGCCCAAGACAATTGACAACGACGTCAGTTTCGTTTCGCGGACTTTTGGTTATCTTACCGCGGTCGAAGAAGCGTGCCGGGTGCTGGAGTCGGCACACAACGAAGCTCGGAGCGTGCCCATGGGAATTGGCCTGGTGAAACTCATGGGTCGTCACGCCGGATTCATCACAGCCGGCGCGACGGTGGCCAATCAGGACGTCAATTTCGCGTTGATCCCTGAAGTACCGTTCTCGCTGGATGGATTTCTCAAAGCGTTGAAAACAAGAATGGAGGCTCGGTCCCACGCAGTCATCGCCGTCGCAGAAGGCGCCGGGCAGGATCTGCTCAAGGCCCGCCTCGATGAATGTGATGCATCCGGAAACGTGAAACTGAAGGATATCGGCCTGTTCCTGCGCGAGAAGATTGAAGCGTATTTCAACGGTGAGGGCATACCGGTTGTCATGCGTTACTTCGATCCGAGCTATCAGGTCCGCAGTCGCCCGGCCAATTGTGAAGACTCCCTCCTGTGTGATCTCTTTGCGCGCAATGCGGTTCATGCCGCGATGGCTGGCAAAACCGGCCTGGTCATCGGTTTTCTTCATGAACGCTTCATCCACGTTCCGATCGAGCAACTGGCCGCACGAACCAAACGGCTCGACCCCGCAAGCGGTTGGTGGAGTTCCGTTCTCGCTGCGACCGGTCAGCCGGAGCGATTCGAATAGCCTGTTCGCAGACAAACAACGCGGGCTCGGCAATCAAACTGGGGACGACGGTGAATGAGTTCTTACCACGGATTTCAAATCCCGGCGATGGGTTTCGGTCTGCGTTACGACGACGGCATCTTTCGAGAGGAAATGGCGAATGGATATCAGGTCGAACATCCGGATCCATGGCGGATGCGGCCAGATCCATCCCGACACTGGTCCGCGTCAAAGGCGGCGCACTGGATCGTGTGGGAATCTACCTCAGCCGAAATCGACACCTGAGAGTGGCCGTGCTGCTGAGCAAAGGAATTGTATCCCCGCTGCCGGAACGTCTTGCCCGAAGCCTGCAGGAAGCCTCGATTGAGACGGTCGCATGGATTGAAGTTCACGAGAATGATGTTGAGTCGGCGACGCGCACATTTGTCGATCTTCCCGCCCGCGTGTCAGCCGTCATCGGAATGGGTGGCGGAAAAGCGATGGATGTTGCGAAGTACACGGCATTTCTGGGGCGACTTCCTTACTATGCTGTGCCGACTTCGTTGTCAAATGACGGATTCTGCAGCTCTCAGTCAAGCCTGACCATTCGCGGCAAGCGTCGATCGCTGCCTGCGGCGCAACCGTTCGGCGTCGTCATTGACACGGCCGTCTGCCGCGACGCTCCAAAGATTCTGACACTGTCCGGAATTGGTGACTTGGTTGCCAAATTCACGGCCATCTGCGACTGGAAACTGTCGTTTCACGCGACCGGCGAGCCGGTTGATGATTTTTCAGCGATCCTGTCGGATGGGTCAGTCCATGCGTACCTCAGTCACCCGACTCTGGACCTCGAGGGGATTCGCCTGCTGGCCACCGCACTGATGCTGAACGGGATCGCGATGGAGATCAGTGGCTCGTCCCGTCCAGCCAGCGGAAGCGAGCACCTGATCTCGCACGCTCTGGATGCGCTGTCGCAGCGGCCGCGACTTCACGGTCTGCAGGTCGGCGTCGCCAGCTATCTCGTGAGTATTCTGCAGAAAGAAAACACCGAACGGATTGCGGGGCTGTTCGACGCGACAGGATTCTGGGACGCGATCGCTGCGGATCCATTTTCCCGCGAGGAATGGATAGAGGCCGTTCAGATGGCCCCGTCCATCAAGGAAGGATATTACACTGTGTTTTCCTCGCGGAACGTACTGCCCGAAGTGGATCAGATCCTCCGAGAGGATCCCCGCTTGGCGCGGTGTTTCGAATGATGAAACGGACAGGTCTTGTATGGGGTTCTGCATCGTTTAACAGGTCACGATACAACAGAGTCACAAGAGTGGCCACCAGTTCTTTTCAGGAGTCATCAGGCATTATGAAAATCGGAATCGTCGGTTGCGGGATGGTCGGATCGACCTCGGCTTATGCGCTCGTCATGAGCGGCGTCGGCAGGGAAATCGTGCTTGTCGATCTGAATCGTGCCCGCGCTGAAGCGGAGGCCAATGATATTTCTCACGCCGTTCCGTTTGCACACCCACTGACCGTCCGGGCTGGAGACTATGCGGATCTTGTCGGAGCCCGGGTTGTGGTCATCGCCGGCGGTGTGGCACAGAAGCCGGGTGAGACACGTCTCCAGCTTCTGCAGAGGAACGCCGACGTGTTTCGGCAGATCGTCCCTGCAGTGCTCCGCCATGCGCCGGAAGCGGTGATGCTTGTGGTCAGCAATCCCGTGGACATCATGACCCACCTGGCCGCGCATTTTGCAGTCGAGTTTGGTGTGCCCCCGACCCGGATCATTGGTTCCGGAACGACGCTCGACACCGCACGATTTCGTACGCTGCTGGGGAAGCACTTCGATGTGGATTCTCAGCATGTTCATGCTTACGTGCTCGGTGAGCATGGTGATTCCGAAGTGCTGGCGTGGTCACAGGCCACAATCGCCGGATTGAACCTCGACGAATTTGCCAAGGTCCAC
This sequence comes from Planctomycetaceae bacterium, assembly GCA_037719765.1. GTDB lineage: Bacteria > Planctomycetota > Planctomycetia > Planctomycetales > Planctomycetaceae > SXXK01. The sequence continues at coordinate 3,380 of JBBJME010000362.1, forward strand.
GGCAAACCTCTGACCGAGCCGGAGCGCATACAGATTGACGAACAGGTCCGCCGTGCTGCCTGCTACATCATCGCCGGCAAAGGCGCGACGTACTTTGGGATCGGCAGCGCGGTGGCACGCATTGTGGACGTCGTGCTGCATGACCAGCGTGCCATCCTGACAATCTGCACTCGCATCAAAGGAGTGGCGGAACTGGACGGCGTGACGCTGGCATTGCCGCACCTCGTCGGTGGGGAAGGAGCGCTCGCTACGATTCCGCTCCCGTTAGAAGCTGCGGAACAGTTAGCTCTCCGCCGAAGTGCAGGTATTCTGCGCGCGGCCATTGAATCGCTGAACCTGAATTGAGCCGGCCACCACTGGACCGCGGCATCAGCATGCCATGATCGATTCATCGACAGGATCCTGGTGACGAATTGGTGGGGGCCCGGGCGATTGTTTCCGGGAATCCTGATTCCCTCGAAGACAACGCGACCAAGAATCGGCAAAATCTGCAACCTAAACTGAATGCGAGTTTATGGTGTTATTGTTTTACGATTTTAGCAACTACGATTCCAGCAACGTGGAATCGTCGACCTTCACGAGATAACTCGGAGGGCTGACGCCTTGCCGCTCGCTATCGGGACGCTGACTTCGCCCGCGTTTACGGCATTCCTTATGATGCCCCTTTGAGCTTCCGATAACGACGAATCAGATGGTTCGTCGAGCTGTCATGTGCGAGCGCGGGCTCCGTCGTGCCTCCCAGCTCCGGCACGATCCGTTGAGCCAGCGCTTTGCCCAGTTCCACTCCCCACTGGTCGAAGCAGTTGATGTTCCAGAGCGCACCTTGCGTGAAGACCAGGTGTTCGTAAAGGGCGACGAGCTTTCCGAGGATGTCCGGCGTCAGTCGCTGCGCCAGTATTGTGTTGGACGGACGGTTTCCCTCGAAGACCCGATGCGGCACGAGCCAATCAGGTGTTCCCTCGGCTTTAACCTGCTCGACGGTCTTGCCGAAGGCCAGAGCTTCGGACTGGGCAAAAACGTTGGCCATGAGAATGTCATGGTGCTGCCCGAGCGGGTTAAGCGATTCGGCGAACGCAATGAAGTCACACGGGATCAGTCGAGTACCCGGATGGATCAACTGATAAAGGAGTGCTGACCGTTGGTACCCGGTTCGCCCCAGTAGATCGGACCAGTCTCACAGGCGACTCTGTTTCCGTCGAGCGACACCTGTTTGCCGTTGCTCTCCATTGTCAACTGCTGCAGGTAAGCCGGGAATCGCTTCAGATACTGGTCGTACGGCAACACGGCGATCGTATGTGCATCGAAGAAATTGTTATTCCACAGGGCAAGCAGTCCCATCAGCACCGGCAGATTCTTCTCGAATGGCGCGGTGCGAAAGTGTTCGTCCATCTGATGAAAACCGCCCAGCATGGCCCGAAAGTTATCCGGACCGATGGCGAGCATCGTGGAGAGGCCGATCGCCGATTCCATCGAATACCGTCCGCCAACCCAATCCCAGAAACCAAACATGTTGGCCGTGTCGATGCCGAACTCAGACACCCTGACGGCATTGGTCGAGACCGCAACGAAATGGCGGGCGACGGCTTTCGGATCACCACCGAGGCCTTTCAGCGTCCAGTTACGGGCGCTGATCGCGTTCGTCATTGTCTCCTGAGTTGTGAAGGTCTTGGAAGCCACGATGAACAGTGTCTCGGCCGGATCGAGATCATGAGTCGCCTCAGCGAAGTCAGTGCCGTCGATGTTGGACACGAATCGGAACGTCATCGACCGATCGCTGTAATGCCTAAGCGCCTCATACGCCATCACCGGCCCGAGGTCGGAACCACCAATGCCGATATTCACGACGTTGCGAATGCGTTGACCGGTGTGGCCCTTCCATGCACCGCTGCGCACGCGGTCAGAGAAGTCCGCCATCTTGTCCAGCACCGCGTGGACCTGGGGAACAACGTTTTCGCCGTCGATTATGATGGACGCCGTTCGCGGGGCGCGGAGGGCCACGTGCAGCACGGCGCGGTCTTCAGTGATGTTGATTTTGTCACCTCGAAACATCGCGTCGATTCGAGACCGCAAGCCACATTGTTCGGCGAGTTGCACGAGGCGCCGGATGGTTTCGTCTGTGATGCGATTCTTCGAGTAATCGAGGAAAATGCCGTAACCTCAACCGTCAGGCGGTCGCCCGTTTTGGATCATCAATGAATAGCTCGCGAAGGTGTGTATCGTGAGTCTTCTGATGGTGGGCCTTGAGGTCGTGCCACGCTGGACATGCTGTCAGGGATAGGCTTGTGTCGTTCATTGTTCCTCTCCGTTCATGTTTTCTATATTCGCTGAAACTGCGGCTGTCCGAGAAGCATGGAGTGTTCTTCAATCGATGCCATGTTGGAAGCGTGGCGCAGGTGGAATTCAGAATAATCCAATTCTCATCTGCCGCTGGTTTTGAGAGGTCAGGAACTCTGTGTGGCGAGTGTAAAAATGTGCCGCGGAACAGGGGCAGAATCATGCATTCGGGCGAGGCATCCTCTTGCGTGGCGAGTCCGTTTTAGTTACTGTGGCCTCCTGCTGCGAAGTGGTCGGAACGATGCCAGATGATGATGCTGCGTGTCAGACGGACATAAGTTCCTGTTGTCGACTGTCGGCTGCAAATGGAGAAAACAAAGGTTCGTCGACAAATGAAGTGCGCGGCGTAGAAATCAGTGATTATCCGATGAGCGCGAACTTCGCGAGATGTAACGCATAGAGTTTGGCGATGAAGTAATCATGATCGCGGTAACCATAAG
>JBBJME010000125.1:0-19711 GCA_037719765.1 Planctomycetaceae bacterium
TGACGCCGTGACGACAGGCAGTTCTGCCGAGGTGCTGCAAGGGCGACTGGAAATGGCCAACACGTCCTCAGTGGACGAACTCATCAACATGATTTCAATTTCGCGACATCACGACGCCGCGCAGAAAGCACTCAACACGATTGCCGAATCCATTCAGAAGCGAATTGGTCTGAGGTAAGGCTTTAAAAAAGGGGTCAGGAACCAATAGCCAAATGGCCCGGAGGGTGCTCCGCACTATTGGTTCCTGACCCCTTTTTTAAAGCGTCGAGGATGAACAATCGCAAATTCTATTCACTCAGGAAACGCAACATGTTACGAGCCCTCTACACCAGCGCCACAGGGATGAAGGCACAGGAGATGCTCATTGACAATACGGCGAACAATCTGGCCAACGTCAATACGACCGCGTTCAAACGGAGCCGGATGGACTTTGCTGACCTGTATTATTCGAATCAGCGTGCGCCCGGAAGTTCCGTGAGTACTGCGCAGGTGTCACCCACCGGTTTGCAGATCGGCAATGGCGTTCGCGTGGTGGCGACCAGCAAGAGTTTCGTGAACGGTACGGCCGAGCAGACCGGAAATCCCCTCGACGTTGCCATTGAAGGAGATGGCTTCTTTCCTGTTGTGGTCACAAACGGTGAGACTCGTTACACACGAGCTGGCAGCTTCAAGCTCGACAACCAGGGCCGCCTCACAACGCCGGACGGCTTTGTCGTCCAGCCAGGAATCACAATCAACAGCGGCAGTGACGTCGGATCGATCACGGTCGGCAAGGACGGTACGGTCCAGGCCGGGACGACCGGCTCGGCACAAGGGCGACAAACGGTTGGACAGCTGCAGATTGCCACGTTTCTGAATCCCGCTGGTTTGTCGAGTGAAGGAAATAATCTGTACTCCGAAACGGTGGCATCCGGAGCGGCTCAGCTTGGAACCCCGGGTGCCATCGGCTATGGCCAGCTGAATCAGGGCTTTCTCGAAGGCTCCAACGTGGAAGTCGTCACAGAACTCATTTCCCTGATTGCGGCGCAACGCGCTTACGAAATCAATTCCCGGGCGATTCGCGCCGGGGATGAAATGCTTTCGACCTCTATAGACATCATCAGGTAACCATATGAATTCCCGCCGTTTAATAAACTCCTGCGGTGTCATCCTGGCCCTCTGCGCGGGCTTGGCGTCTGACGCACAATCGCGCTCTGCGATCGCGGCTGAAATCCAGATTGAGCTGAAAGAGACTGCCATTGTACACGGAAGCCAGGTACTGCTGAGTTCGATCGCAACGGTGTCCTGCAGTGATCCCATTCGCAAAAAACAAGTCGAAGATGTTGAGGTCAGGCTGCTGGACTTAACACTCGCATCAGAAACGATTTCGCAGCGATTTGTCAGGATTCGACTGATCGTCGCTGGTTTTCGGATGGAAGACCTGACTCTTTCCGGTGCTGCCCAGACTCTCGTCGCGTTTCAGCCGTCACAGAAATTGACCGATACTCAAGTGGAAGAGCAGGCGTTGATTGTTCTGACTCAGGCGCTGAATGTCGAACCGCAGGACCTGAAGGTATTGCTGCAGAGCGGTTTTATGCAGACGCTGCCGAAAGAACTACGCGATCGAGAAGGTCTCCAGTTGAAAGTCTTGCCTCCCGCGCGGCGGTCACTCGGGCCGGTGACGCTGCCGGTGCAGGTCTGGAACGATGACGAATTGCTTTCCACGCGATCCGCAGTTTTTGATGTGCGTCGAAAACATCACGTCGCCGTGGCGAGGATCTCACTGAGTCGCGAGATTCCGATCAATGATTCCAACGTCCAGTTTGAAAATCGCTTCATGACGACGGAGGTGGATGAACTGGACCCGAACGAGATTCTGGGACGCAATGTTCGAGGAAATCTTGTCGCGGGTTCGATTGTCCAGATGCGAGATTTGCAGACAGCGACGCGATCGAATGGGGATGTCCTGGTAAAAAAGGGTGACGCTATGCAGGTGATCGCCATGGCGCGGCGGCTGCGAACATCGATTCGTAATATCGAAGCACTGGAAGATGGTCGACTTGGTGATCGCCTCAGAATGAAAAACCGGGATTCCGGCAAAGAAATCATCGGCGAAATCGTCGGCCCCGGCCAGGCCCTTGTGCGCGTGCAGTAGGCGACATCGCTCCGCGACTCGCATGTATTGATGCACATCAGAGTGATTAACAGACCTGGATGCCTGTGCCGGACGAGTTCAATGAAACAGGCGAGTGAGTTTTGGTTTTAGCGGCAACTGAACTTCCGGCGAATACAGAAGGGTGTGAATCTCAGTCGCGGAGCGACTGTGCTACGTAAACAGGTCGCTCCGCGAGCAGTGACTATTCAGCAGGGAGTACGTGAAATGAAACGACAAAATCGACGCAACATCATCGCTCTGACACTGGCAACTCTTTGTTCCGCTGGAGGAACAGTCCGCGGCGATTCCTTGTGGCAGAAACGGAATCCGCAACGGGCATATCTGTGCCAGGATTCTCGCGCTCGCAACGTCGGAGATCTGGTCACGATTGTCGTTGAGGAATCGTCGGAAGTGGAAAACAGTGAAGACAAGTCCATGAGCAAATCCAGTGGTAACAGCGTAAAGTCTGATTTTGACGCGTCATCGGGCGGTGGGCTGGCGACGCAGGAATCCCATGCCGCGCTGGATCTCAGCAATACCGCTGGCCGAAACTTCAGCGGCAAAGCCAGCTATAAGGACTCCCGAGGCTTCACCGACCAGATCACCGTATCAGTCGTGGATGTGTTGCCTAACGGAAACATGCTGCTGGCCGGCCGACGCACTCTTTCGATCGCCGGTGAACAAAGAAATCTCCTCATTTCAGGGATGGTGCGGGCGATTGATCTTGGTCCCGACAACAAGGTCAATTCCCGCTACGTTGCCGATCTGCGAACCGTCTATGAAGGTGACGGACCGTCGCGGCAATTCGTACGCCAAGGCTGGTTCAGTAAAGCGGCGAACAAGGTTTGGCCGTTCTGACGCGTATTGGACGGCGATCGGTGTGCTTTCATGCAGCCTGGACATTTATGTCCGAAATCCTGCCTCAAGTGGAGGGCACGATCGCCTCATTCAATTCTTAATCTTAATCTTAATCTTAATCCTACTCTTAATCCCTCATGCCAAAGTGAATCGTCCAGAGAGACTTAGGATTAGGACCGCTTCCAGACGCAAATCGATTAAGAGTAAGAGTAAGAGTAAGAGTTTCAGCAAAGGACATGGAGTGTCCATGCTGTGTCAAGCAATTCTTTCATTCGGATCAACTGCCATGCTTCGCACTCTTGCCGTACTCTGTCTCACGCTGACACCTTCGATCCCATTGGCGACAGCGGGCGAACCGCTCGTCCGCATTCGGGACATCACGCAGATTGCCGGCGAACATCCGAATCAGATCACCGGAATGGGGCTGGTGATTGGTTTGGCCGGAACGGGCGGGAACAGTCAGACCACGAAACAGTTTGCGCTGAATTTGCTGCAAAAAATGGGAAATCGCGCGGACCCGGGGTTGCGTGAGAACATACAACGGTCGCAGGAAAAAACGGATAACATGTCGGTCGCGCTGGTCAGCGCCACTCTGTCGCCCCATGCAAGGAATGGTCAGCGAATTGATGTCACAGTCTCGGCATTCGACAACGCCAAAAGCCTGACCGGCGGCATTCTGGTTGCGACGGAGCTGTACGGTCCCGACGGAGAAGTCTACGTGATCGCGTCCGGCCCGATTTCACTGAACGGCGGAGATTTCGGGGGGAATGCCGCCAGCGTCACCAAGAACCACCCAACCACGGGGCGGATTCCAATGGGCGGGACAGTGGAAGCGGAAGTGCCCTGCACGATCTTCAGGAACGGGGTCTTCGAATTGCTGCTGCGCTCACCGCATTATCTGACTGCGATGAATATCGCTGCAGCGATCAATCTCTACAGCCCCGGATCGGCGATCGTGCGCGATCCCGCGACGGTGGCCGTGCGATTGCCCGCGTCTGCGGTCGGCGAGGATTTTCGGTTTGTAGCGGAATGTCAGGAACTCACCGTGATGCCGGGTTCCATCGCGCGGGTTGTCATCAACGAGAGGACTGGTACAGTCGTGATCGGCAGTGACGTCAAGCTCTCTCAGGTCGCGATCACGCATGGCAACCTGATCGTCAGTACGGTGGAGACACCTGAAGTTTCGCAGCCAGCGCCATTCAGCGACGGAGAAACAAAAATTGTCCCCCGTACTTCTGTGGATGTGACGGAGCCGGGAGGAGTGATTAACGTGATCGATCAGAATGTGACCGTGGGTGATCTGGCGGCTTCGCTGAATGCACTCGGTGTCAGTCCGCGCGATCTGAGTTCAATCTTTCAGATGTTAAAGGAATCTGGCGCATTGCATGCGGAACTGGAGTTGAAATAGTCTGCCGGAGTACGGGCGGCATGCTGCGACGATTGTTCCCGTGCCGACGCATGCTGGATCACCCAACATCACTGTTCAAAAATCTGCATTTCAGCGAACATCAATCAGGACCCGTGGATTCAGGCCAATGTTCATCAGTACAAACCCGACCTTGCCCGCTGAGGTAACCGACACACGATCCGCAAGCGTCACACAAAAAGAGCTGTCGCCCGCTGATTCTCGGAAATCCACTAAGGTGGAGAAAGCAATCAAGGATTTCGAGGGCCTGTTTCTGTCGATGATGATTAAAGAGTTGCGTCAGACGAGTTCCGGGGATGGATTATTTCCGGGCGACGCCAGTGACACTTACGGCGGCATGTTTGACATGCTTCTTGGCAACGAACTGGCGGCTGGCAAGGGGCTTGGTCTGGAATCCGTTTTTCGTTCGTCAGCCGCCATCAGTCAATTCGAAGAACGCATTGGGCAAAGCGGATCGGTGATCACTCGTGATAAAGCCATCGAAGGGTATCGCAATGAACAACTCCGCGCCAGTGCCGTCACAATGCCTTGAGCCAGCACACCTGCACGACCTGCTGCGGCATGTGGATGCCGAAGAGATTTCGCTGCGCAACACACTGCGTCTGTTACAGGCGGTTCCGGCCATGTCGCAGTCATCCGATGAAACCGAGCGGCGCGAAATGCGGCTGCGGATCGAACAGTCGCTGCAGCATGCGGCATTGCTGTCGCAGAACCGCACGCGAGTGATGCTGTCCCTGGCGAAATTCCTGTCCATTCCTGTCGCTGACGTCAGCTTTTCAGCGCTGTTGCCATATTCCTCGATCGCAGCTGTGCAGCTGATTATCCCGGCACGGCGGCGACTGCAATCTTTGGTGCGTCAGGTGAGTGCACTCGTGCAGTCGGTGTCGTGGGTGATCAACGAATCACAGCGAATCTATCTCTCCATTTTTGAATCCATGCCAGGGACGGCACCTTCATCGGACCGCTATGACGCGAGCGGCCAGAAGAACCTGAATCCGGCATTGTTTCGTTTTGAAACTCGATCCTGATAAGGCCCGGACATGAAGGCATTTGACATCGGCTTGTCCGCGCTTCGCGCGCAGCAGTTAACACTGTCGGTGCAGGGAAACAATTTAGCCAACTCGGCGACTCCCGGATATCACCGACAAGTCGTTGAACTGGCCAGTCGCGCTCCGCTGCGGAACGACCGCTTCAGCATCGGTGGCGGAGTCGACGTCTCAGGTGTGAGGCGTTCGTATGCGACCGCCATCGAAACCTCGTTGCTCCGCAATGGTTCCGAAGCCGGATACAGCCAGCAGACGCAGGAAATTGCCAAACAGATTGAATCGCTGCTGACACCCGGCGAAGCATCCATTCATGCGTCATTGTCCAAATTCTTCGATCGGATGGAGAAAGTCGCCAACGCGCCACAGGATCGAACGGTACGGCAGGAGTTTCTGTCGTCTGCGTCCGAACTGATGTCAGGATTCAGCGGCCTGGATCAGAATCTCGCGGCACTGGGACGCGACATGAGCCTGAATCTCAACGATTCCGTCAAGCAGGTGAATCAGTATGTCAACGAGATCGCACAGCTCAATTCAGAGATTTTCCGGGCTCGGACGCTGGGAATCACACCCAATGAACTGCTCGATCGGCGAGATCAGGTCGCGACTCAGCTTTCCGAATACATGGAAGTCGATAACGTCACGACGGCCGACGGTCATGAACAGACGCTGCTCGCCGGCGGGACAGTCTCCATCGGTGTTCTGCCAGTGACATTTCGAGTCCTGCGTGACGCCAATGGCACAACCGGGATCGCGGTGAACAATCAGCCAACGGCGATTTCGCTGAATTCCGGACGGCTGGCGGCAATGACGACCGCATTGAATGACACGATCCCGGAATTCACCTCCCGTCTGCGCGACCTGTCACGCGGAATCGTGCAGGCCGTCGATCAGCAGCATGCACAGGGAATCTCAGATCGAGGCCCGTCAACGGTGTTGCAGGGGAATCGCAGCGTGATCAACGTCTCGCTGCCGTTGGCACGCAGCAACCCCGAGTTTGCAGTGGGCTATGGCGAACTGTCGGTGACGATGACCGATACGACAACAGGTGTGCGTCGTACCGAGAAAATCACGATCAATCCGGACAAGGATTCTCTGGAGGACGTGGCGACAAAGCTGAGCACAATCTCCGGCGTCTCAGCCAGTGTTGACGGCGTCAGCAAGACGCTGTTGATTGTGGCCAACGGACCATATGCCATCGACTTCGCAGGCAGGTCCGACAGTCAGTCCGATCTGACGATCAACGATCGTCCGGACGAAACGGGAATCCTTGCGGCGCTGGGAATCGGTTCGCTCTTTGAAGGATCGGAGCCTGGCACGTACAAGGTTCGAAGTGAGATTCTGGAGAATCCCGATCAACTTGCTGTGTCGCTCTCCGGCCTTCCGGGTGACGGTCGCAATATCGCGGCGATGGCCAGTCTCCGCGACTTGAGATTTGACACGCTCGCGGGACACACGTTTACGGAAGAAATGGCGGACGTTACCGCAGAGTCCGGTCTGCAGGTGCAGACGTCAGACAGTCAGAACGCCCAATTGCAGGCATTTCGACAACGCCTTGAAGTTGATCGTGACGCCGTTTCGGGCGTTGATATCAACGAAGAAGTGCTGCAGATGATGCAGACGCAGCGTGCCTACCAGGCGGCCGCGAAACTCATCACCACGGCAGACCAGATGCTCGCGGAATTGTTCCAGTTAGTTCGATGATCAAGTTTACTGATGAAATTGCACATTCATGATCAATCGCATTACCCAGTCTCAGATTTCCAAATCGGCCAGCCAGCATCTGACCAGTCAGACAGCGGAGCTGTTTAAGAAGAAGCAGGAAATCAGTACCGGCCTGCGCATTCAGCGTCCGTCGGATGATCCCGCTGGCATGCGGCGAAGTCTGATTCAGAAAGATCGACTGGAACGACTCGACTCGCATGTGTCATCAATTCAGTTCGCTCAGTCGCGATTGTCACAGGCCGCCGTCCAGCTGCAGGACGCCAACACGCTGCTGGTGCGTGCTCGTGGCATCGCATTGCAGGCACCTCAAACCACCGAAGACAGCGAAGTGAGGGCACTGGTCACCGAACTGAACGGGATTCTGAACCAGCTTACGAGCGTGGCAAATGCCAGAGATGAAAACGGCTATCTGTTCAGTGGGACTGCCAGTCAGACTCAGCCATTTCCAGGCGGCACCACGAACGGTGGTGAATCCGTGTATGCCGGATCACCTGCCAACACGCAACTGTTGATCACCGGTGATGTGGCGCGCGAAGCACTCTTGCCCGGTGATCTGGTGTTTCAGCCAATCGCCCGGGAAGCCGCGGTGCTGATCGGCAGCACCGGAGCCAGACCCGGCACCGGCACCGACACCGCGACGGGGACTCGGGATTTGCGGATCCTGCACGATTTCACAACATACTGGGGTGCATCCGGTGTGACTGCCGGAATTGATTCCGGTCCAGGTGACACAATCATCGGACAGGTCGGATCGAATCGCCTTGTGGTCAACGACACCAGCGGCAACGGAACCTCGGGAACGTTTTCGCTCAATGGCGGTCCCGCCGTCAGTTTCACCAATACGGACACGAATCTCCTTGTAGAAGGACCAAAGGGAGAACGAGTCTACCTCGATGCTTCTGCGATTGTTCCAGGCTTCAATGGCACTGTCGATATGACCTCAACGGGTACGATGTCGATTGATGGCGGGGCGACGACAACTCCGATCACCTTTACAGCCAATCAGGTCGTCACCGATTCACGAAATGGTGCCATCGTCAATCTTGACACCTCCATGATCAGCCGCACTGGGACGGACCAGTTGGAGTTCCCCGGCACCACCGACGTCTTCAATGCGATCCGTTCTTTGCGCGATGATCTGCTGAACACACGCAACCTCTCGCCGGAGATCGGGCAACTTCGCTCAACCGCAGACTGGGAGATCTGGAACGAGTTCACGAACATGTGCTGGATATCATTGGCGTCCAGTCCGTGAGTCTGGAACAAATCGATCGGCTGCAGAATCGGACTGAAGAACTTCAACTGTCAGGAAAAATTCAGTACAGCGATACCGTTTCCGCCGACATCACAGAATCCATAACCCGGCTGCAGGAACTGACCAATCTACAGCAGTTCACCATGGCTGCCGTCGGGCAGCTCGCACCAATCTCCTGGACTATATCAATTAGAACGCCTGACAAAACCGGGACTGGCTCCTGCGGCAGATCAGAAAATGCGGAATCAACTGACAGGCAATGGTGCCTGTCGCGGTTTTGTTTGAAAACGTGGAGATCCCGTGATGGCATCCTCAAACGAAGTCTCTTCCGGCATTTTCCGAAAGCCGCGGCAGTCGAAAATCCTGCGTAGTGAACTCAATCAGCTTGTCGAGATGCTGCAGGCCAGTGATGCCAGTCTGATCAAGTTCGGACAGGCCGTCGCGAAGCATCCGGTCGTCTTAAAGCAAATCATCAGAGCGGCGAACTCATCACTCACCGGCAGCGCAGTCGAAATCACCCGGCCCACCCACGCAGTCCTCTTTCTTGGTACGAACCGCGTGACATTTTTGCTGAACACGCTGGCTCCGGAAATTATTGACGAAGACCTGGCAGCAAACGCTGGCAGTGTCGCGACAAAAGCCTGAGTGGACGGCGTTTGGGTCAAACAAGCTCCTGGTGCCTGAATTCCCGCAAAAATCGGCACTCAGGCTTCTGGATTGAAAAAAGGGCTAAACAGAGTACAATTCGCGGCTTACGGCGAAGGGCTGTCCTTGCCGTCTTTCTTCAATCGCCCATTCTGGCGTTCCAGGGTATTGTTCGCAAGTCGATTGCGATGGTATTCCCGCGGGATGGGTTCGTGTCTGCGGAGTTGAAATGACGATCAGTCTGGAACAAAAAAAGAAGATCATGGAAGAACATGCAAAGCAGCCGGGTGACACTGGGTCACCGGAAGTGCAGATTGCCGTTCTGACAGCGGAAATTCAGGTCATCACAGAGCACTTGCAGACGCATTCAAAAGACTATTCAAGTCGTCGTGGTTTGCTGGCGAAAGTCAGTCGTCGACGTCAGTTCCTCGATTATCTGAAGCGAGATGATCTCAATCGCTATGTCGCGATTATCACTCGTCTGAATATCCGAAAGTAGAATTGATCAGGCGTTGCTGCGGTTTCACCCGGCAACGCCTGTTCTGCTTTCTGTTGTGTTGTCTGGTTTCGTTTTTGTTGGAAGTGAAGTTGACTGCTGCCGCAGGTTCGTAGCGGATTGCCGCATCCTGTGGTGACTTTGAGTTGTCGGAAAATTGCAGGCCGGTTGTCAGACGTCCCCAATGCTGGACGGCGTTGATCTCGGTAGTCTGTTGGCAGTTGAGCGGGCATGGTTCGCTGCTGCGTCGTTTCCTGATGTCGTAGAAGTTGCTGCACGAGCGTTGAATTTGACCTTCGATCCTGCCTGCGATGCAGTCCGTTTACCGGCTGGTCCGGGTAAGGAAGTTGTTGTGAAAAAAGTTACTGTTGAGATTGATTTTGCAGGTCGAAAGTATTCATTGACCACCGGCGAACTGGCGAAACAGGCCAGTGGTGCCGTGATGATTCAGCATGGCGACACCAGTGTGTTTGTCGCATCTCAGACCGGCCCAGGTCGTCCCGGGATGGATTTTTTCCCCCTGCAGGTCGATTATCGCGAACGTCTGGCTGCGGCTGGAAAATTTGCCGGCGGATACCTCAAACGCGAAGGTCGCCCGACCACACGTGAAGTGTTGACCAGTCGCTTGACCGACCGTCCCATTCGTCCGTTGTTCCCTAAAGGATTTCGCGACGAAGTTCAGATTATGGGCAACGTCATGTCGTGTGACGGCGTCAATGACCCGGACGTCCTGAATATCACCGCCGCCAGCGCTTCGCTGATGATCTCGGGGATGCCATTCAAGGGCCCGATCGCGGCTGTGCGAGTTGGCATGATTGACGATCAGTTGATCCTGATGCCCACTCGTGAGCAAATGGAAACGAGCAAGCTGGATCTGGTCGTGGCCGGTTCCCGGAGCGCTGTGCTGATGATCGAAGGCTTCGGCAACCAGATTCCTGAAAAGGAAATGGGCGACGCTATTATGTTTGCTCACCAGCACATTCAGACGCTGTGCGCCCTGCAACTGGATCTGGTCAAACAAGCGGGTGTCACTCCAGCTGTGTTCCCGGAACCTGTTGTCAATCCATTTTATGAGAAGCTGAAGACGGAAGCGTACAAGCAACTGCAGGACGCGAAGCTGACAAAGATCAAGCAGGAACGGGCCGAAAAGGTTCGCGAACTGAAGAAGTCGCTGATTACAAAATACTTCCAGGGCGATGCCGCCACCACTGCCGATGGTCTCACAAAAGCTCAGTTCGGCGAAGCATTCCACGTGTGGAAGAACGCGTTGTCCGCGACTTGATTCTGGCTGGCAAGCGAATCGACGGACGTGTTCCAACGGACATGCGATCTGTCAGCAGCAGTGTTTCGGTTCTGCCTCGCGTCCACGGGTCTGCCGTGTTACACGCGGCGAAACACAGTCCATGGCCACACTGGTCCTGGGGACGACTCGCGATCAGCAGAAGTTCGACGGTCTGTTCGGCGAAGATGCTCAGCGATTCATGCTGCATTACTATTTCCCTTCGTTCTCCGTCGGCGAATGCAAGCCGATTCGAGGACCAGGGCGCCGCGAAATCGGACACGGGTGTCTGGCCGAGCGATCTGTGCTGCCTGTCATTCCACCGCCGGACAAGTTCCCGTACACGATTCGGATACTCTCCGACATTCTGGAGTCCAACGGCAGCAGTTCCATGGCGTCTGTGTGCAGCGCCACGCTGGCACTCATGGATGCCGGTGTTCCGATTCTGCAGCCGGTGGCAGGAATCAGCATCGGCCTGGTTGACGAAGGAAGTCGTTATACACTTCTCACGGATATCATGGGCGACGAAGATCACTTCGGAGACATGGACTTCAAAGTTGCCGGCACTGGTCGTGGTGTCACGGGAATTCAGCTGGACCTGAAGAACGAAGGCATCAGCGAAGAAATCATTCGCGGCACTCTTGAGCAGGCTCTGAAAGCTCGCAAGGAATTGTTGCGAGACATGCTGACCGCGATTCGTCGTCCGCGCAGTGAAGTGTCAGAACATGCTCCAAAGCTGGTTCAGACATCGATCAATCCGGAGAAGATCGGTCTGTTGATTGGTCCTGGCGGGAAAACCATCCGCGCCATTCAGGAAGAATCAGGTGCCCAGATCGACATCGCCGAAGACGGCACCGTCACGATTTCCGCTGTGAATGCTCAGTGTGCTGATATGGCACTCGCTCGCGTCGAAGCATTGTGCGAAGAAATTCAGCCTGGCCGCATTTACATGGGCAAGGTGACTTCCATCAAGGACTTCGGTGCCTTCATTGAAATCGCTCCTGGCAAAGACGGACTCTGTCACATCAGCGAACTGTCTGATGGTTTTGTGAAGAACGTCTCAGACGTCTGCAAGATTGGTGACACATTTGAAGTCAAGGTCATCGCAGTCGATGACCAGAACCGCGTGAAGCTGTCTCGCAAAGCGGTCTTGTTGGCGTCCAAGCAGGATGAACCGGCAGACGACGACGAGGAATAAGCCACAAACATCACAGGACGGGTTTTCGAACCCGTCCTGTTTTTTTGTCCGCCAATCGAAGCCCGGTTTCCAGACCGGGAACCATTCAGCAACGAATTTGACAGCGCCACTTTTTGGGTGGTAGTAGCCCGAAGCTTAAGCGAGTAAACGACTTCGGTAGAATCCCTCGCTGAAGATTCGGGTTGCAAAAAAACTCGGTTTCTCGAAAAAGTGGCGCTGTCCAACTAGAATCCGGTCGCGTCAGGATTGTTGAATTACCGCTACCGACCCCGCATCGGTAAAGCCCTGGTTTGACAAGTACTGATCCAAACAAACTCCCGACAGGCCCCATCGGCTTTACGCGGATGCAGCCCACGTTTGAAAACTCCCGGCGAGTGCGTTCGGTCGGCTGCAAACTTAGCATTCAAGCTGAAGAGCAAACATCCGACTCACAACGACGTCACCGGACTGATCCCGCGACCACGTTTTTGTCCAGGAGGGCTGACGCCACTCCGCTCGCCGAACGCGGCGGGGAAAAGCTTGTGCTCAGGCAATTCGCTTGCGACGAGTTCACGACCCTGCCGCGTGGCAAAAAAGTCGATGATCGATTTTCACCTGGACCTGTAAACGTCGCAGGAATGAAGATCAGGATTTTGGATGGCCGGATTCGTTGGTCTTGTTATCCTTCACAGTTCCTATAGGCAGCAACGCTTGGCAATCATCGCGTACATTCGAGAGTTTCAGATGAGTACAGTACGAAAAATCGACTTCATCTCCGTAGAGGATTATCTCGCCGGCGAACAACAATCTTCGGTGAAACATGAATACGTTGCAGGGCTCATCTACGCGATGGTTGGAGCACGGAATGCGCACAATATCATCGCCAGCAACACGTTGATTTCAATGGGCCAGCAATTACATGGCAAGCCGTGTCGAGCGTTCAATTCGGACACGAAGATCCGTGTGCGAATGTCGAATCAAACTCGTTTCTATTATCCCGATGTCTCGGTGATCTGCCGTCCGAATCCTCAAAGCGATGTGTTTCAGGATCTGCCGAGCGTGATTGTCGAAGTACTTTCCGAGAGTACCCGGCGAATCGATGATGGCGAAAAACGCGAAGTGTATCTGACCATCCCGAGTCTGACACACTACATTCTTCTGGAACAGTCAGCCATCGGATCCGTCGTCTACGAACGCGGGTCGGCTGGCTTTGAGCGTCGTGTGCTGACAGAATTGACGGACAGTATTCCACTGCCGGAATTGAACATCATTTTGTCCCTGGCTGCTGTGTACAACGGCATTGAATTCAGTGACGAGTGACAAATTTGCTGGAGTCCTGAATTTTTGTCAGCTGTGTTTGTCACCGGGTGTGTGCAGCGTGAACAGAACACACCTTTTCTTAAGTTTTCCCTTGGGAGCGTTGTGCTCCGCGGCACGCCCCCGACGACGAAATCCTTCCCGATGAAAATCTCTGACGAGCAGCAGGAACGAAAGCGACTGCAGGCCGAAAACACGGAACTGGCAACTCTGGCTGGCGGGTTGGCGCATGAGATTCGTAATCCGTTGTCGACGATCGGGATGAATCTGGAGCTGCTGGCTGAGGAGATGGAAGGCGATGATTCGCAGCGGGCGCGACGCATGCTGCGGCGAATTTCCAGTCTGCAGGGCGAATGCCGCAACCTGGAAGAAATTCTGAATGCCTTCCTGCAGTTTGCCCGCGCGGGCGAATTGCATCTGGAAGAGGGAAGTCTCAACACGATTCTGACCGATTACGTGGAGTTTCTGGAACCTCAGGCCAACAGCATGGAAGTCGAACTGCGTCCGCATCTGGACACCGATCTTCCGGTCGTGATGCTGGATCGATCTTTGATGCGACAGGCCCTCGTGAATTTGTGCCGTAACGCGATTGAAGCCATGCCGCAAGGCGGCTCCATCGATCTGCTCACCCGCACGCGCGGCGATCAGGTCGTGCTGGAAATCATCGACACGGGAAAAGGCATGGACGAGAAAACCCGGGAGCAGATGTTTCAGGCGTTCTTTTCAACCCGCTCAGGAGGCAGCGGCCTCGGCCTTCCAACCGTCCGCCGCATCGTCGAAGCGCATCATGGGCAGATCGTGTGCGAAAGCGAACCCGGCAAGGGAACCCGATTCACCATCAACCTGCCTGCGCAACGGTAATCGAGTCTCAACCAGACTGCGGTAGTCAACCGCGACGTGGACTTAAATCCAGACTCAGTAACTCTGTAAAGTCCTGGATTTCTGGCAAAGATTGGCTATGCTGAATCATGAAGTTCAAAATCAGAATATTGGTAGTTCTCATGACATTGATTGCTGTTTATGCAGCAGCTCTGCACTGGAGGGTTACTGGGGACGAGCGATTGCTCCAGGTAATACAGCAGATCCATTCCGGCTCAACAAAGGACGACGTACGGGAGATTATGGGTCGTGAGCCGAATATTATCCCTGCGAGTGACGCCCACTCGTCGTGGATTGAAGAAGTTGCACCACGAAGAGATGATGGGGAATACTGGCAGTTTTTTATGGGTTACCCGCCTCGGAACTTGATAGTCTATTTTGATGAGAACGGGCACGTCGTCTTTACGACCTGGACCTCCACGTAATCGCGGTTGTTTTAAATTCGAGCAAAGCGAATTCTTCCATCAGGCGATCCACGTCGAGAATATTCAGCTTCTGAACATGGGTATCTGGACGTACGAGCTTTGTTGAAGGTGGTATCTGAACTGCAATCGCTTCTTCGAAATCCAGAGCGTGTGCAGTGACTGCTGTTTGAGAATGTTTGACAGCCAGCATTCGGCTCCACTTAGTATCTCTGTCGCCGGGTCGATCCAGTGCAGAAGCCAAGAGTCCGGTGAGCTGCAAGTCTGTCTCGGGCGAATGGATCGTGGGAACCGTCGCCGTGACTGTGAAATTGACTTCGATGCTCCACGGGCTCAATTCGCCTGTACTGTTGACAGCTCGCACCCAAGCGCGGAAGGTTCCGGCGGGAAGGTTGGTGGCGGGAGTGTAACTGGCTGTAGTGATGCCGGTTTGAGAGATGATGCCAGCCTGAGCAATGTCGATGCGATTCACGGTGAGTTGATAACTGGCAGCTTCATCGACAGCGCGCCAGGAAAACGTTGGAGTTCGGTCAGAGGTGGACGAACCAGCAACGGGAGCGATAATCGTCGGGCGTCCGCCGACATAGATGTCTGTCGTCGTTGATCCGCCGCTCTTGATCGGGCCGATGCTGGCCGGACTCAACGCCAGCGTCCACCAGCGGTATGGGCCATCGATCAGATTTGACGCAGGCGTGAAGTTTGTCGCCGTGACCGACTGACCGTTAACGACCATCGCGCCGGTCGTTTGACTCCTTACGTAGAGCTCATAGCTGGCTGCACCTGTGACGGGATTCCAGGAAAACGTCGGCGTGCGATCGAATGTGCCACTCAGCGGTCCGATCGGCGTCAAACTCGGAACCACCAGCGCTTCCTGGAGAACTGACCATGCCGCATGAATTCCAGCAGCGTCAATGCCGCGAACCCAGGCACGATAGAGACCCATCGGAAGGTTAGCAGCAGGCGTGTAGCTGGTTCCTGTCACGTCCTGACGTACGATCTGTTGCTGGCCGGTCGAGAAATTGTCGATCCAAAGTTCGTACTTCACAGCACCAGGCAGAGTCTTCCATGAAAAGGTTGGCCGGGAGACCAGCCGGACGCGTGCCATCGGCTGCCACTCTGCGCTCGTGAGAATATAGATCTCTCGGGGCGCGCTCCAGTTACCAGCGCCGGTGGCAAAGACCGGCTGAATCCAGACGCGATATTCTCCGATGCCGAAATCCGCGTTGACGGTGTGCGACGTTCCTGTTGCTGTTGACGTGTAATAGGGTGCCACCCCCGTGCTTTGATTGTTGACGTGAATGTTGTACGACACCGCCCCCGCCACGGGACTCCATTGCAGCGTCGGTCGCGAAGTAAATGAATTCGAATTCGGAGCCAACAGCCTCACACCGGTCGATTCAAACGCTCCGATATCGACGACGGCCGCACCCTTACCGTCGCTGTCCAGAATCCGCGTAAATGGTTGACCGCGCTGGTCAGAAGTAAACGGCACAGAACCAGACTGCGTGGGATCGCCGGCCCAGGAATTCAAGCCGTGATCAATGGCAGAACTGCCGGGCTGCAGAGCATGAGTCTGGGTGCGGCCGCCATTGTTCGCGAGCGGGGCGAGCAGCGGGTTAATGGCGGTCTCGGGTGTGTCGCCGCCGATGTAGTTTCCATTGATATCAGGGACTTGCCCAAGAGATGCTCGCAAACCATTATGGCGCCCGACCAGGCTGTGGTGAATTGCGAATTTGTCAACAAGATCCGGAGACTCCCGAATGTCGGGCCCGGTTTCTGCCGCAATATTACCGGCAATAATGCTGTTTCGAATGATAGCGGGGGATGAGTCAAGGTAGATTCCGCCGCCACCATTCGGATGGTTGGACACGTTCGCTGTCACAGTGCTCTGCAGCAGGAACACTTCACCGAACTGTCCATAAATGCCACCGCCACCGCCAGGGGCAGTGGTGCCGAAACTTGAGTTACCGGAAATCGTACTCTGCATCACGATAAGTCGATTGAAGTTGATGACATTCGTGCCGACAAAGAAAATACCGCCGCCACCCAGGCTGGCCGTGTTTCCAGAGATGGTGCTGCGATCGATCGTCACCCCGTCCGCAAGGACATAGATGGCACCGCCCGAGGCTGCGGTTCCGGTCACCGAATTCCCGGAGAGCGTCGTGTCGGTCAGCTTCACGTAGCCTCTAGCCGAAAAGATGGCACCGCCGTGCGATCCGTTCCCCGACGTTGTGTTTGCTGAAATGGTAGTCTGATTGATGAACAGCTGGCCGCTGTTGTAAATCGCTCCCCCTTGAGCATCAAATCCGCTGGTTGAGTTTCCTGTCAGTGTGCATTGATTGATGGTCAGGGTACCCAAAGAACGGATCGCACCGCCGCTGAAGGTCGAAGCTGTGCTGGGCACATTTGTGCCGAAGGTTCGTCCATTCCTCAACGCAAGACCGTTGAGCGTGACAGTGACGGTCGCGGCGATATCAAAAATTCGCGAGTTTGTCTGAGCATCAATAATCGTGTTGGCCGCACCATTGCCGGTGATCGTCACGTTGGCACTGATCGTCAGTTGTCCAAGTGTCAGGTTGAATGGTGTTACGTTGGTCGAAGCTGCAAAGGTAAATCCCTCAAACGGATTGCCGCTGGTGTTGGAAAGCATGATCGCTTCGCGAAGCGACAAGTCTCCCGCACTGAAATCGCTGTCCAGCTCGTCGGTTGTGGTGCTGACAACGATGAATGTTCCTTCCCATGCTCCCATATCGACGGTCGAATTCACGATGCGAGCGAACGGGGCTCCGCGCTGGTCATTCGTCAAACTCGTAGTACCGTTCGTCACATCCACCGCCGATGCATTGCTGCCACGGTTGATCGCGAGGCTGCCCGTCAGCAGGGCATGCGTTAACGTCGGGCCGCCGTTGTTTTGAAGCGGGCTCAGCAGTGGATTGATGGCACTCGCGCCAGCTTCGCCGATAAAATTGCCATTGACGCCGGGAGTCACGTTTCCGGTCGCCGGCAGCGACGAGCCGGTGTTGTTGCCGATCAGACTGTGCGAGGCCATAATCCTGTCGGTGGGAGACTTGCGAACATCCGGAGCCGTGCCGTCATCGGAATTGCCTGCGATGATGCTGTTCAGAATTGAGATCGGGGCGGAATCGCTGTAAATACCACCACCGGCACTCTGAGCTGCCTGTTCGCCGTCAGCGTGCTCTGACTGATCATTATCGGGCCGCAGCATGCACAGCTCCGCCCTGAGCACCTGTTCCGGCAGTAGGATTTCCTGGGGGTAATGGCTGACCGTAACCGCCCCGCCGGACGAAAAGATCGCCCCGCCGTCTGCCGAAGACAGTTGTTGAATTTCCGGAAATCGTACTGTCAATGATATTACCCGGCGACAGCAGTCGCGATGGCTCCGCCATGTGCGAAGCTGCCTGTGGTCGAGTTTCCGGACAAGGAACTCTGCCGGACCGTCACGGGAACTGTCGCAGAGAAGATCGCTCCGCCCGTCGCATTGCTGCCAGCCGTTGAGTTGCCGGAAAGTGTGCTCTGGTTGACAATCACCGCCTGCGCCTGCAAAGATAGCACCACCGCTGGCCATGGTCGTCGTTGAACGTCCCGTGATCGTGCTCTGGTTGACCGTTAGGGTTCCGAAAGAATCAGACCGGACAGCGCCGCCGCTGAACGTTGAATCACTGAGGCTGGCATTGCTGCCGGTGGTCCTGCCGTTACGCAGTGCGAGGCGATTCAGAGTTACGTCAACAGTAACGCTTGTGATATCAAAGAATCGCGACAATTGCTGTGCGTCAATAAACGTATTCGCTGGTCCATTCCCTGTAATTGTGACGGTGTCGGTAATTGTCATCTGTCCCAGTGACAGATTGAATGCCGACCCATTGGTGCGGGCGTCGAACGTTATCGTATTTGCAACGGGGCTCCCATTCGCCAATACGATTGCTTCGCGGAGTGAAAGATCACCGACGCTGTGATCGTTGTCGAATTCATCTATTGTGGTGCTGACAACGAGCGGACCTGTGAAGAGTTCATAAGCCCCCATATCGACCGCGCCATTGATGATCCGTTTAAAGATTGATCCGCGTTGATCGGTCGTCAGCACGGCGTTCGAATTCGTGACATCCACCGCCAGAGCATTGCTGCCACTGTCAATCGCGAGGCTGCCTGCCAGCAAGGCATGCGTGAGCGTCGGTCCGCCACGAACGGCCAGCGGGGCGAGCAGTGGCTGGATAGCTGTCAGTGCGGTCGCTCCACCGATAAAGTTTCCGTTTCCATCCGCAGTGCTGCCTGATGTCGCCGCCAGTCCGGTCCCGTTGTTCCGGCCAATGAGACTCCTGGTGACCGTCAACGTATCGTCGATATCCGTAGACTTTCGGATGTCCGGGGCTGTACCATTGTCTCCATTCCCCGCGACGATGCTGTTTTGGATGGTGATCGGCGAAGACAACGTGTAGATTCCACCGCCACTACTTGATGTGGACTGGTTTTCGGTGATCGTGCTCTGGCTCAAGAGCACGACGCCTTGCTGTGTGAAAATTGCCCCGCCGAAGGCACCGATATTGGAAACATTGTTCCCAGAGAGCGTACTCTGGCTCACCGTCAGGTTGCCAAACACGGCGAAAACTGCCCCACCTTCCGAGTCGACTCCGGTGGTTGCGTTGCGAGACAGTGTGCTGTTCACAACTTGCAATGATCCAAGGTGCGCGGAGATCGCTCCGCCCTCGGAATTGATTCCCGCCGTGTAGTTTCCGGACAGCGTGCTCTGTATTATGTTCAGTGTTCCCTGTCTGGCGAGGATGGCTCCACCACCCGCACGGTTCCCTGTGGTCGAGTTTCCTGACAGCGTGCTGCTGCTCACGGTCAGCGTTCCCGATGAGAGCCACCGCACAGCGCCACCGGCGAATGTGGTGTCTTCAAAATTGGCACCACTGCCCGTCGTTCTGCCATTTTACAGTCTCATGCCATACAAGGTCCCGACAACGTCGGATCTGGTCAGCTCGAAGATTCGTTACTTCGAATGTGCAACCATGATTTTACTATTTGCTCAATAAAAGA
>JBBJME010000126.1:0-19650 GCA_037719765.1 Planctomycetaceae bacterium
GGAAGCCGTTCGTGAACGTTATGGCAAGGGTGACGCGAATCGTTTCGGCGATGGTGCACCGAGAAACCTCGAACATTTTCTGATGGCGCGACGGCTTGTCGAAGCCGGTTGCCGAGTTGTCACACTCAACTTCGGCCGCTGGGATTTCCACAGCGACAATTTCAACGGCATGAAAAACACTCACCTGCCGCAATTCGACCAGGGCCTGTCCGCGCTGATCGAAGATCTGCATCTGCGAGGTATGGACAAAGACGTTGCGGTGATTGCGTGGGGTGAGTTCGGGCGTACGCCGCGAATCAATCCCGATGCCGGGCGAGATCATTGGCCTCAGGTCGGCGGCGGCCTGCTGGCAGGCGGCGGCTTCCGGACTGGTCAGGTCATTGGAGCCACCGATCGCCTTGGCGCTGAAATCGCCGATCGTCCGGTCCACTTCAGCGAAGTTCTCGCCGCCCTGTACCGTCACCTCGGCATCGACCCTGACGCGACAAAGCTCCACGATCTTGGCGGCCGACCGCAGTACCTGCTTGAAAAAACTACGCCGATGCCGGAACTGGGGTAAGTGACGAGTTGCGATTTATGTACCCTGGACATTCCTGTCCGAGTCCTCGCCAAAGAGCGTCCCACCAGCGGAGAATCGTGAAGAAGAACACCGTTCGTTCTTACGGTGTGTTTTGGAAAAAAGACGGACATGAATGTCGATCCTGATTCCGATCGCCACTACGGAGGCAGGCTAAAGGGTTTACTCCGGCCTCCTGAAAAACACTTTGCATCGCTTCGCGTTTGCCACAAAGAATTCTTCCTGCCACGATACGCTCAGTCTGAGACAGTCACCGTTTCCGGAGCGTTCCTCAATGCGATCGATGTTCTCCTGCCTGCCATTGTGCCTGCTCGTTGCGTCATGCATTTCCTGTTATGCGCAGGATGAACGCATTCCTCACGCCCAGGACAAACCTCCGGGGCCGGCATTGAGTCCTGCGGAAGCCATCGCGAAGATGGTTGTGCCGGAAGGGTTCAGTATTGAACTCGTGGCGTCGGAACCCGATATCGTCAATCCGGTGTCCATGGCGATCGATGAACGCGGCCGGTTCTGGATCACGGAATCGTTCGAGTATCCTCGGCGTGAGGCCGGGCCGGGAAAGGATCGCGTCAAGATTCTGGAAGACACTGACGGCGATGGCAAAGCCGATAAGTTTTCGGTGTTCATGGAGGGCCTGAATATCCCGAGCGGCATTGCTGTCGGACATGGCGGCGTCTGGATTGCGAATTCACCGGACATCCTGTTTGTGCAGGACACAGATGGCGATGGCAAAGCCGATACTCAGGAAGTCTGGTCACCGGCTTTGGTCGTGATGACACGCATGAGTTGCCGAATTCGCTGACATGGGGACCGGACGGCTGGCTTTATGGCCTGAACGGAGTCTTCAATCCGGCGCATGTGACCTACGGGCCGAAGAACCCAAATTTCAAGGAAGGTCAAACGCCGTGGCATTTCACATGCGCGATGTTTCGCATTCATCCGAAGACGCGCGAGTTCCAGGTGTTCTGCGAGGGCACGAGCAATCCATGGGGCATTGCGTTCAATGACGAAGGTGACGCGTTCATCAGCGCCTGCGTGATTGATCATTTATGGCATCTGACGGAAACCGGCTACTACCATCGTCAGGGCGGCCCGTATCCACCATTCACATGGAAGATTGAAAGTATCGTCGGGCACAAACATCAAAAGGCGGCGTACTGCGGGATTCACTGGTACGACAGTGATGCGTATCCCGAGCAGTACCGTCGCAAGCTTTACATGGGGAATATCCACGGCAGTTGCATCAACGCGGATCGCATTGAACGTCGGGAATCCACATATCAAGCATCGCCGGAAGAGGATCTGCTGTCGGCCAACGATGCCTGGTTTATGCCGGTCGTGCAGAAGACAGGCCCGGATGGATGCCTTTACGTTCTTGACTGGTACGACCGCTATCACTGCTATCAGGACGCGAACCGAGATCCTGCGGGCATCGACCGTCTGAAGGGTCGACTGTATCGATTGCGATACAAGGACACTCCACATGCCAAGCCGTTTAACCTTGCGTCGGACAACACCACACAACTCATCGAGATGCTCGCGAGCAGAAACGGATACCAGCGCGACATGGCGCAGCGATTGCTGTCCGAGCGGCTGTCGTTCAAAGCTTCCGAGACCACAGACCTGCGCGGGCAGCTGGAAGCCGTGGTATTGTCGTCGGC
The DNA here is from genome assembly GCA_037719765.1 of Planctomycetaceae bacterium. GTDB lineage: Bacteria > Planctomycetota > Planctomycetia > Planctomycetales > Planctomycetaceae > SXXK01. Next base: position 2,239 of record JBBJME010000126.1, read on the forward strand.
ACTCCGTGAGCAGAAGTTGATAGCACTGGGTGTCCTGCTGATCAGTGAGGGACTTGACGAACCTTTTCATCGCAGACTACTTGCTTCAGATGATGTCTCCCTGAAATCATGGGCCGTGCGTGCTGTCGGTGAGCAGTCTTCAATCTCCGGAGACGTTGCTTCGCTCGTGCAGTCGCTCACAGACGATCCATCGCCGCAGGTACGTCTGCAAGTGGCAATTGCTGCCACCAAACAGGCGGTGATCCCAAAGATTCCGACGCTGGTTGCCGTGCTGGCTCAGGCCGGTAAGGATCCACTCGTGCCACGCATTGTGTGGCAGAATCTGCATCCGCTGCTTGAGGCTCAAACGGCTGAGTTCGTGGCAGAGATCGATCGCCTCGATTCGCCAAAGCCGACAGCAGTCCTCGATCTCCTGCCGCGCGCCGCTGACAGAATTCTGTCCACGGCGAAGCCCGACACCGGGGCCATTGCCCACATGGTGACGCTGCTGCTGAAAAGTGAAATCACGGACGACGCAGCCGATCGGTGCCTGCAATTGCTGACGACGCGAATTCGATCGGGCGAAATCACGGGCGATGCGGTATTGGATATTCGCACACAGCTCAATGCGTCGTTGCTGTCTGCGATGAAACAGGATACCTCGCGGCCATCGACACTGTCAGCCGTCGAACTTGCTGCATCGCTGAAAGTAGACGACGCGATCCGTACGGCGCACGAGATCTTCTCTCAGACGCATGACGAAGGCGTTCAGTTGCGAATTGTGAATGCTCTCGTCACCGCTGGAGAAGGCAGCGCCATGTCGCTCGCGGCATCGATCCTCACTTCTTCCAACTCAACCGACGTTCGCAGAAAAGCGATTCAGACGGTCGGTCGTGTGGGTACAAAGGCCGCCTCCGAGTTTCTGTTGCAGCAGCTTCCCCAGCTGCCTGCTGACGTTCAGCCTTCCGTTGTCGAAGCGCTGACCGATCGAGAAGATTCGGCGATCATACTGCTGAGTCTCGTTCGCGACGCGAAAATCCCGGCGTCGCTGATCAATGCGAATCAGGCCAATAAAATGCTCAGCCTGAAAAGCCAGGCACTGGCAGAACTTGTCGCCAGACACTGGGGCGTCGTGCGCACGGAACGCGATCCAGCCCGGATCGAACTCATTAGTCGCATGCGAAACGAACTGCGAACCAGCGAGGGTGACCCGGTCGCCGGGCGAGTTGTCTTCAAGCGGGTTTGCGACAAATCACAAGATGTACGGCGAAGGGGCTGAAGTCGGTCCGGATATTACGCGCGCTGTGCCGTCGTTCGGCAGCTATCGAACGTCTTCGACCCGAGTCTGGTGATCGGCGTGTCGTATCAGGGACTCACGGTCGTGAAAAAGGCGGGACGGGTTGTGTCTGAAGACAGTCCGCAGCGAGTCGTGCTGAAGGTCAGGGCGACAAGCGAAATCATCGCGCTGGATATTGACGCAGTCGTTCGTGCGTGTCGCTTATGCCCGAAGACTTGAGAAACAGATCAGCCGCAGGAGATGCGGGACCTGTTTGCCTACATCGCTCGACAAACCACCTGAAGATGCCGAAGCCAGACTGCTGATCGGTTCCCGCATCGTGCCCGGTGAAAGCGAAAAAGCCGATGAATTTCCGGCCCTCATTGAGCAATTGCTGCCCGGATATTCGACGAGCAAATCCGGCGAAGGCGGCATTGCAATTCTTGCCGACTATCACGACCGCCCTGCCCTGCGAACGCATCCTGTGTCGCGCACCGAACCGACCGTGCTGACAACAACGACCGCGTTGCCGACCGCTGCCACGGTCAAACTCAGACTGACCGTTGCCCCGCATGAACAAGGGGACTGGCAGCTCGTTGTCAACGTCAATGGCGAGACACGACATCAGTCGATCGTCAAACGCAACGGGAGGCATGTCGAATGGCGGGACATCACGATCGATCTCAGCCACCTCGCCGGCCAAGCCGTCACCATCGACCTGCTGAACAAAGGCAACGACTGGAGCAACGAATTCGCTTACTGGAATGCGGTTGAGATTGTGGCAGAGTGACATTTTCGGCTCTTCGCCGTTTGTGCTGGTTTGGCCTTGGCAACGTTTTGCCGCTCGTGCGACGTCTATTTTGGGCCGCTATCTGACAATTGCCGGAACGTCGCTTCGCCTGGTCCGACCTACGGACTCAACTCAAAATTCTTCTTTCTGCTGTTACTTTCGCTTCAGCAGGCGCACAACAAACAGGACGAGAATGCCACCCAGGACCGCTCCCAGAAATCCAGCTGGTCGGGACTGCGTGTCTGCCGGACCAGAGATCAGGTGTCCGAGATAGCCGCCCACCAATGATCCAGAGATACCAAGAGCCATGGTTCCAAGGCAACCAAGGCGATCCTGCCCGGGTGTAATCAAGCGAATCACGGCACCCGCGATCAGACCAAACACAACCCATCCGATGATGTCGAAAATCATTTTCCCTGATCCCTGAAAAGCCAACGCCGATCTTGTTTGAACATCGTCAACCTGATTGCAAAATAAACTGTTGCCCAGTTTCGGACTCATGTCCTTTCAAATGGCAACGCAAGAATCATTCCAAAACGAATCGGTTCATGTGCGAATTCCGGCTGCGGACGAACAATCGCGAAAAACAATTGCAATCAGAATTGGCACAGTCATTGCTTTATGAATGGAGTGCCTCACTGTAGATGTAGAGACACTTGGTGCGTCGTCACAGTGAGTTCCTGGATCATGTTGAGTCATAAAGTATCGGTAGGAGAACAGCCATGGCAATCTGCAGCGTTTGCGGTAATGATTATGACAAGTCTTTTACAATTGACATGCAGGGCGAACAGTATGTGTTCGATTCCTTTGAATGTGCCATTCATCTGCTCGCACCAACATGCGATCACTGTGGGTGCAAGGTAGTCGGGCATGGTGTTGAATCGAATGGCGTCATATATTGCTGTGCGAATTGTGCAAAAGCGGAAGGTGTGCTTGCTGTCAAGGATCGGGCAGACTGAATTGCGACTGAGCGAGCCAAATTCAAAAAAACCGAGCGTCCAGCGATCAGTGTGGTTGCTCATAATCCGCCAGGGTTTTAACGTCACGCAGTTGGCATTCGCTCACTTTAACCGCGTGCTGCGCAGTCAGCATCGCTCTGGCGAGATTCCCATGCGCGGAGCGTTGCCTTCGCGTTTAAATGGCATTGCGATCGTGCGAACTCAGGACCATCGACGACTTGAGTTATTCGAAATTTGATATGCGAATGGCGCAGGTCTTGCAACGGCAACGGCAGCGGAGGTAGTGGTTATTTCCTACTGCGTAAAAATTTAGTTTCGATCGAGAAGGAAAAAAGAAATGATTTCGAATAAAGAACTGAAGGGTGACTGGGGACAGCTCAAGGATAAGATCCGGGAGAAATGGGGCCAGGTCACTGAGAATGAACTCATGAAAGCTGATGGAAATGTGGAGAAACTGGTCGGCATGATCCAACAAAAGACCGGAGTTGCTCGCCGCGAGATTGAGGAGTTCCTTGAACAGGCTACGGCGAGTGCGTCAAATTCTGCCAGCCCGATTGCAGCGGCAGCGCAGAATTATGCGCAGCAAGCGACCGAAGCCGTTTCACAGGGCTACGAAAAGGTAGCGGATCGAGTGCAAAAAGGGTTGCATGAAACAACTTTGAAGTCTCTGGCAGATTCGCGGACGGTCCAGGATCTTCTTGGAGCGGCCCGTGACTACACACGTGCAAATCCGGAGGCTGCTGCATTTTGGTGCCTCGGAATTGGTTTTGTTCTGGGGTGGAAGATGAAGCCCTGACAGGTTGGCGCGCCCTGCAGCGAGGTTCTTCGATTCGTTGATGCCAACCCTGATCATTGGAAGTGCGGCCTGATGCGAGAATCATTCAGCAGGACAAGAGCCCAAATTCCGAAAGGGATTCCGAGGACCAGGCAAGGGCCGCAACAGGGAATGCAGGCGATGATGGCGCCCGTCATTGCCAGCGGAAATTTCTTCAGATTCTGCAAATGATACGCACCGACAATCACAAGAATGTTCATCACCACCAGCAGAACACTTGCTCCCATCGATCCAGCCAACTGGGCAATCCGTTCTGCTTCATTCGCCGGTGCCCGCATGCCTGGCCCGGCAATCCCGCCGGGATTTGCAATCGTCAACACTGCATTAACCAGGTGCATCAGGACGGACAAGCTTGCCATGATGTACAGGAAAATGGCACAGAGATTCGTTTTCGACAGCGCTTCAGCGCGGCTTATTCGCGAACCACCTTTTCCGGCACTGACCGGAGCAGCGTATGGATTGTCCGAATCCGCGAATCCCGCACCGTTGCCACTCAAGGCAGGATCATGGGAACTGAATCCCCATTCGTCGGCGGGCACGGAAACCACGGTCCCGCACGCTTTGCACTTGAATCGCTGTCCCGCACGTTCCGTTGGTACAGCGTAGGCCTTGCCACAACCATGGCATGAAACGTTAATGGGCATCAATGAATCCTCTTGCAACAAAAAAAAAATCGCATTGAAACGAAGTCAAACATGCACAAAACGCTGGAAGCATAGTGGCACGCGGAATGAGATTCCATAATCCAGGCGATAACTCGCCAATCGAGTGCAGTCGCGGCTTTCGGTAGGCCGGACGGAACGGAGTAAGCCCCGTCAATCAGGCATCTCTCCGCCGCTTGTTGCGTGCTTCGCGTTGCATGAAAAAGTAAGTTGTCAGCACGGACCAGATGCAAATGGTGATCAGGGCCGTCAGGAACGTGCCCCATCCGTACGACTGAGCAAGGTGACCTCCATAGACCGTAAACACTGCTGACGCTGCGAAGCCGACAGCATCCAGGATCGCGACGAGAAAGCCGGAATGTGGTCCCGCCAAAATCGATCGAGAAAACACTCGCCGGGATGTAATAGCACGGCGAAACGCACAGTCCGAAAACAAACAGCAGGCCCAGAGAGATCAGAGTGGCTTGTTGTTCGCTGAGCCTCCACTGCGGCATAATTGAAAAGACAACGATGCAGCCGGTTGCGGTCAAAAGCAATCCTCCCATCACCCACGCCATGATTCGACGGTCCAGGCGGTCGAATACAAAACCACCGATCAATACGGAGATCAGACTTCCCATTGGAAACGCGGAGGCCGCCATGGATGCACGTGCGGCGCTCAGGCCTTGAGTGTCCTTCAGGTACAGCGGAAGGAATGACAGGAAGTCCCAAAGGATTGTCAGTCCCATCAGGCTCCCGCAAATGAGCCAGAATCGAAGACTGCAGAAGAACATTGGAATTGCCTGCAGCAGTGTGAGTCCGTCAAATCGATGAGCCGACGTGGCAGGAATAGTCGTGGCTGAATCAGTGTTCGATGATGGTTCTGTGTCCGTCACTTGAAGGGCGGGACGCTCTTTCATCGCAAAGGCATAGAAGGCGGTGATTGCAAATCCGATCGCGGACGCAATCAGCAACATGCCTCTCCACGACATGAAAGTCAACAGCGATCCCAGGACAAACGTGGCCGTCAGAGTGCCGACTCGCGAACTGGTCGACAGGATTCCCCAGACGCGACCGTACTTCTTTGGCGGAATCCAGTTGACGATGATCCTGGTCATTGAAGGCCAGCCGGAGGCCTGAGCCATGTATGTCAGAAAGAAGCTAATCTGAAACATTAGTTTCGACGACGACATTGCAAACAGGCTCACAAAGAGTGATGCAATCAGCAACCCGACCGTGAATGTTCTTTTGCCTCCGAATTTGTCTGCCGACCAGCCAAACAGGAACTTGCCTGTCATGCCTCCTACTGTCCCCGAGGCCACGATGACACTCCATGACGTCAGGTCAATTCCCAATGCGGAATCAGCGACGATGGAAATGCCAGCGACGGTCGGAATCATCCGCAGAATCATGGAAGTGGAATAACCAGCGTACATCGTCCCAACCGTGGCGACTTGCTGGCGAAGATGATCATTTTGTTCCGTCAATGCCGGTGCGGACGGTGCGGCGTAACGATTGTCCGTGGCGGCATTGGTCATGTGGTATTCCAGTCGGGCGTCGGCAGAAAAGAATTTACCGTAGCTGAATGTGAATCACGGAAGATCAGCCCCGCGGGGTTGATACATTCTGCATTCATCAGCCGACTGTTTCAGCAGCTCGTTCAGAGAATGTTCAATCGCCTGCATGAGTGCGTCAACTTTCGAGCTTCGATCACGTTTTGGGTTCACTTCGATTGGTTCGCCCACCTGAATGATGGCCTTCATGGGACCGTGCTGCGTCTCGTCGCCCCACAGGTTTTCATTGAACCGTTCAACCGTTTCCAGAATGCGATCTACCGTTGGTCGCGAAGCAACGTATCGTGCCGGATACAGACTCAGTGACTGCGCAAGGCTGGCGTCGGTCAAAAGCCGCCAGCGACGATCCATCTCGGATGTGGGCAGAGTGCCTTCGATCATCTCCGGAAGCAGAACTCTCCGCAGTTCTTTGACTCTTGCAATTACGGACCCGTCTTTGGGACCGCCGAGAAATTCCTTTTCCTGTGGAATCAGCAAATGGTCGATCAGCCGGCGAAGTCGTTCATCAATGTCGCCGGATTGCGGCTGTCCCAGGTATTCCTGTTCCTTCAGGGACAGCAATGCATGGCCGACTCGATAAATGCGTTCGATCAGACACTGTCCTTCAAAGGGTCGCCAGGAGAGTCGTTTTTCGACCTGCGTCAGCATCGCTCCTGCGGATGCTTCAATGTCACCCATGTAGAGGTAGCGAATAGCGATCGGAACCGTGTAGACTCGACGAGGATCCGGTGTGTTGTTCGCCTGGCTCGCTTTGTCGAGTTTTGCAGCCGCCGAGCGAGCAATAAACGAAACGCCTTCCTGCAGCGCATTCAGGTGTTCATTGGAATTACTCAACGCACCTTCGGGGAACAGAACGAGGGGACGCTTGCCTTCCGTCAGGATATCGATTCCTTTCTGAACAGCCTGACGATCAATTCCTTCGCGATAAACACTAAATGCACCTAATCGGCGAAGCAGCCACGACATGGAACGACGTCCGTGAAACAGATGCGCGCTGGCCATCACAAAAAACGGCGTCCTGACGTGCCTGGCCAGCCGTTGAAGCACAATCGCATCCGACATGCGGCAGTGATTCGGAGCCAGCACGATGCCGTGGCCAGCCTGCAACAGGGAACTCAACTTCTCCTCACTTCGAATCTCAATCTCCGAAATGCCGCATGTTCGTTTCAGATATCGGGGAACAAACCGTCCCAGCACAGCGGGCCAGAATGGGCTTTCATGCGGTGGAATGAACTTATACTTCGAACCTGTCACAAGGACGGACGTCATACCTCACCTTCCGCAAAATCTCTGATGATTCCTGAAGATTTCAGAATGTTCCATGTTTCATGCCCAGAAGTTCTGCAGTTTTTCATTTGCCGAGACCTCCAGTGGAAAACGCATGCTGAATGCGTGATCCTGAACACCGGCGAATTCGCGAAGAGTCAGATGAATATGCTCTGGACGGATGCGGATCCCCTTGTCATTGTCGATCGCGAGCGATCCCGGGTTGATCCGCACGAGCTGCTGCTTTTCGTCGGTGGCACCGATCACGCGATTTCCTGAAATGCCGGGGCCGAGGAACATGATGGAGCCGATAGACCAGTGGTCTTTGCCATGGCCGTTGTTGTAATTCGGCGTGCGGCCCATTTCGCTTTGAATGATCACGACGAGCTTGTCGCGAATCTGAAGATTCTCCGCTTTTCGCAACAGATCATCGATCCCTGCGAGAAACTCAGGAATCAATTTCATCTGATCGATATCGTTGTTGTTGTGGCTGTCAAACTGACCAATCGACAGGTTTGCCGAGATGCAGACTCCGGCTTTGAAGGCGGCAAGTGCAATATCATTCTGCTGCGCAAGTCGCTCTTTTGATTGTTCTTTCGGAATGAACGGAACCACACGCTCCAGGGCTTTGGAATTTGCCTGAGCCGCATACAGCATGCTCTGACTGCGTTCGACGCGCGGCAACCTCGCGTCCGAAACGCGGGCTTCAAATTGCTGCTCCAGCGTGCGTTCGATGCGATCCGAAACGAAAGTGTCCTGATACGGATGATCACTGCCTTCCACCGAATCGGCTCGCGCCAGTAATTTCAGGGACTGCAAATACGGCACGCGTGACATGGGGACGAGATTTCCAGTCGCGGAATAGTTGCCAAACGTCAGAAATGCGAGAGGTGCCTCGGCACCGTGGCAAGCCGCAACAAGTGCCGGAAACGTCGGGTACGCAAGGCTGTCGAGTTTCCCGGTCGCCATATACCTCGCGCAGGGAGTATGGTTATTGACGGACAGATCCAGGCCGTTGAGGACTCGCAGTTCCGAGCCGTACTTCGCGAAGAAGTCTTCGTTGCTCATTCCCTTGTCAATGTGCTTAGCGATGGGAGCAATTCGGTGGTTGCCCACCGTCAGGATATCGCCTTCCTGATAAAGTCGGTTGATGCCTTCAACGCCCTTCGGGTCCATCAGGTACGTCGTATCCCAGCCGCCGGAGGCATTGAAGACGACGTAGTAAGGCCCCGGGTAGCCGGTTGAATCCGATGATTCCTCCACCGCGCCCAATATCGACTGCAAGCCGATCGGTGTGGCAAAGCCAAGTCCTGCAAGACTGCACCGTCTGAGAAATGTTCGACGCCACATGGATCAATTCTTTCTACGTGCAGCGATCCGGATCATGTTGTACACAAATCGCGTCCACGGCTTTTTTCAGACAGCGCGAAAACTAACGTTCGGAACGTCTGGACTTCACAATTAATTTGAGAGTATTTTCAGAGTTCTCACTGAGTGTCGTGAAACTGTTGCAGAGCCGAAGTTGCGCAACACGACACATCAACAAACGTGTGCAGCCACGGCGCACCCGATGGGAGAAGAAGCTGCCAGAGAATCAGCAGCCATGTCAAAATTTGAGTGCGTTGCGGAAGCATGCTCTCTGGGCCAAGGAGGATAAAACTAGAAACTCCGAGCCCGACCAGTGACTCGGATGTTAAAGCATCTGTACGTTGCAATGAAAGGCTAATGCAGGAAGAATTGATGGATTTGATGCTGACACAGCAACAGGAATGTCCAACGCTGCAGGAAAACTATTTCTTCACAAACAGCTTTTTCACGTCGATCACCAGCATGTCATCTGCATCGAAGTGCCCCGTGCCTTCGATGACTAACAGATCGAATTCCTTGACGTTGAAGAGTTCCCGGGAATCGATGCTGATCATCTGGCTCGTGTCGTCGGCGAATTCCACGCGTGCCATGACGTTTTTGATGTCGCGTTTACAGAACGGGCACTCATGAGGGTCGTGCGATTCGTCGCCGTCGTGACCCGTGGCGTCGGTCACTATGAAGGCCGCCTTACCTTCAGCGAATGGAGGAAAATCTCCGGCATTGATCCGCGCGCGAACCACAAACATGGTGTCAGCTTTCAGTTCCCCGGACTTCAGGTCCTTTCGGATGTCAGGCACGGGACGCTCCTTTTTTGGTGCGCTCGCCACAAGGAATTGTGACCGCAGCGCAAGAACTCGGGGGCTGGCGCCGTCTCCACAACCCGTTGTCATCAGGCAACAGGCAATGGCCAGCGAAAGTGACATAAGCCGGTTCATATGTGATGACCTTGTGTTGAGATGTGTGTTGGCGGAAGTCGAAGACATTCAGCTCGTCGTGACATCAAAGCAGTCTCCGATGCCCGGCGAGGCAATGCGCTGCTGGTTCTTCTCTACGGAGCTGCCGGAGATTCCTCATTTTTCACATCTTCGGCAGGTGCCGAACCAATTCCACAAGCGGCTGACAATGCTTTCAGCGTCGAATCGATCGTTGCCGATTCCTCAGTATATGTGGAACCCTCCTGTCCATGCATTGTCTTGTCAACATTGCCGAAGGCGTCCATCAGAGTGTTGACTGCTGTTTCAATTGCGGCCTGGTTCTCTGCGCTGACTTTCTCTTTCTTTGCAAGTTCCGGTATGACTTCCAGGATCGCTCCCACTTCATGCAACGGACCATGGGCGGCGTCCTGATCATTCTTCGCGAAAGAGTCTCGAATGGTGTTGCGCAACGATGTTACCTCCGCCAGAGCGTCTTTCAGCGATTCGGGGCCATGGTCGTGTTCTTCATGGTCGTGTCCGTGATTCTGCGAAGATGCGACGGGGTCGTTCTGCGCAGGTTCACTGCAACCACTGCCGACCAGCAGGGAGAAACCAAGGACCAGTGACCATGAGTGACGCAAAGAACACATCTGGAAATTCCTCGTAGAAAACAAAATTAGATCGACCAGCTACATTTCAGATTTCAGATTTCGAATTTAGTGCTTATGCTCCGGAGCTCCGATGGCTACGATTGCTGCAGGGGTACCACCGACAACTGATTTGGCTCGGATTGTCAGATCCTTCAGCGTCATGACCCAAATGGTACCATCGCCGGGATTCGTGAAACATGCAAGGCGACCTTCGGAATCGAAGCTGACGGAATGATGTCCGTGGTGACCATCCACCTTGCTGGCACCCACAGGGATCGTTTTTTCGATCTTTGCATCCGACAGATTGCGATCGCCGTTGGGGTCGAGATCTACGATCGTCAACTGCTCCTCAAGCTCGCCTTCCTGCTTGTCCTGGAACAGGAACGCGTAACGCTTGCCGCCGGACGCCAGCACCACTTCCGGAGTTGTCAGCGCAAGACCGTCTGCCACATCGATCGGTACCTTGACCACGGTTGGCTCAGCTGCTTTGGCATCGAGCAGGCACAGGGACGACTTCCCTTCAGGGCCGCCGGTGGTGAACAGCACCCAGTTGCGTTGATTGACGAAGTCTCCGGTGCGATTCGGCTTTTCAGCACCTTCTTCCTTTCCCAGCGAGATGTGTTTGACCACAACGGAATCCGCGGTTTTCGAAAGCGACGCGTCCGCATCGACCCAGCACACACCGTCCTCCGGAGCAAAGAAGACGCGTCCCGAGTTCGCGGTCGCGCCGTGAATGACGCCGGTCGGCAGTTTGAAGGAATAAGCGATCTTTTCGCCGTCGGTCTTCTTCAGATTGACGACGTCGACTCGACCCATATTCGGCCCGCCGCCATCGATCCAGGTCGAATAGCAGACGGTATTGTCCACTGCTGCCATCGTGATGTGATTGCCGCCGCCCGTGCAGAACGTTCCGCAATCCTTCGCTGGCTTTGCGAGGAGGTCTTTGGGGTCAATGTGAGTAAACCCGTTCTTCTTGTCGTTGGCCATGTAAAAATGGCCGTTGTAAAGGTACAGATGAGCCGGGTTTCCCTGATCGGCATCCAGTCGGCTGCTCTTTACATGCGGCGACGAAACGAAATTCCAGTGCGAATGATTTCCGTGCGGTTCTTCCCGAACGCCCGTATCGACCGCCACCCATCCACTTTGGAACTTGCCGTCATCGTTGTCGCGTACGCCGACCAGCAGACGACCTTCGGCATGTTCCATCTGCACGAGATCCTGCTTTTCCATATCGAGCTTTGGAAAGTCTTTCACAGGCGATGCCGAGACAATCCATTTTTCGCCGCCGTGGACTTCGCCCCACATCAGAGTGTCCTTGTCTCGATCCTGCCAGAGGACTCTGGCGACTCTCGGCCCGCGATCGTCCGCATAGGCGACGGGCGAAAGCAGCACGCATCCGAAAGACAAAGCGATTAATGTTTTTTCAAGTCTGTTCATGAACAAGCACCGATTCATAATCACTTCCTGTAGAGTTGCTTAAGTCAATCTGTTGGCAAATAACCAGTATCACTTCAAAAACGGATTACCACTACCTTCGGATATTTGAAAACTTCCGCGTTCGAACCGGACACACGACCATGTCGCCGCATCGCCGCTGCCATGTAGCCAGTTATTATTTTTCTTGTGAAGGATGCAATTCTTATCGCAAGATCTCGCCCGCGAAGTACTCGCCAACGATGCACAAATGGCCTAAGAGCTGCACTGCGGCAGCGCGCGGATTGGCCGGACTCGCACGATGCACAGCGCGGGCCGCAGTCGAGTTGTTTGCTTGAAAGTCAGGCGTGTGCACGGTTCACGTTCGAGTCAAGCGAAACGGAAGCGATCATCAGGAATTCAAGCACTAGCCCGTTTGCTACCGGGTGTTCGGAAATCACTCGTAAAGGAATTCATGCTGGCGTAACAGATACGTGACCACGCCGCGCCACGCGCGGACGGTATAATGTGGGTCTTCGACATGGAAATCTTCGCGGCCGCCGCAGAAGTAGGTTTCACGAGGCTCGTAGTTTGGCTGGGCTTTGGCATCAGCGATGATGCCGCTGAAGAGTTGGAATGTGCGTTCCACTTCGGGATGATCGAGCGGTTGTTGATGGCCAAGGAGTTTCGCGCGAAGATTGACGATGGTCTCACGAATCTTTCGGTTTGATTCTTCATCACCAGGCACGACCGATGCCTCGATTTCGGAAAACAGAATCCGTTCAGCGGCGGGGCGATGGAAATCCTGGCCCACGTTCAGGCAGGCGAAGTCGTTCGCCATGATGCGCTGGATGGCTCCCATCGCGCCGCTGGGATCGGCGTTGCGTTCGGTGACGGTGATGGAATCGATGCCACCGTAGAGGATTTTGAATTCTTCATCGAGTCGTCCCCACCGCTTGCCAAAAATCGCGTTCAGCTTTCGCTCCATCTGTTCGGGTGTCAGTAAGCGAACCACGCCGATGTCATCCAGCTCTGCTTGCCGCTCCGGATGTTCGGCGACCGTGGCGATTCCATCCGCGCGGTAGAAATCTGTGGCAACAATGGCCTTGAAGGCAGCCTTGAGATTCAAACCAGATGCCGAGAGCCGAGAGGAGACGTCTTTGATCATTTTTCTTTGTTCAAGATACGCACGGCGTTTGCCGCCGAAGGCCGGATCATCAATGTCTTCCGGCGGCTGAAGCACCTTGCGGCCCATCAGAATGGAATACACATGTTCGACCATCGCCATTGGAAATCGAGCATCTTTGACGGCTCGTTCCGCCAGCCACTGAGGGGCTCGCCAGCGCTCACTTGCCGGCATGTCTTCACCTTCAAACCCTGACTGAAACATGTCGGTGTACCAGCCGTCCTTGCGAGGTCCCAATTCGCCCTCAAAGTTGAAGTCCTGAAATATTCCGGCAACGGGGTCAATCGTTTTGTGACAGACGACACAGTCGGGAGCCTGCATCGTGGGGATTTCATACTTTGCTGCGACAGCCGACGCATCGGTCGAGCGCGGAGCCAGTTGCATGATGTCGATGCCCAGAAAATGCTGATAGAACATTCTGGCCCGCAGCCGATTGCGGTTTGTTTCAGTTGACGGATATCTTCGCAGGTAATGGAACATGCTCAGGAAGCCCGCATGAGGATACAGGCCCGTTGCTGATTCCTGAGTTTTCCCATCGCGCCCCTTGAGCGCGTGCAACTTTGCGGGGATGTATTCGAACGGATCGTCGACGTTTTTGAATTGATCCTTTATCTCTTCATAGTTGCCGTAACCTCGAGCCGAGTAGGGAGTGACCATGATGTAGTCGGCGGTTGCCAGTTCCGAAAACGGCCGATCGTTGCGCACGATGTAAGAAATCAGTTCCAGCGGCTCACGCAGCAGGGCCTCGCGATAGACGTCGGCCAGCTTCCATCCCGCCCGCTCGCGTTCGGTTTCCGGGAGATGACTGAAATCATGAGTCTGATACCACAGCCGCGTCTTTTCGAAGTGGTCGTACGAAAGCAGCGTTTCGGCGTTGTCTTCAATGCCGATGGTCAGAAAGATGTCGTTGAAGCCTTCTTTCAGTCGTGTGTAAAACGCATCTTCCCGCATGAGGTCATCAAGGATCGGATCGATTGCAGGAAGCCCGCCATGCTCGACGGCTGCGAGTTCTTCGGCGGAAGGCAGACGACCTGCCAGTGAGAGTGTGACTCGTCGCAACAATCGCTGCGGCGTGATCATCGTGACGCCGTCAAAAAACGGCGGCGCGTTGTAATCACTTGCGGCGACATCCGGAATTGACTCGCCGGTGCGCGGCATCGTGCGATGCACGAAGCGATTCAGGATTCTGTAGCCGGTCGAGTCCGACTTGAGCACCTGTCCGCCACCGTGCTCAAGTTCGCCGATCACTTTTTGCAGCAGCCGTGACTGATCGCTTTCTGTGGCTTTTGCCATTGTCTGAAAGGCATTTCGATTTCGAGCCAGCGCAACAAAATCGTCAGAGCTGTCACCGGGTTTTTCCAGTACAATCTCTATGTCAGCCGCATCGCCGTCCTTGTTGTGACATCGGAGACACTTACGTTCGCCGACTTTGGCCCATACTTCGTCTTCGAAGAACCGATCATCCAGAAGGCAACCCGGTGTTGCTTGTCCCGGCACTGGAAGATTCGTCTGCCCGGCTGCGATGATGGCAAATGTTGCCGTGAGGATGAAACTTCCCGGCAGAATGGCTCTTCTGTTCAATAACACCGATGTTGCATCTCTTCGGGATTGATCGCCCATCATGAAGGTCCTGACAAACCAGTCGATTACGATTGAAGTTCTCGATTATCACGCAATCATGTCCAAAGAGCAACAAATTGCCGGGGTTCGATCTTGCCTGTTGTCGAATTAGTTCGTCCACTCGCGACAAAAGTCGACAGGTTGCGGTGGCGTTCCGAAGGCTCGCAGGTCATCATGCGTTAGCCAGGGAGCCGTTGTGTTTTGGTGCCATTTGAGGTTCCGATCCGGAGTAGGAAGTTCTGCCATGCGAAATCTGTTTGCCCTCACCACACTGATCTTTTGCCCCTGTTGGGTGATCGCGGACGAACCGGAAGAGAAAAAGGACACCACGGCGGCGCTGACAGAACAGGCTCCCGAACTGGAGTTGCGTGTGACCGGCAGCAATGTCGTGTTCACTGGCGAACGTGATCTGTCCCGAGGTATCTCGGAAGCGGCCACGCTCAAGCGAAAAGTGAAACAGGCAACTGTGCCACTTCGCCAGATTCAGCAGGAAATTAACCGGCTGGAGATCGGGATGGTGCAAGCGGAACAGCAACTTGTGACTTTGAACGCACAACTGGCCAACGTACAGGACGTCGCGACCAACAATCGCCTTGTTGGTGCGCTCAATACGGTGGAAGGCCAGATGTCGCTGGCTCGAAAGTCCCTGGAAGCCCTGAAGGAAAAAGAGAACCTCGCACGAACGCAGCTGAACGAAGCGCGGGAAGCCTACGTGCAGAACATTATCGACATACGCAAAGTGGCCGATCAGCTTTCGGCCGGATATGAAACAGCAAAGGACTCTCCTGAGATGCAGGAGAAGCTGAAGCGGCGCCGCCGACAGCGGTAAGGAATTGAAGTTTGAATTGTCGTCGTCGTTTACGGGTAACCTGAAAAAGCTGGACGAGCTTGAAAAAGCCGTTCACAAGAAAAAATCTCGCTGCGTCGGGACGGAAACACGTTCTATGCTTCGGTCGTCATCAACGGCAAACACACGACTGAAATGGTCGTCGATTCCGGCGCGAGTCTGATTAGTCTGCCGTACGAACTGGCAGTCTCCATGGATCTGAAACCGGAACCCAGCGACAAGCGGATCCTGATCCAAATCGCCGACGGCAGCACGATTACCGGGGTCCTCAAGAAAATTGCAACTGTTCGCGTGGGCACTTTCGAAGTGAAAGATGTCGAATGTGCGGTGCTGGGACCAGAGGCGATTAGTGCAGAACCGCTGCTGGGAATGACGTTCCTTGGTGAATTCCAGTTCCAGCTTGATGCCGCGGACGCCACACTGGGCATGACTCAGATTGAAGGCGATGCTTCGTCTGGTTCACGACGCAAGTGAGCCGCAAATGATACATTTGAGACCTAGGGCAAAGTAGCCCGAAGCGTCAGCGAGGATTGGGCGATTTCGGCCCTCGCTGACGCTTCGGGTTAAACCGCGTGCGGAACAATGTTAATTTCGCCCGCGCGACATCATAAATGTGCCACAGTCACCGATTGGCTTCTACCACAAACTTCACCGGCAACGGAATGTCGAGCGTGTCTTTGTTGGCTTGGAAACCGTCGCCGTCGATGTCAACGAAGACGGGATTGTTGAGTGCTGCGGGATGTTGAGTGCCCCACATCGGACCCATCACGTCGCCGATCAATTGGGTTCGATGGCCGGTGACGACAACCAGGTGAGAGTCCTCCGTGAGTTCAAGATCGACGTGGTGTGCGAACTTCACCACATCCTTGCCGAACATGTCCGGATGGGTGTCGCGGCTGAACGTCAGGTTGTCGTGTCGGCGACCGTTGACCAGCACGATGACCGTGTCGATGTCGAACCAGTTCGGACACTGCACCTTGATCGATGCCGTGACTTTCTTTGATTTTGCCGCAAGGTCCTGACCGGCAATGACAGGTGCGTCCGAGCTGCCCGTTTCTCGGAATGTGGCGTCCAGCCATGGTCCGTTCGACATGACGATTTGACCATTCCGTGCATTGTCCCGCATTTCGTCAGAACTGATCTTTGCGGGATCATCCGTGGCGGACTTCACCCAGATTCGCATTCCGCCGGACCCGTGATAGTTGTAGTGAGAATCGGTATTCACAACGCCATAGATGCGAATCCCCTGATTCAATAACTGCAGCCAGTTCAGTGCTGTCTGATTGCCGGTCTCCTTGCCTCCATAGATGCGGAAGCGCGTGGGATTCAACAGCGGATCGATCGGATGAATCTCTGTCACGTTCATGATGCCGAATGATCGCGAATATCCTTCGTCGGGTTTTTGATCTCCGTCCCGGTCATAAAACAGCCAGCCGAGATCCGGATGATTCTGCTGTATGAGTTTCACGCTGTTGTTGTCCCAGGCCGCGATGCGTTCCATCTGGGTTTCGGGGCTGACATCCGTCACAGGGGCGCCACCGTCCTGCGTCCGCGGTCGATAGATCAGTGGAAACACATTCTGATGATTCAATGGTAATGGCGTTCCGGTGAGTTCCATGCCGGAAACGGTTGCCAGGAACGGCTTCAATCCCAGCGCTTCGATGTGATCGACATACGTGCTGACACGATTGTGTTCTGTGCATGGCGCGAATTCGACATTTTCAGCCGCAAGATTCAACACACGGCCTCGCTGGCTGCCAGTGTTGTCTCCGGACGGTGAACTGTGGCTGTGAAAATCGGCACTCACCCATCCCGGCGTTTCGATCACTCTTGTGATCGCGACATGCAGGTCACTGGTTTTGCCAGGCTGTACGGTGAGTTTTGTGAATTCTGCGTTGTACTCCGGGCCATGACTGACCGTGATATCGTACTCACCTGCCGCCAGTTCAGTCCGGACTTTTCCGTTCGCCGTGTATGCCAGATTCCGGACAAAATGTTCCGCCGTTTCGGGCCCCCAATTTGGCGTCGGCGTCTTGTCGTTGCCCTTGAATTCGATCTTCGCGGGGATTGCCCGACCTTCGGCGTCGGTCACTG
>JBBJME010000363.1:0-6092 GCA_037719765.1 Planctomycetaceae bacterium
CACCGGAATCATGCCGGCCAGTGCCAGACCATTGCCCATTCCGACGATCAGTGATTCGCTGATGGGCATATTGCGAACTCGATCAGGAAAACGGTGGCTGAGTCCCTGCGTCACCTTGAATGCTCCGCCATAAGGAGATTCAATGTCCTCGCCCATAAGCACCACTCGTTCGTCGTTCTGTAGTGCTCGTTCGAGAGACTGCCGAATCAGCGCCACGCTGCGTTCCGGAGCGACGATGGAGGCCGGCAACCAGCCAACGTTCTCTGACTTCGCTGCAAAACATGCCTCGGATAGCGGATCTGAAAGCGGCGATATGTCCGCAGCCGCGACGGCCGCATCAATTCGCACTTGGAAACGGGCAGCAAACCCGGCAGCGACGTCGGGAAAATGCTGTTGAAAAATGTGAATCGGGTCCCGCTCTCGATACCCGGCAATTTCCTCCGCGTCGCGATCATCGTCGCCCTTGGAATGTGCCATCAGACGATAGGTGTCGATCTGCAGAAAGACAGGCCCCTCCTGCCGACGAATGCGCTCCACACAGGTTTCCACGACAGACAGCAGTGAGTCCGGTGTCCATGTGTCCGCACGATAAGCGGGAACGTCAAATGCCTCTGCTCGGGCACCGATGCCTCCGGCCAGTGTTTCCTGCTGGCGAGTACTCTGTGAGTAAAGATTGTTCTCCAGCACAATCAGCAACGGCAGTTTCCACCTGGACGCCACATTCAGGGTT
The DNA here is from genome assembly GCA_037719765.1 of Planctomycetaceae bacterium. GTDB lineage: Bacteria > Planctomycetota > Planctomycetia > Planctomycetales > Planctomycetaceae > SXXK01. Next base: position 731 of record JBBJME010000363.1, read on the forward strand.
TCGTAGACAGCTCCTTCACCCAGCGTGCCATCGCCGATGAAGACCGCAGTGAGATTGTTCGAACCTCTCAGCTTCTGCGCAAGTGCCAGCCCCGCAGAAACCGGGACGATGCCTCCTTGAATGCCATTGCTGAAGAACCCGTCACGGCAAAGGTGCTGACTGCCGCCACGGCCACCACAGACACCCGTCCGTTTGCCCATCACTTCCGCGATCAGTCCCTCGACATCATCCGTCCGGGCCAGAAAATGTCCGTGGCATCGGTGGTTACTGAATACAAAATCTCCCTGCTTCAGATGCTCAGCCACTGCGACGCCGACCCACTCCTGACCGATGCAGGTATGAACCGTTCCATGCAGTCGTCCCTGCGAAAATAACACCAGCAACTGCTCCTCGACCGCACGAATCAGGATCGCGCGGGAGTACAAATGTGCCAGCCGGTCGGACAGAGGAGGCACACTGACGACTTCCGAAGGAAAAGGCAGATTCAGGATCGGCATGCAGATTTAAGCCAGAAAATTCGGCAACGTGTCTTCCTTTGGGGCGAACGGTGTTCCTGCACAGCGGAATCCCGGCGCCCTTTCACCGAGGGATCAGACCTTGAGCAGCGTCCGATGTCAAGAAACAGCGGCTGCCTCAATCGAAGAGACCTCGATTTGTGAATTGAAGCGACGGCTGGTCACTCCGGTGACCCGCAGGGCCAATCTGAAAAAATCGCCATTCCGCATCCATTTTTGAACGCACTCGCACCAACCCCGCATCTTCATTCAGGCGATGGAAAGCCTCAGCTTCGCACCCTGCAACCTGGAAAATCTGAGGCGACTTACCAGAAATCATTCAATCGAACACGACATTGACACGCGATCACACTCAGATTACAGATCTGGCGACGCGGTTTGTCTGCAATGAGCCTTCAACGTTGCACACATCGGTCGAAAGTCTTGAAACGCACGCCTCGGAAAGTAATCAGATGGCCGATCTTCGTCTGGCGATGGCACTCATGGCGCTGTTGTCTGTTGTCAGTTTTCTTGGAGTCCGGCGGCTGTGTGCAAAGGCTGGCCCTCGTACGCTCGATACGTTGGCGGCAGCCGTGGTGCTGATGATCGGCGTATACATTCGATTTGTCTGGGGACAGCTCTGGATCGTCAAATGGATTCCGCTGCCGTCCGTTGTGATTCTGGCCAACTGGTTTCCTGTGTTGCTGGGAATTCTGGCAGCGATCCTTTGGCTGCGGATGCAGTCGTATTCCGTGCCGCGACGAATGCCGATCCAGCTGCTGTTGGTGGGTGTCACAGTCTGGTCTGAGATTTATGTCATTCCGCGGGAGCCGCCGAAATGCAGGAATGAGTGGATTGAGCCTACCGCGGAAATCCCATTCCGCATCTGTCTGCAGACAACTGATTATACATGTTCTGCGGCCGCAGCCGCCACAATTCTGGACTCCCTTGGTGTCCCGTCGTCTGAAAAAGAAATGGCGGAACTGTGCCTGACTGGAGAAGGAACAACATGGCTCGGCCTGTATCACGGTCTGTCCATTCGCCTGCAGGGAACCGGCTTTGGCGTGGAATTCTTCGAAGGGAACCTCGCAGACCTTGATGAGGCCACGGCGGATTTTCCAGTGCTGTTATGCTGTCGTCTGTCAAACGAAGTCGACATCGCAAACCCGGATTATCGTGCAGATGCCGGATGGAAGCTCGGCGTCGCCCATTCCACCGTGCTTTTCGGACGCGTGAAAGACGTTTATGTTGTCGGAGATCCATCCCAGAAGCATGTAGAACTGTGGAGCGAACAGGATGTCGCAAATCTCTGGACTGGTGAGGGCCTGCGGATCGTGACATCACCGCACTAATTGCTTCGAGACACCTGCGGAGGCTCTCCGCTGAGTTGGCTCTGCGCAATCGCCACGCAGTCCGAAACGCGTTGCCGCGCCAGTTCACAGAAGGCTGCGTCATCGCCGGACTGCAGACGGGCCATCTCTTCCGCCGTGAACGGCGTTCCGTAAACAATCTGGATTTTTCCAGGTCGGATCAACCATGCTCCACGCGGCATCGCGCGGTCGGAACCTGCGATACCGACCGGATAAACAGGCTGGTTCGTCCGCCGCACCATCGCCAGAAACCCAGGTCGGAAAGTACGCACTTCCGTACCGGAGGACCGCGTGCCTTCCGGAAAAATGCCGATCAGAAATCCCTGTTCCAGACGCTCCAGTGCCAAACGAATACTGCCGCCCCGCGCGGCTTCCCTGCTGATCGGGATCACTTTTGTGTGGCGGAGCAGCCAGCCCAGAACCGGCACTTTGAACAGGCTGTCGCGAGCAAGGTAGGACACGGGACGAGTCAGCCACACGGCCGCCAGTAAAGGGTCGAGAAAACTTTGATGATTCACCAGCAGCAGCCCGCCTTTGGTGTGATCGATATTCTCCAGTCCGGAGCAGCCCACACGGAGCCACGTCCGACACAGCGCCCAGCACGGCCAGTGCAGCGTGCGCCACACCAGATTCGGGATCAGGGTTGCCGAAGGACTGGAGCTTTTCATGAGTTTCCGCGCCTTCACGCTTGCAGCAGACTTCTTGCGACGGTTGCGGTGTCGCTCAAATCCGCAAACAGGTGATCGGGTTTATGCGGCTGCAGTTCGGCGAATGAATACATGCCCGTTGCCACCGCGACTGCCCGAGCGTGGATGGCTCGCGCACAGTGAATATCGGCAGGCGTGTCGCCGATTACGCAAGCCGTGCCATCCGGCACTGCGCGATTGAGGTGCCCACGCACAGTTTTGACGGCCACTCGTGCGACGTCATTACGGTGAGCGTGATGATCTCCAAAGCCACCGGTTTCAAAAAAACGATCAATCCCGAAGTGCCGCAATTTGATCCACGCGCCTTCGACATAGTTACCTGTGAGCAGGCTCAGATGCACGTTCTCATCGCGATGCAGCTGGTGGAGCAGTTCCGAAACACCAGGCAGCAGTTCACCAGGCAGAGTCTGCAGACACTGAGGCAGTCGATCCAGATAGCTCAACATGAATCGCTCACGTTCCTGAGGAGTGTCCACAAGTGCGTATTTTGCAAAGATCTCGTCGGCGATACCGCGATCCGTGCGGCCGGCTGTGAGGACACCTTCGAACGGAAACTGGATGCGGAATTCTTCCACGAGTGCAAGTTCCATCGCCCGCTGCCCAGCCCCGCCAGTGCTGAGCATTGTGCCATCAATATCAAAGAACAGAATGTGTTGCACGCTAATTACCTTGTGAGTCTGAGAGTCAAGCTGCGAAAGAATGTAGCAGTTACTGTAAAAACGGCCATGGCTTCGACCTGAAACGCTTCGCTCCCTGGTGCTTCAATCTGCCATCCTGAGCGTTAATCCACTCGCAAAAATACGGACCGACATTCCCAAAGCCAAAAAATCGCGGTCTGGAAGAACCAATTCGTCCCGGTTTTGGCGATCAGACTGGCATTTATTGAATTCGACAGCTATCCTGCCCCGTTCAAATTGAATCCACGGATTGGCCGGAATTGCGTTTTCCGGCGTTTGTGCGGTCTTCAACCCGTTTATGACACAGTTTCTCCGCTATGCCTAATTCAGCGTCCGCCGAAAAATCTCTCCGCCGGTCCAACGTTCGCCGCGATCGTAATCGCCAGCAACGTGGATCACTTCGCACGCGACTTAAGAAATTCCGACTGATGCTTGCTGAAAAGCCGACGCAGGAAGCCGCTGACAAGGAATTCAGCCTCGTCGTCAAAGCACTCGATCAGGCTGCTTCCAAGAAACTGCTTCACAAGAATGCAGCCTCTCGCACCAAGTCACGCCTTGCAGCGCTCAAGCGAAAAACTTTTGTTGGCTGAAGCGTGCCTCAGGTGTGGCTGTTTTAGCGAACACGGTCGATTGCCTGACATAAGATGCTCAAAGCCGCCGTTCATTCAGAACGGCGGCTTTTTGCGTGGCATCTTACTGCATCGAACGAAGTTCTTCATCGGTGAATTTGTTGTCGATCGCTTCTCCGGCACTGGCGGAGCGTCGCATGCGGGCGACTTTGCTCGAGGTCCCCATGTGCGCACTTGCGATCTTGTTGGTTGAATAGTTTGCGATTCCGTCTGCGGCGATTCCGAGCGATGCGCCTTCGGCAAATGCATCCTGATTCGCCGCAAGGAATGTAAATTGCCACTTGTACACGGCTTGCTGGTGTTCGATCATGGCGCGGATCTGCTCACGCCTGAATTCACGACTCGAGTTTTCTTCTCCGTCAGTCACGATCACCACGACCACCAGCCCTGGCCGCTGCGCTTCGTCGATCGCTGCCAGTCGGGCACCTGTTTCATTGATCGCACGACCAACTGCGTCCAATAGAGCCGTTCCTCCACGAGGCACCAGCGTAAATGCGGAAACCTGTTTGATCGGGATTCCGGAGTGCACAAATTCGTAATGCGTATCGAACTGGACCAGCGTGAGCAGAGCCTCTCCGGGCTCCTGTTTCTGGTGTTCCACAAACGTGTTAATACCGCCCTCGGCATCGGATTTAATTGACGCCATCGATCCGCTGCGGTCCACAATCATCGTGATGTCTGTAAGATCATTTCGCATGAGTCTGTACTTTCCGTGGTGAGAGATCGTAAGCTGAGCAATCCTTCAGCATGGGGAAACAAGAAAGGTCTATCCCAGCCGCTGGCGCTCAATCGATTCGGCAAGCTGTTCCACAATGCCCGCCACGAAGCGATCGAGATTGCCGGCGGCGTTGTTGGTGCGTTCGCGCCATTGGTTCATGACCGTGATTTTTCGGAGCCCCTTGAACAACGTCCCCAGTGCAGAGCCGATCGCGCGGCTGGTGGGGTGGAAGATCATCGAGGCGGCTTGCTCGGGGATTTCTTCGTCGATCGCATCCACGGCCACGCGAATGGCCATGAAGCGAATCGTGCGTTCCTGACAGACCTGAGCGACCGCAAGGCTGCCGGTGTCGGCGGCAAGTCCAGGAAAGCGTTCACGGAGTGCCTGCTTTTCCGCGGGCGTCACCGGATGGTCATCGGCCACGATCAGCTTGCCCACATGGATGCGCTTGCGAGCCGGGATGCTGCACTTCACCGGCAGACTGTTGACATGTGTGTCGCTGATCTCGCTGGCGATCACGATGTCACCGGGCCTGACGTCGTCGGACAGCGATGAACTGAATCCGACCGACAGAATCCAGGACGGACGATGCTCGGCAATCAGCAGTTCCGTCGCGGCTCGATGGGATGCGAATCCTTCATCGGCTTCGACGAGTGCGATGCGCGTGGTTTCGCCCAGAAAGCCACCGCGCACGGTCATTTTCTTTTCTGAGTAACTCCGCAGGCGATCGAGCCGTTTAAGAAACGGCTTAACTTAGCCTTTTTGAG
>JBBJME010000127.1:0-19533 GCA_037719765.1 Planctomycetaceae bacterium
CTTTAAAAAAGGGGTCAGGAACCAATAGCCAAATGGCCCAGGGGGTGCTCCGCACTATTGGTTCCTGACCCCTTTTTTAAAGCGAATCCTCACGACTTCGGCGACTACGCATTGAGCATCGCACGCACATCGATACTCAGTGCGGGCAGCAGTAAGCCGGAGGCTACGTCGCCAATCCGAAAGACGCCATGTTCTGTGTAAATGCTGTCCTGAAGCACCAGAACGGTGACCTGATTTTCAAGCGGATCGACGATCCAGTATTCGGAGATCGCGGCTCGGGCGTAGTCAACACGTTTGTCCTCATAGTCACGCTGCCGAGCGTCTTTTCCGGGGCTGACAATTTCCAGTGCGAGGTCGATGTGAGTCGGATAATCGACATCCGGGCCCGGAGCATTTTCCGGTGCAATGTAAAGGAGGTCCGGTTCGCGAATCGTCCCAGGGAAAAGTCGAGTCGGAAGCGGTGCGAAAAGAGTTGTTGAGCCACCGGGAGCGGCCCCTTCGAACATCCCGAGAAGCCATCGAAGAATCCTTTGATGTTTCAGCGTTGGCATCGGCAGAATCTCCAGGCGTCCGTTAACAAGTTCGGCCATTCTGTTGGTATGAAACTTCAGGAAATCCTCTTCGCTCCAGCTGCCCTGAACAGGCAGCATGTAGGCGACTTCCCAGGCAGGTTCGCCGTTGGCAGACGGAATTGTTGGCGATGTGACGGACATGATGGATCCCTGGCAATGCAGGCTGCGACGCAATTTTGCGATGATTCTACCCCGAGAACGCGTCGAATGAAACTCCTTTGTCCGAGTTCAGCAGGGTAGTGCTGTCGCCGATTTCGGCAGGTTCGCGTCGCGGCGAAAGTCCTTTCCGGCAGAAAGGACCTACTATTCCTGAATTCATCGTTTCTTAATACGCCGTCAGAACTTCTGGCCGCGCTGTCTGAGACGTCAATGGTGTCTCTGCGTGCAAATCGCCTGCTCAAAGCTGTTGTGACGGCCCTTCAGGACGGAGCGGCAGTGTGAAGAAACGGTTAAGAAAAAACTTTCGGAAAACCGTTTCAATTCATGGTCACTTCATCATTGCTTAACGCAAGCGCCGCAGAATACCTCCAGACGCGAATGAGAAGTGATGGTTGATCGGAAGTGACAGCCACACATGGTCCGAGACCGCTGAAGAGTGTCGCTGAGCTTTCAGAGGTTTCAGTTCGCGGGGGCAACGAGTCTGCAACACAAAGGGAGGCATTCAGCGGAAACGGAAGCAGGTTTGTTCAAGGGAGGAAGCAAGATCAAAGAATCCGGAATCTGCGATCAAAGGTTGATTGCAGTGAAGTTACGTTTAGTTTGGTGTTTGTGTTTGGTTTCGTTTTTCAAAAAGGGAAAACACTAGTGAAGACATTGTACAAAAATTCAATCATCGCAGAGGCCCGAAGTAAGGGTTTCACCCTGATCGAACTGCTGGTCGTGATTGCGATCATCGCCATCCTGATGGCCCTGATCCTGCCGGCAATTCAATCTGCACGTGAGGCTGCCCGCAGCACACAGTGCAAGAACAATTTGCGTCAGTTCGGGATTGCTCTGTATTCATGGAGCGACAGTGATCCTGCGAAGCGACTGTGTTCAGGTGCTTATGACTACAGCCGTGACGGGGATCCACAGTTTTACAGCTGGGCTGGCAACGTGATGACAGTCAAAGGTGGACAGCCAAACCGCATGCTGTGCCCATCCAGCGAGATTCGTGGCCTGGAGAAACTGAATGACATGCTCGGTACGGTGAATACATCATCGACGAGCCTGACTATTCCGCCGATCAATCAGAGAAACGGATTGTATGCAACCTACGGCACAATCACCGGTGCAGGCAGTGATGCTCGAGATCAGGCGATTGCGGACCTTGTTCGCAAGGGTCTTAACACGAACTATTCTTCCAGCTGGTTCATGGTTCGCGGTCAGAATCTGGTGAAGAGCTCAGCCACGGACGCGACAACCGGCGTTTCGGTGGCGCTGATGAACGGTGTGCTGTGCAAGAATCTGTCCAAGTCCACATCGACTGACCCGACGAATGCAACGCGTACATGTACCGGCCCACTGACTCAGGTTCAGATGAGCCGTGCCGATGTACCCTCCAGCAACATTCCATTGCTCGGCGACAATGCACCAGGCGATTCGAAGGAAGCCATCCTGACTCTTGGCGGTACGGCTCTTGCTTCGCTCGACGAAGAAGGCAAGCTGATCACCGGAGCTCGACTGGGCGAATCGTTCAACGATGGTCCATCTCGTGTCAGTTCATCATCACTGCAGTTGCTTGACAAGGGTGCATCGTCCTTTGATGGTCAGGCTGCGACTCTGTACAACCCGAAGCGATATCCTCAGCTCGGTGAAGTTGTGAATTCGACAAATGAATCAAGCTTTGCTGCAGACTCGACGCTTGGCCTGGTACTGCAGGACTACCGCGACTTCTACGCCGTTCACAACGCAGGCTGCAACCTGCTCATGGCTGACGGCAGCGTCAAGACCATCTTCGACACTAACGGTGACAGATATCTGAACCCCGGGTTCAATGCGACCGGTATGACCTCATCACGTGATGGTTACACCGAAGGCCCGTGCGAAATTAACGCCTTCGAAGTATTCACAGGCACCTGGTTGCAGGATCCGGCAACTTACGCCAAGGGCAACTTCGAGTGATTGATTCCTCCACAGGAATCGGATCGCGTAAAGCATGAATTCTGAATCCGGCTGCAGAATGATTTCTGCAGCCGGATCTCTGTGTTGATGCCGGTAGCTGCCTGACTGAGAGTTGCTGCGAGGCCCGAGTTAAGAGAATTACCATGACAGAAACAAGTCAAGCATTCAAATCATGTGTGCAATGCAGGACCAACAATCCGGCTGCTGCGAAGTTCTGCAGTGAATGCGGGGAACGGTTTGCTGTTGTCAGTGTGTCCCGCGTGAATTCTGCCACTGGCTTGAATGCGTCAGCGATCACATCCTGCGATCCCAGCGCGGCACTGGAACGGCTAATTTCATCACTGGACAACGAAGAAGCGACATCACGACTACAAACCGCAATTGCTGCAAACCGCGCCCGGCTGAAAACACTCGGCGTACCGCTTCCGAAAGCAACGAATCCGCTTCTTGTGTCGTTGATGGAAAGCCTCAGGGCTCTGCCGACTAACGAGATCTCCGCGCGCATTGCCATCGTGACAGCTCTTGGCCGCATGGGTGATCCGGCCGTGCTGCCGCCACTGTTGCTGGTCACAGGAGCTCAGTCCAGGGACGTGCGAAAGGCCACTGCGGTCGCGCTCGGCTGTATTCGGCATCCTTTGTCGGCATATTTGCTGTTGCCGATGCTGCATGACGGTTCGTCGCGTGTTAGGCAGACTTCGTTTCAGCGCTGATTCAGCTCAATCAGCCTCACACGGTAGAGGCGATTCTTACGGCCTGTTTTGGCAGCAGATCTCTTCGCAGTCTGATTGTGGAAACGCTGCGATTGATCACGAACAGCAAACGCAGCAGCTTTTTTCAATTGCTCGGCGAATCAAATGCGGACCAACAGCCGGATTTGAAAATTGTGGCAGACTGGCTGCGATTTGAATTCCGCGATGCCATCACTGAATCACGTCCCGCGCAAACCGCAAACACCGCGACAGTGGCTTCTCAGCCAGCTCCTGCTAAGCGCTTCCCCGGAACGTGCGACCGCAACAGGAAAACCTTTGCCACAACCGGTCGCGGTCGGAGCGGATTCGCAATCTTCAGAGTCCAGCATATTCGGCTGGGGAAACGCCGAAAAAAGCCAGTCAACCCCGGCGAGCGTTGGAGTGTCAGCCCACGGGCACAGTACACGCGCAACCGCTGCAGCTGCCAAAGAGGCTCAAACGGCAGACCGATACGAGATGACCTCTGATTTTGCTGAAGACGACGACGACGAAAGTGACGTTCGGCTGGTTGATGACAGCAACGACAGTGCAGCCGACTTAGGTTTCTTCAATTCAATTTCTGAAATCGGCTCGGACAATGAATATGATGATGACGATGATCGCAGCGAACTCGAATTCGCCTCAAACGGGTCACAGGCTTCGATGTCGCTGAGCGGCATGCTGGCAGCGCCCGAAATCCCAGCGCAATCGAGCGGTCGAATGACTCGACCTGCGGCTCAGCATTTCAATAATGGCAGTCGTCCTTCAGCAATCCCAGGCCATACGAAATTCGGCTTGCCGGAGCCTGGCCAACCTTCGTTTCCTTTTTCTGCATACGACACGGCGACAGCGATGGGCAATACGCCCGGCTTGAGTATGCCGTTAATGCCCATGATGCATCCGGCAGCGATGTCAGCAAACGGAACGTACCCGCCCGCCATGCACCCGGGCATGATGTCGGCGGCTCCGGCATTCGACATGACCAGCTCATCGCCGCTGATTCCTGCATTCACCAGCTCTGCAACTGAGCCTGTTTCTTTCACAGCGACAACCAGCGCCGCCGGGAAAGCGGGCGCTGAAGTGTCTTCCACGGTTCACCAGTCCAGCACCACTTCTGGAGTGACCCAGGTTGGCCTGCCAGGTGACGATGAACAATCAATCGATGAGATAGAAGCCGCCAAGGCACTCGCCACAGCCGCACACGAAAAAGCATTGGCTCGTCTGAGTGCCGCGCGTGAGGACGCATTTCGCAAACTATTGGAAGACGCTGAAGAGATCCCTAAGACGCTGCCACGTCTCCTGAAGAAAAGAATATCGACGCTGATGGCGACACCATCGACGAAGATGGATCGGATTATTGAACAGCTTCATGAGTTGGGTGCCACGAATTCGCCTGCCGCGCTTTCCACTCTGGCGTCATTCTGTCACAAGCCGGCAAAACAGATTCGCGAGGCATGTGCCCACGCAATCGGTTGCATCGCGCACGCAGGTTCTGCTGTGCTGCTGTTGAAACTTTTCGCTGACAAGTCCGGAACAGTTGTCGAAGCCGCGCTGGAGGCTCTGACAAGACTCGATCTGGAACCCACTCGTCCGGTCCTGCTTGCCGCTGGTCTCTGTGGAACCAGCCTGAGAACCGTGGTCACGGTCGGCATTGAAGCAACGTCTGACGATAAAAAATCGAAATGGGAAACACTGCTGCTGGAAGTCCTGCGCGGTGACGACACGAACTCGGCCGCATTCGCAGTTTCTCTGCTCGCTCGGATTGCCGGAGACACATATCTTGAGATCTTCCAGAAACTGGCATCGCACAATGCACCTGTTCTGCGAGCTGCGGCCGTTGAAGCACTGGCACGCACACAGGCGAAGCGAGCCATCTCTCAGATTAACGATGCCCTGGAAGACGCAGACCCAACTGTGCGGGCGCAGGCAGCGATGTCTGTGGCGACGATGTACAGTCCGCGGAGTGTGGAACTCCTGCAGAAGCTGGTGTTTGACAGCAACCTTACCGTGCGCCGCAATGCTGCGCAGTCGATGTCGCGAATTGACGAGTCTGACCTTGCCGACGTGATCGCCAAGGCGTTGGATCAGGAGACCGATGCGACCACTGTGGAATACCTGCTGGCCGCATTGCAGCGAAACGGTGCCAGCAGTTCTTTGCCAATTCTGCAGCGCTATATCGAAGGAGATTCTTCGCAATTTCGCGAGCAGGCGGTCAAGGCACTTCGTAAGCTGAAGATCACCGCCAGCGTTCCTGTCTTTCGCCGACTGCTGGACGATCATACTCCCGCCCTGCGGCGTCAGGCGATTGAGCAGCTGGCGGTGCTGAAGTCAGAAGGAATTCTTCCTCGTCTGCGAGAGATGTTGAAGCAGGATCCGGATGAGACGGTTCGCAGCGCTTGTGCAAAAGCACTTGGCGACTTCGGCGACGAGACGTCAGTGCATCTCCTGGAAGAAGCTCTGGAAGATCATCCGCTGGTCCGGTTGCAGGCTGTGATCGCCTTAGGCCGTCTTGGACAGTCATCGGCGGGGCCGATATTGCTGTCACTGTTGCGTGATCAGTTGCCGGAAGTCCGCTATCAGGCCGTACGAGGAATCGGGCTTCTGAAGCTGGAAGGTGCCGTCGAACAGGTCGAGCCACTGCTGGACGATTCCGACGAATTGGTCCGCCGCGGTGCTGAACAGACACTGACTGATCTTGGAGTCAGGACAGGAAACCGAAAGGCGCGCCAATGGAAGCGTCGCTTGTCTGCCGTAGCGGGCTGGATTGCTCCCAGCACGATTGCGGGACTGGTACCGGGCGGAGCAAAGACATTATTCGCTGTCATTCTGCTTCTGGCATCATCCGTGGGGATGTTTGCCTTTAAGGGCATTCTGATGGCCGCCAGCGGGGAACAGTTTGAGATCGAGCCTCCAATTTCCATGTCGGTCAGTTCCAGCGGCGAAAACATACTTGTAGTGCGTCAGTTTGGTGTCAGCGAAGTCTGGAATCTGAAATCGGGTAAGCTGGCCTGCCGACAGTCGTTGCCCGGTCGCATCACAGGCGGGATCTTTGTGGATGATGCCAGCCTTTTGATCAATCAGGATGGAAAAATGGTTGCCTATGACTTTCTGGGCACGACGCTCAAAGAAGCAGGGCCGAAACTGATTCTTCCCGAGCAGATCACACACACTGTTCTTCACCGCCAGACTAAAAACCTCTTCGTGGCCTACCTGAAGGAGAACCGTGCCCACCTTGCGTCCTACAATTTACAGACGATGCAACTGCAGTCGGACCGGATTTTGTCAAAAATACCCGGTGGCCAGATGACCGTGAGTCTGGACAGCAGTTTTGTGGCGTCGATGAGCGGCGCTACGGTGCTGGTCTACGATCTTAAGAACGACGAGGTCGGCGAATTCTCGTTTTCCGATCTCACGGGTGGCGCAAATGGGGGCGAAGTTCTCTCAATGTGCTTTTCAGATGATATGAAGTTTCTGGCAATCAGCCAGAGTTCCTACGGCGTCGCAGTGATCGAAATGGCAACGACAAGTGTTAAAGCCAAACTGGAACCCAAAGATTCGTTCGGTTATGCCTTCGTCCGATTTGCACCCGGCACCCACAATCTGGTCGCTGTCAGCACCGGGGGTAAAGTGATCGTCAGTTCAAAGGAATTTGCTTCCACCGAGGAATTCAACATCGAAGGCTGCCGCAGCGCGATCGACATGTTCAGCGTCTCGGATGACAATCAGCAAGTGGCGGTGGCCAGCACTGAAGAACTGGATGTATTCATCGGCGATGCCGTGACCGGGAAGATTTCACACCAACTTGTTGCTGTTGACGATGAATAGCGAACGAGTCCGTCGAATACCTTCGTCGAGCTGTCATGCTTGCCCCCGCCGACGCAATCGCTGCATTACACCTTGCCTACGCCCTGCAAATCGGATTCCGCTGAGTCACTTGCCCTGTTCGAGCGGGCCACAACTCTCGATGCACAAAACATTGAATGTCTCGCGGGCCTTGCCAATGCAGAGGCGCGTCGCGGCAACATGCGGAGATCGATTGCTCTTTATCAGGAAGCGTTGAGAATTTCGCCGGGTGACATGCGGCTGAAGAAAAACTTAAGAATCATTGAGGACACTCAGCGCCAGTGTGAACAGTAAGAGCCTTGTGTTGAAGGTGCTGCGGACAAGACTGTGGTGAATGCACCGATGCTGCGTCAGGAATCTCCAGGCTTTATCAGCGGAATGCGATTGGAAAGCGATGTGCGCTGGTAATCAATCCAGCGCAGGCGTTGCAGTTCCCAGTAGTACTGCAGGATCTTCGCGGCTGGTTCGGCGAATTCCAGTTCGCCGACCAGTTTCTGTTTTTCTGCAACGTCGTTTAAGAGTCCGGAGAGATGTTTTCTGAGTTGCCGTTCCGGTGTTCCGTGCAGCGACAGACACACGGCGCCCAGTCGGATTTCGTCGCCGGGTTTGAGCAGAGTCGGAGCCTTGACGCCGTTGCCATTCACGCTGATTTGCGCCTCGGGATCAGCCGGAAAGATGAATGGTCCCTCAACCGTATTCTTCAGGATGCAGTGCTGCGGCTTCAATGGTTGATTCTGCAGCGCAATCGCACAGGCGGGAGAACTGCCGACCATCCATTTTCGCCGTGACGGAAGCAGGAACAGTTTGTTGCGTCCATCGGCCAGTCGAAATTCAAACAGCCGCCCGGTACTCGCCAGAGCTGCGCGAGAAACCGGAACGCCGCGAATCGATGGCAGCGAATGCTGATGTCCGCACGATGGACACGGCTGCGGAGAATCGGCATCGCGAAAATATTGATGCAGACTGCGACACTTCTCGCATTGCACGTAAACGTAGCGCAGCGGATTGAAATCGCTCACGGGCGCCTCCGGCGACTGATCACCAAAAAACAACAGCCATTGTTCAAAGAAATCCGCTGAAAGTCTGAAGGGCGTTTTGCAGTGGAGACATTCATAGTGATCGCGGACACGGCATTTTCGGGGATCCACAGTTTTGCGGCAATGCGCGCAGGCGATACCCGTCTGAGTGGAACGCAGACCGCGACGCTCTTCCAGCATCGAACGGTACAGCGTTCCGGAATCCAGAAGTGAGTCGGGACATTTTGCAAGATGCTGACATCCCGGACAAATAATCGCGCGGCCTGCATGCTGCGATCCAACGCGCAGGGATTTTCCGCATTTGCACCGAAATGAAATGCTGCCGCCGTAGCCCTTTTCTGCCTCTTGAATGCGAAAACTGACTCGCTGTGCAGTGGTCAGGATCTGGTGATAGAGCCGATTCGGATCAGTGGGCTTTGCCAGGAATGCATCGGCCCACGCCCACCACGCCATGTTTCGAGCTTCTTCCAGCTGCACCTCGGTAAAGATCATCACGGCCGTTCGGCAGTCAGACTTCTTGAGATATGCACAGAATTCGAAGCCGGTTTCGAGCGGCAACAGCAATTCCATGATCACAAATTCCGGACTGTATCGCGCGATCAGGCCCCGTGCCTGGCCACAGTTTGATGCTTCGTAAACGGTCCAGCCCGTTTGTCGCAGAAATTGCCCGACCGGGCGCGTAATCTGAGGAGAATCCACGAGAACCACGGTACGGATCAGTTCGTGTCCTGCCGGAGGAGGAGGGTGAATGGCTGAGGAACTCGATGAATTTGCCACAGCGAAAGTCCCGATTGACCCGCAAAATTCAAAATCTGCCCTCTCGCGCTTGCGGCCTCTTGATTTAAGACCAACCCGAAGCGTCAATGAGGCAAATGGCCTGCAGTCCCCGCTGACGCATCGGGTTAGGATTGAGAATGCCACCCTGACCAACGATGAAATCCACACCCCGCTTGCGCACGCACCGAGCAGTCTGATGGAACCATCTTAAATTTGAGTGAACATCCCGCGAGTTTTCCGGGTAGAGAGGATTCAGGGCCTTTGATTCCGTGAATTCTTTTCCCGGACTCGCGCAACTGTTTTCATAAACCATCGACTTCCGAATGATTAACACAGAATTAACACTGTGGCATGTCGCGAATGGGGCTGCTGCCGTACCCTGTGACCCGACATGACGGTGTTTCGTGTACGACAGGGTTCCGGATTCGCTGACTTCACACTCATTTTATGAGAGAGTTTCCAAAATGGGCGCGGGGTTGCTCGACCCGGAATTTTTGATCGGTGCTTCGCTGGCCGACGATCGGTTCAAGATCGTGGCTCGCGTCGGCGCGGGAAGTATGGCAATCGTGTATCGGGCTTTTGACCATCGGCTGGAAACCGAGGTCGTCATCAAGGTGCCTAAGAAACACAAGCTGCAGGACGCCGGACTGGCGAACGCTTCCGTCGTGAAAGCCGACTTCTGGTTCAACTGCAGCACCCGCATATCGTCAGTATTCTGGATGTCGGTCTGCACAGCAACGTACCGTTTGTCGTGACAGTACCTGTCAGGCGGTTGCCTGCTGGATCGAATGCAGGCACGCAACGGACAACCAGCAGCCCTTGCCGTGGATTCGATCCGCAGCTGGCTGCTGGAAATCGCGAAGGCTCTGGATTTCGCGCATCAGCGACAGGTCGTGCATCGCGACGTCAAGCCGGCCAATATCCTGTTCGACGAAACCGGCAATGCGTTCCTGAGCGATTTTGGCCTGACGAAAATGATGTATGGCGAACCGGACGAAAACGCAGCAGACGAAACTGCTGCCGGATTTGTCGTGGGCACGCCGAATTTTGTGGCTCCGGAAATTGTGCTGGGGGCGGATTACGATGGCCGAGCCGATCAGTATTCATTGGGCATCACGGTTTACAATACGCTGATCGGTGCGCCTCCGATGCTGGGAAAAACACCATCTGCCACAATGGTCAATCAGACTCGGCGAGTTCTGCCTCTGATCAGTGAAGTGCGCAAGGCCGTTCCCGTTGCAACAGCGCAGGCAGTGGCAAAGGCGATCAGCAAGAAGCCGGAGGAACGATTTGCGACATGTGTGGAATTTGCCGAAGCGGCAATTGCCGGGCTGTCGGGCTCTCAGACCACTGTGCCTCCTCCGCAGGAAACGCTGCCACGCGCAAAGAGGCCGGCAGATTCCAGCGTGAAGTCACAGGCGGACTCCACCAGCGCCAAAAGAAAGAGGCCAGTGCCATCCGAGCGAATTCCGAGTTCATCGGGCACTCTGATCAACACGGGGCGAGTTTCGAAAGCGCGGTCCGTTGGCATCATCGACTGTCCGCAATGCCGCAAAGAATTGCGACTGCGTTCTGAACATGCCGGGCGCAGCGGCCGCTGCATTCAGTGCAGGACGCGCCTGCGGATTGCGGCAAACCTGATGACACTCACTGTGCTTCCGGAACCAGGTGTTGGAGCATCGGGCAGTTCCAATTCATCCGCCGGCAATTCGGCCGACGACCTGATCATCGGCGAAAAAGTCTTCGGGGTGAAACTCAGCCGAAAGGCAATGATGGGCCTGGGCATCGCCCTTCTCGTGATTGTGGTGATTTCGGCTGTAATTTTTGCGATTCAGCTGATGAAACCTGACCTTGAAAAACAAAAACAGGAACAGCTTCAGCGATATCAGAATCGCGAAGGTGGTTGAAGCAATCAAATCGGCGCGCGGTGTCAGCAGTGCGTTCAGACCCAACGGGCCGGTTCGATGTCGACCATGAGCTGAATCAAACGCATTCCGCAAAATCGCAATGTACCGACCAACTGACGCATGGCGTTCGCCGGCTACCGTTTCAGAAATCCGTCCACGCGCCATGAACGCAGACGATTGTCTTCACCGATCGTGGCAAGGTATCGACCGTTGGCAGACATGGCCAGTCCCGCGATGGGTCCCGTGTGTGCCTCGAACTTGACCGGTTTTCGATCTAAATTCAACAATGACGCTGCCCAGACAGATCCATCGCCGTCGCCTGTCAGTAACCATTTTCTATCGGGCGAAAAGACACACGGAGGACGATGGCTGCCGACGCCTGGAATCGGAATGTACTTTTCCAGTTCCGCCTTTCGTGTACTCAGGACAAGCAGTCCGTTCGTCGTGACGATGGCAATGCGACTGTCCTGTTGATTGATAAATGCAGTCGGATGATCGATCGCATCAAAATCGGGAGTGACTTCTGTCGCCTTGATGACACTGACATCTTCCTGTGGCCAGTCTGAACCAGTGCGTCTCCACAGTCGCAACTGAGTTCCGGCTTCGTAGTGCCCCCATGTCAGCATGAGCTTATTACTGGGCGACAACTGAATCAGAGCCGTCCCGGATTTCGTTTGCTGCGAAGTCTCTCCTGAATTGTCCGAGATGCGTCCGCTCAGCGGTTCCCGCGTGATCTCATTCTGAATCGACAACGTCGTCGGATTCAGCTCCAACAGGCGAACCTGATCACGCTCACGAGTGCCAACCAGTAATCGATCGCCCAGGGACGTCACGGCGGTCGCGGTGATCATCGATTCGAACAGTTCCAGTCCATGCGTTTCGGTGCGATCACTCAGGTTCACTCGCGTCAATGAGGGCTCAGCGATCCCGATCGAGCCTGCCCGTCCCAGGAAAAGCGTGTTCGATCTGCCGATGCGACGCTCGCAGAGACCGGTCGCAGCAGTTCGGCATCAGAGAATCCCGTCGTACACTGTGCGTGCCCGAGCGCTGGCAGCAGGAGATGATGCGGCAGATTCAGATGCAGACTCCGCGTTGAGACCGGCTGGGTCCCAGTGCCGGAGAGCAGTTCCAATCGTCAGATCAAAGACACTCAAGGCCCCCGCGAGTTGATGATCATCCCTGTGATCACCTGCCTGCCGATGCAGAGTGGCAATTGTCGTGCCGTCGTCAGAAATGACCATCAAAACTCGTGACCAGTTGTCTGCTGAGAACTGCAGCTGCGTGATCGCTTCTCCGGCACGCAGTGGAGGACCGACGGGTGCTTCCGCAGGTTCTGTTCCCAGACTGTCAGCCAGCGAATTTTCTCCTCGATGTCGCAGAATCTGCTTTCGCAGCGCAAGCCGCTTGGCCGGCTCTTCCGCAGATCGCAACTGATGAGCATAGAGGGCCAGCGCCGAATCGGACGGACGAATTTCGGCGACGCTCAGATTCACATCGGCTGATTCCTCAGCGACACGGGTTCGGGCAGGTCGCGTCGGTTTGGCTGCCGGCGTCGCAGTACCGTTCTGATCCACCGAGTCATCGACAACCTCTGCTTCCAGTGTCTCATCATGTGGCAATTGGAACGCCACGACCGCATTCTGGCTGTTTGACAGCTGCGTCTGCGGCGGATCAAACAGCTGGGCCTGCCGATCGCTGCTGATCGAAAGAACTCCGTGCGGCGTCACACAGAAATCAATCACTGGTGCAGCGTGCCGCTTCTTCAACTGCTGAATCCGCTTTTGAGTGGAATCAAAGCGTACGACTTGCCATCGATCTTGCCAAAGTAGATCGTCTGGCTGTTTGGGATCGATCGAATGCTGGTAATGGAACTCACCTGATCCTGCACGTCAGGCACAAATACGGGATCATAGTCAACCGTTTCACCCTGATCATTGATGCCACTCACTGCCGTTGCGCCGGTCAGAGCGCGACGGAGAACTCTCCCGTCGGCGAGACCTGCAAGGATCTCCGTTCCGTCTGCGATAAAATCCACGCAGACCGGCTGAGTGTCGGCGAAATGATCCGCCTTCAGGGTTTCGATCAGCTCGCCGGTGTCAGTCCGGAATACGTAGACTTCTTCGGACGAAGTGACAACAGCACCCAGTTGAAGTTTTTCAGCGATTGTGATGCTCAGAATCTCAAACCCTGACACAGGAAAGGACGATTTCGGCGTCACCGTGACTGTTTCTGCTTCAGCCGCTTTCGCTTGTTCGACAGTCATTTCCAGAATCGGAGTGACGGGAAGAACGACTTCTTTCAGCTTCCAGAACGAACAGATCCCGTTCGCATCAATCGTCAGAATCTGATCATCCGGCAGGCAGCGGATGGCAACCAGAGCTTTGTCGCTTAACCGCGCGGTCCTGCGATGCTCGTCCTGAAAGAGAAACAGGTCGCGGGCGAACAGGTCCCAGTCGGAAGTGCTGGCCGCGCTCCGCACCAGCAGCCGACCGTCAGTTGTGCCAATCAGTACCTGTTGCCCGTCATTGGTGAGTTCCAGGGAATTGATGATTCCTGCAAGGCCGGTCACCGGAACATGGATTGGATTGACGGTCGCCTGCAGCTGGCGGTTACCGGTTGCCGTCAGTGTCTGACTGCGAACATCCAGTTGTGTATCAAGGACTTCGAGACTTCGCTCACCCGTAGATCCAGCGAGGCTGTTTCCATCCGGCGTTGTGGCCACGAAGAATTGGCGAGTCAGTTGTGAGACCAGTTGCAGCCACTGAATTCGAGACAGGGCCATGCGACCAAATCGAGTCGTCATTGGTGCCGCGTCGGGTCAGACGAAGGACTGGCGCGCACGCGGCATCCGCTTTCTTCGCACCGCCGGATTTCAGGCTTCCCAGCAGTCCGCCCGCATTGCCCATGACAGAATTGGCACTGTTGATCTTCTTCGCAGCAATCGCGTCAGCCGACTGCCGCTGGCCGTCATCACCTCTGCACCATCGCCGGGCGCTGCTTCAACGGGCTTCGTATTCACGGGTGCAGGCGTCGTTGCTGGTGCTGGAGATTCCGCCGGGGTGGCTGTCACGGCAGGACTCTCGCCATTCGTGGCAACGGTGTCGGAAGCAGGAGTTGCGGCTGACTCGGCAACGGCGTCCGTCGCCGGACTATGCTGTTCGGATACCGGGGTTCCTTCGGCAATCGCTGTCTCTGTTCCATCGCCTGGTGGTGCCGCGGGATCCTGGGCTGTTTTTGCAAGTTGATTCTGAATCTGCGCCGGCGGCTTGCTGAAATCTTCACCACCTCCGCAACCGGTCAAAAGGAGTGACGTTATCGATACCGCTATGATGTTCAGGTCTCTCCAGCAGCACGGAAGTGGCCAGACACGACTGCAGGCAAACGGGCCGTTTTTCGGCATCGCAATCATCCTTAAGGATCGCTCGATAATTTACTGTCCGATATGAAGTGAGCGGCGAGCGCCGCCGCCGGTATACTGCAGTCTATGTCACCGGCGGCTAGCGCCTCGCCGCTCACTTATTGATCGAGCGATCCTAACCCTTTGTCACTGAACGATTTGCGTCAGGGCCGTGGTTTTGTGAGTCGATCGAATTACAAACGTATCCGACGGTAACGCACAAATGTTAAGAAATGATGAGCTTCGGTTCCCCGGGCGTCATGATTCCGGAGAAGCCGGACGGACCGATTCATCCACACTTTCGGGTGTGGGTTCGCGCACGAAGCGATAGCCGGTGCCGCGAATGGAAAGCAGATGTCGGGGAGATGTGGGATCCTGTTCTATCATCCGCCGCAGACGCATCACAAAATTGTCGATCGAGCGACTGGAAATATCGGCAGAATCTTTCCATACGTCCGACTGCAGTCGTGCTCGAGACAGGACGACGCCGTCGTTTTCCAGAAAGTATCGCAACAGCTCCTGTTCCCGCGTGGTCAGCGAATGCACTTCGTGATTGCGACGCAGTTCAAAACGGCCAAAATCCACCGTCACGTCGCTGAACCGCACGATGTCTTCGGTTGGTCGCACGGCACGACGCTCAAGTGACCGACGTCGCTTGTTGAGCAGATTGTTGACGCGGCTCAACAGTTCCGGCAGCGAGAACGGCTTCGTCATATACATGTCGACACCGACATCAAACGCCTGCACTTTGTCTTCGGACAGCGTTCGCGCCGTCAGCGCCATGATGGGAATATCCATGTCCAGTCGGCGCAGCGCCCGGCAGATCTCGTAGCCGCTCATCTGTGGCAGCATCAGATCCAGGACGACAAGGTCGATCGGAGGCTGAGCGGATTCATAGATTTCCAGCGCGGTTGGGCCGTTACTTGCGACGTCCACCTGATGACCTTCGCGTTCGAAATTGAAACACAGCCCGCGCGCGATGGCGTCTTCATCTTCGACCACAAGAATTCTCACGGTACATTCTCCTTTCCTGACAAAGCCAGCTCAGAGACACGTTGGCGACCTTCTCGATTTTCCGACTCCGGAATCTGCAACTCCCGGCCAGGCAGCGTGACTTCAAAAACACTGCCGGTTCCCGATTCCACGTCCATGACTGCGACGCTGCCTTTTAAGAAACCCACCAGCGTCCGCACTATATACAGGCCCAGTCCGGTGCCGGTCTTTGTTCTCTGAAGTTCGTCACTTCCCCGGAAAAACAGCTTAAAAATTCTGCGGCGGTTTTCGGGAGCGACACCCGGTCCATTGTCCCGTACACGAACAACAACCCGATCACGGCCACGGGCAAACGCATGGACCGTGACGCGCGGAGGATTGCCGCCGTACTTGACCGCGTTGTCCAGCAGGTTACCGAAAATCATTTCGAGCAGCATGCGACGCGACGTAAGTGCCAGCGGCGAAATTTCAAAATGAAAGACGTCGGAGATTTCCTGTTTGTGATGCAGGCATGCGGCTGCAGCACAGGATCGAAGCAGATCTTCCAGCTGCACGGTTTCGGGTTCCTTCTGATGCCCGATCGCATCCAGGCGCGCCACTTCGAGCAGCTGATTGATGAGTCCGTCCAGGCGGGCCAGCTCGGAATTCATGGTGACGTAGAATTCCTGGCGATCTTTCTGTTCCGGCTCGCGCAGGATCAGGGTGTCCAGATACAACCGCAGCGCTGCGATAGGAGTCTTGAGTTCATGGGTGACGCTGTCCACGAAGTTGGACTGACGTCGATTGAGCTGGATTTCCTTGATTGTCAGAAACGAATACAGCGACATGCCGAACAGACTGATTCCCAGGGCCACCGATCCCAGTGTCAACGCCAACCACAGGCTTTTCTGAGCCAGCTGTACAATCAACACGACCATCAGCACAATGTTGATGGTCATCAGCACCACACTGCTCCAGATGGGCAGGCTGAGGTGTCTGCGTTTGCGTCGAAAGTTGGCCACGTTTGAGTCCCGAAAAAATGGTTCACTGAGTCCGGGCTGATATCGAAAAGATTGTACCAGGAAACGCGGCAAATCGTACGTGGGGTAAGCCTTCGGCTTGCGATAAGAATGAACAGGCAAATAAAGGCAAGCGGGAAGCTTACCCCACTTTCCAGTCTGAACGGCGCACTATTCTTCGAACGGCGTGACCGGCTGCGGTGGCCACCAGTCTTCAATTTCCAGCAGACTCAGGATGCGTTCGCGCAGCGTCTGCATGATCGAATCGCCACCGCGTGATTTTTTTTGAGTCGGATCGATCACCATGGCTTCACCAATCCTGAACTCCAGCCGCCACGCCTGATGCACGGTGACGTGGTCCGTGAGATCTTCTTCCAGACGCTGGATTGTTTCGACAATGCGTTCGGGAGTCAGGGATCCCTTAACGCCATCGTCCAGGTAGCCTTCCGGATACATGGACAGCGTCTGCGCGTAGTAACAGTCCGTGAGTTGTCTCCAGCGAGACGTGCGTTCCTGGGGCGTGAGCGTGCCTTTGAGTAAGTCAGCCAGAATCACTGATCGCAGATCTTTCACACGCACGATCACATCGCCCACGCGCGCACCGCCGAGCCATTGTTTTTCAATGGGATGCAGCATCGCGTTGATGAGGTTAGCGATCCGCGCCCGCACCGTACCTGGTTGCGTCGCTCCCAGGACTTCCACTTCCCGCGCGGCCAGCAGCGCCATTGCCAGTCGTCCGATGCGGTCGATCGTTGACAGATGCTCCTGAGTCTTCCAGAACGTGCGTTTTTCCAGTTTTTCCAGCACCGGATCCGACAGCTGAGCCAGATCGGCCTGCAGCCGGTATCGAATGCCGATCGGATGAATGACCACCTTTCTGTCGGGATGAATCTCAGCCCGCTTCTTCGCCGCCACCCGGGCAATGAAAGAAACACCGTCCATCAGTGCATTCAGGCGATCGTTCGTACGTGAGATCACGCCTTCCGGGAACACGACGAGTGGTCGTTCGGCATTGGTGACGATGCGCACGGACGTATCCAGAGCCTGGCGATCCATGCCTTCGCGATACACGCTGAATCCGCCCAGCCCCCGCACCACAAAGGCCTCCAGGCGACTCTGTTTGAAGATGTGCCAGCTGGCCATTGAAAACACATGGCTGGGAATCGCGCGGCAAAGCATTCCGATCAGCATCGGATCGGAATCGCGTGAATGATTCGGACACAGCAGAATCCCGTGCCCTGACTTGATCGATTCGCGAACATGTTCCAGACCCTCGTAGGTACATTTGACGATGCCGTGTGTTTTACGCAGGTACGGTTTCAGCCAAAGCCGAAACATCCACGAAAACCATCGTCCGCGATACGGTGGTATGAACTTGTACGGCTCTTCAACAACAACTTTATGCATCGTGCAGGAGCCGTCTTCCGAGGCTGAAGGTACGCGATCACTAAGGGTAAGGCAGCAGCGTAACGTGTAACAGACCGGCGTGAAACTGAACGAGGCAATATCTTGTTTTCGCGATTCGCCCCGGCGTCACTCCAGCCGCCGTCACCTCGCCCAGCGTTCGGTGACTCAGCGTTGATAGATCGGCAACAGCTGATACGCGGGAGTGAGAGCCAGGATCGCAAGTGATGTGCTGTAGGCCGAACCGTAGTTGCGTTCAGAACCGCCAGCGATGGGCCAGCCGCCTTCGGGGGTTTGTTCCTGAAGCAGGTTGCGTGCAATTTGTCCTGAGTCAGGTTGATAATCTCCTGTGGCATGGGATTCTCTTCATTAAACTGGCCAGCCAGGTCGGCCTCAATGTTCAGCATCTCCATCCGCAACAGCTCGGTCGAAATGGTGATCTGCTGCTGCTCCACATAAGCCAGTCCGGAGTACAGTTTTTGTTCAATGGCAGCCGCAGTCGCGGCCCACATATCAGCCTGATCGGCCAGTGCACAGTTTTCTGACATCCGCAGGCGAACATAATCCTCGACGCCCTCCTGACCCTGGCCGTCAAAGTTGAGTTCATCCAGAGCGGCAGCCAGTTCGCCAATTCGGTACACCAGATCACCGGCACTGGTGCTCAGTCCATTGGAGCCAACTGCTGCTTCTCCGGTTTTGCGGAGTTCCCGAACTTCAAAGTCGCAGCGACGGATATCCAGAGCAATCTGCTTCGCCAGCTGGATCGTCCTCGCCGCGGTTCCCTGAGACGCCTCAAGGACGAGCGGCATTTGCTTTTCGACTCGGTCTGCAAACTGCTGAGCTTCCCTGGCAAGTTCTTTCGGAAGGTCCAGACGCAGGTCCGAAACCTGCAGCCAGTAATTCTCTCGCTGATTCTCCGAGACGCTCAGCCATCCCATGACTTCCTGCGCCGACTGTTCCAGTCGCGCAGCCAATTCGCCCAGCTGACTTCGGAGCGACGCGCGGCGGCGCTTGATCAGATCCAGATATCGGGAGCGAAGACGCGGATCATCGCCAAGGATCTTCGCGAGTTCTGACATCATGTCGCGCCGCATTCGAGTGACTTCGGCCAGGCGATCCAGGTACGCCTGATCGACTTCCACGACTGCCATGTCCCGCTGCAGTTTCAACGGGTCGAAGGTTTGCTGAGCTTCCGCCAGCAGCTGCTGCGTGCCCTCTACAAAAACAGTGTACATTTTGATGGCTTCGTCGATCTTCTTCGCCAGTTCCTTTTCCTTTGCCACACTGTCGTACTTCCGCAGTAAAGCCAGCAGAAGTTCGCGAGCACTCACGACGTGGTGCAGGGCTTCCTCTGCATGCACATCCGCGCCCGAGTCGGGTTTGCGAATGGCGACAAAAACTGCATCCCGAGCCGGCGTGACGTGTGAGCTGCTGATGTCGATCATCTGGAGTCCGACAAATTCGAATGCGGTGTTCTGCGTTTCCGTATTCAGATCCGTTACAAAGCCCTCGATGTCGCCCAGCTTGACGTCCAGCTCCTTGAAACCGTCGCCGCGCAGGCTTTCATCGACCTCATGCCTGTAGAGTGCGCTGAGCCTGGCTTCGATCACTTCCAGCATCTTGTCGATCTGCACAACCTTTGCCCGCACTGGATTTTCCAGCTGCAGCTGATCTTTGTCGCGTGCCGCCAGTGCGTCGAGTCGATTACTGATCTTCAGTTTTTGGCGTTCCGGTTCCTGCTGCTGTCCAGCGGCAGATCGCGGGCCGGTCCGCT
>JBBJME010000005.1:0-57151 GCA_037719765.1 Planctomycetaceae bacterium
TTTGGGCCATTTGGCTATTGGTTCCTGACCCCTTTTCCAAGCCTTGACAGAGCACAAGCTGGAAGCTTTTCTCACTTTAAGTCAACAGACCGCCATCGTTCTGCCGCTCACGAAATCCCTTATGTCAAACGCCGATATTTCAACTCAATCTCCTGCCGTTGCTGTCACAGCAAAACGCCAGGCTGTGTTGGGGCGTGAGTCGCTGAACATGCCCAACATGGTCACAGGAACTCGGCTTCTGTTGTCGCTTCTGCTGTTCTCGATGATCTCTGCCGGAGGCTGGTGGATCTCTGCCGCCGCATTATTTGTCTTCGCGGCCTCAACCGACGCCCTCGACGGGTATCTCGCTCGGCGTTACAAGCAGATCACGGTGCTGGGCAGGATTCTGGACCCGTTTGTGGATAAAGTCATCGTGTGCGGTTCGTTCGTATTTCTGCTCGAAAAGCAGGGCGTAGCGGATTCCGGAGTGAATGCATGGATGGTGATCATCATCATTGGTCGCGAAATGTTTGTTTCCAGTCTGCGCGGCATCCTGGAAAAAGAGGGCAAGGACTTTTCCGCCAGCATGGCTGGAAAGCTAAAGATGACACTGCAATGCGTGGCAGTCACCGTCAGCCTGCTGTCACTCTCCACATCGCTGAACTGGCCCTGGCTGCCTGGTGTTCGCGATGTATTTTTGTGGATTGCAGTTGGCGTGACAATCTGGAGCGGCTTGATTTACATCATCCGTGGCTTCACGCTGCTGCGGCAGGCGTAGTCACTGGTTTCCGTTCGAGCTGTGTGTCGGCTCCGCAGCCGTTCGCCGGCGTATTCAGATCTTCAGATCCATGATGGAAAAGTCATCGTCCAGCACGTCGTCGCCCTTCAGGGTACGAACCTGGTTGATCAGACGATCCATAATGCCGTCGTCTGCGTCATCGGGCTGCGAAACAAAATTCATAAACTCGCGAAACGTCCACATGCCACCGTTTTGTTTATGAATTTCGAATGCCCCGTCGCTGAAAAGGAAGATCCGCGAATCCGGAGGCAACACGATTTCCTGTTGCTCGAACTCGTCCAGCTCAAACATCCCGACGCCGGGGTTCTGCGACTCCAGTTCTATCGGAACACCTGCACCGCCACGAAACAACAAGGCCGATGGATGTCCGCCACCACTCCAGGTGAGCCGACGAGTCACATGCTCAAAGACGCCGTACCACATCGTGAATGTCCTGCCCTCCTGCTCTTCCATTTTAAAATTTCGATTTAACGCGGCCAGCACCTGAGCTGGCTGAGCGAGGTCCGCGCCGGCAACCGCGCGGCTTCGGAGAACATTGCAAACGGACACTCCAAGAAGGGCAGACGCAAGGCCATGACCTGTCACGTCCAGAAGAAAAAAGGCGAAACGCTGTTCGTCGATCGGAAAGTAGCCCAGGGAGTCCCCGCCAAGTTCAGCGCTGGGGATAAACCGCCAGTCGATCTTCAGTGGCGACTCAAGCGGAGCAGGCATCAGCGATGCGACATAATGCGCGCCGGTTTGCATTTCGTGGGCCATCCGCTTTTCACTGACTTCGAGCGCCGCAAAGGCGGCGTTTCGTTCCAGCAAATTGATGTAAGCCTGAGAGTGATATCGAATGCGCGCGATCAGTTCGAGCTTGTCCGGAAGCTTTACAATGTAGTCATTTGCGCCAAGCTGGAAGGCATTGGCTTTGATCACCGGATCTTCGTTCGATGAAAGCATGATAATCGGAGTATTGCGAGTTGCGTTGCTCGCGCGATAAAAACGGACCAGTGCCAGACCTTCGATGTCGGGCATGACCAGGTCCTGCAGGATGACGGTCGGCTTGAGCAGTGCGGCCTTGTCCAGCGCTTCGAAGGGATTGATACAGAAGTGAAACGCGATGTCGGATTGCTCCGCCAGCATTTGTCGGACGGCCTCTCCCACGATGGCCTGGTCATCAACCAGCAGCACAATCGCTTTGCGAGGCACGGTATCCGACGCTGCCGATGAAGATGATCGCATGGAATGTTCCACGATGTAGAGAGACTTAAACACAGGAGAAGCGGGACAACAATGGACACTGCGGGAATTTAATTGCGATATCGTGGTCGCAGGAGGAAATCAATTGCAACACGATTAGGGAGCTTTAGACTCAACAATTCACGAGAATCCGCCGGTCACATTCAGGATTCGATTTACCGATAAAGGCAGACATCCCGATGAGCTTTGGCGCAAACGAAATGATGATGGATCTGTTTCGAGCGGAAGTCGAGTCACATTCCGAAGTGCTTACGAGTTCGCTGCTGAAGCTGGAGCGAGATCCGTCGGATGCCAGCGTTTATGAATCGATGATGCGCTCGGCTCATTCCATCAAAGGGGCCGCTCGCATTGTTCGGGTGGAAGCGGCCGTGGTAGTGTCTCATGTGATGGAAGACTGCTTCGTCGCAGCACAGCGAGGCGAACTGCAGATCAAGTCGTCAGATTTTGATCTGTTGCTCCGGAGTGTTGATCTGCTCGTCCGAATCTCCGAGGCCACGAAAAGTGCAGAACCACAGCTTGAGCAAGTGTCGGGCGACGTCCACGATTGCGTTGCACAGCTGAGGTGCCTTCGCGAGGGAAGGCCGCATGCGGCCCGGATTTCCCCGGTCTCGCCGCCATTGATTGCCGTCGCAGAGAAGATCGGCTCAGCACTTCAACCTGCAGCGACGGAGGCGAAAAAATCCGCCCCGTCTGCGGCGACGTCCCCTCCAGCCGCAGAGGCACGGCCCATTGAACACACCGCGATTTCCGAGACGTCAGTGCCCGTGCATAAGACACAATGTCTTGTACTCGAGTGCGGCAATTCCCTTTACCAGAGAGATGCTGATGCACTCCGTCACCGTCTACTTCGCGAATTGAAGCCGGATTTCTCAGAGGTGCGGTTTGATCTTTCAAGAACGCTGGACATCGATGCGGTTGGTCTGGCATTTCTTTCTGCGGCCAGATTGCACGTCGAAAAGAATTCATCCGCGAGGCTGAGCTTTTCTCCGGTGTCTGACGAAATGCGAGTTGTCCTGCGAGTTTCCGGGATCGCACAGCCATGAACGACACTCGTTCGGAGTTCATCGTTGAATCACGAGAACACCTCGCCGTCTTCGAGCGGTCGCTGCTGTCTCTTGAGAAGGCCGCGAGTGGCAATGAATCACGTTCACTTATCCAGTATGCACTGCGCGCGGTGCATTCGCTGAAAGGAGATTCTGGGTTTCTGGGCTTTGCGACGATTCGTCAATTGGCTCATGCCATGGAGAGCGTGCTGGAGGATTATCGCGACGGGGCTCGATTGCCATCCACGGATATTGTCGAAGCGCTGCTGGCGGCTCGTGATCAACTCGCGGCGCTGGTCGAGGATCTGGATCACAGTCAGCAGGCAACAGTCGATGAGATGGTTCGGCGACTGCAGCGTCTGGAAGGAACAATGTCGCACGCCATTCCATTGAACATCAATTTGCGGCATTGGTTAAGTCATCATTGCGGAATCCCGCTGGCGGATCTGTTCGCACAATTGGATGCATTTGGAATTGTCGAGAATCCTCAGCTCACCGGCCTGCCTGATACGTTCGCGTTGAGTTCCGCAACATGGGCTGAGAATTGCGACGTTCACTTTTCGGGCATACTGATGACTAAGGCATCTCCGGATGATGTGGCCTTACTGGTTGAAGTTGCGAAGCCCGGTACGTTGGTAAAGCCAGCCTTGATTAAGCATCGCGTTGATCTTCGTGAATGGCAAAAAGAGTCTCGTCGGTCACTCGTGGAGCTGTTTCGTGAAATTGCTGAATCTGGTGAGCTTGTCGATCAACATTTGACGTATTCGCCCGCTGACTTAGCGATTGGACTTCCGACGGAGGCAATCATTTGGCATGGACGTTCCCGTTCAGCAGGACGGACTTCGCAGTTCGTCCCGCCTGCTGACAGGACAGACGTGATGGTGAATCCTGGTCCTGATGAAATCATGCGGCCAGCACCGGAGTCACCAGCAGAGAATGAACGCATGAGCCACGCGGGTATCCCTCTGGAAAGCCGTTTTGCGGAAAACAAACCGGCTGCGAACACGGACGCAGAGAGACTGCGATCGCTGCGAATCAACGTCGAATTGCTCGATCGGTTGATGAATCTGGTGAGTGAGTTGACCCTGATTCGCAATCAAACACAAGTCGCGTTTTCGGAACAGGAAGGAGACGCGCGGAACCTGATTCAGAGGCTGAACAGTGTGACGTCGGAACTTCAGGACACGGTCCTGCAGACCAGAATGCAGCCGGTCGGAAATCTGTTCGGTCGATTTCCTCGCATGGTGCGTGATCTCGCGGCAACTTGGTGAAGTTGAAGTTGTTGGTGGGCCGACGGGAACTTGACAAGACCGTGCTTGAGCGGCTGTCGGGTCCTCTGACGCATCTGATTCGTAACAGCATTGATCACGGACTGGAGTCGCCCGAGAATCGGGAAGCCGCTGGCAAATCGCGCATCGGCAGGATCGTGCTGTCCGCAACGCCGGCAGATGGCCAGGTCTGCATTGAAATTCGGGATGACGGGCGCGGGATTGATCCTGTGGCCGTAAGAGCCAAAGCCGCAGCCATGGGCCTGCGAACGGAATCCGAGCTGGACCGGATGAGCAATCGCGAATTGTTGTCGCTGATCCTGCTGCCCGGTTTTTCGACAGCAAAGCAGGTCACAGACATTTCCGGTCGAGGAGTCGGTATGGACGTCGTGAAAACCAACGTCGAAGAGCTGGGAGGGCATCTGACAATTGATTCCTGGCCCGGCCGGGGAACGTCGATGAATCTGCGAGTTCCGCTGACTCTCGCAATCGTTCCGTGTCTGATCGTCACTGTCGGCAACGATCGCTTTGCGGTAGCTCAGCGTGAACTGGAGGAGATTGTCTGTCTGCATCCCGGCGGCAAGCGGAATCTGGAACACGCCTTCGACGTCGAAGTCTTTCGACTTCGAGAGGCCCTGCTTCCTGTGATTCGATTCTCAGAGGTGCTTACACGTTCGCAGCCGTTTTCTGCCATCGACAAGACCCGGATCCTTGCGAAATATCCGCCCACAGAACGAGATCCGGAGAAGATAGAATACATTCTCGTGCTGCGATCCAGCGGTAAACGATTTGGGCTGCTCGTTGATCAGGTTCAGGGCCGTGAGGAGATTGTGATCAAGCCAATGCACGCAGCCATGAAAAGACTGACCATCTTCTCCGGCGCAACACTGATGGGCGACGGTCGAGTCGCATTAATTGCCAATGTCGAAGGCATCATCGAACACGCACGCTGCTTCGCGGCGGTGGCCGAGGAGGTTCCGAAGTCCACGATTCGCAATCCTCATGAAGTCCACCGGGTGCTGCTGTTTGAATACGGTGCCGATGAACAATACGCATTGCCCCTCGTTCAGGTGCGACGCGTTGAGCTGCTTGACATGAGCCGCACAGAGCGAGTCGGCGAACAAGAGTTTGTGACGATTGACGGTCAGTCAACGCGAATCCTGCGGCTGAATGAGTTCATGAATGTGTCGACGTGCGAGGAATCGCCGACCATGTTCCTCATCCTCCCGAGGTTTGTGCCTGAACCAATGGGAATTCTCGCTCACCGCATTATTGACACCGAGTCGCTGGCCATTGAGCTTCAGTCGAGCGGAAATGTCCGAGGTGTCCTGGGGACGGCCATCGTGCGTTCTCGACTGTCACTGTTTCTCGATGTGCAACAGCTTCGCGAGTCCGCGTTTGAGTCACGGCTGACGCGGGTGCGGACTCTCTGCCATCAAGAATCAATGTAGTGACCGCCGGGCAGATAGCCCGTCGCACGACGCACCATCCGGATTGGAGGCCAGGCATCGGATTCTGCTGATTGATGATACGCCGTTCTTTCGCGAGATCGTCAAGCGATATCTTTCGGACGAAAATATTGAAATCGTCACCGGCGTCGATGGGCAGGATGGAATGGAACTGCTGGCGAGACAGGATTTTGATCTTGTCGTATCCGATATCGAAATGCCAAACATGAACGGCTGGCAGTTCTGTCAGGCAGCTCGTGAAAAGGGCTATCGAATGCCATTCGTCGCGCTGACGTCGCTGGCGAAAGGCGAAAATGAGCCAAAGGCCATTGCCTGCGGGTTTGATGATTTTGAAGAGAAACTTGATCACGACCGCCTGAAACGCAAAGTACTTCACTGGCTTCAGCGGAGCATGGAAATGAGGGTGCGACAATGAGCGACAACGTCACATTGTACTGCACATTCCTGTCGGCCGGGCGTCTCTTCGGCGTGCCGGTCCTGGACGTCAAGGAAGTCACGGCAGAAACACGTTTCACTCGCATCCCTCATGCGCCACATGAAGTCCTTGGCCTTGTCAACATTCGCGGTCACATTTTTCTGGCTCTGAATCTGGCATCGCTGCTGGCGGAGCGGGATCACACAACTCGCACGGATTCGCAGTTCGTCATTTTCAAAGCGTCAGTCGGGCCCGCGTTCGGAATCGTCGTCGATCAGGTCGGCGACATCGTGTCCGTGTCGGACAGCCAGACGGAAGCCGTGTCGAATGGCGAACAGGTGCAGCTGCATTTCAACGACCGGTCTTCGCTGGTCTCGTCCGTCGGCAAACTGGACGGCCAGATATTGATCATCCTGGATCCTCGCAAGTTTCTGGCTTGTGTGGAGCATTCGCGTGGAGCCCTTGCCAATGTGTGATCACTCAGAAAGTTGGGTCGGCGTTAATAGATTCTCGAACGGTCTTTAGACGTTCGGCTTTCCATTGTTTTCGAGAAAATTCCCAGTCCGTCAATGAGAAGTGTGACCATGAAAAATGCCAAACTGAGCAGCAAGCTGCTGTTTCTGACGATCGTGTTGCTTTCGATTGCTGTATTGATCGCCTGGGTCGGACTGAGTCGGCTTGGGGTATTGAATGCGAGGGTTCAGCAGCTTGGAGGGCAGACATTGCAGAACGTGATCTCCGCAGGGGACATCCGTTCTAAGCTCCTTATGGCCGTTCGTACGCAGAAGAATGCGGTGATAGCAACGACGGATGAGGAGTCCAGACGGAATGCAGATGCTTCCCGGAAATACCTGACGGAGGCCAGTCAGGCGCTTCGCACTCTGACAGCGTCTGTTGTTGACGCAAAGGAGAAAAGCATGCTTGACTCTTTTGAAGAGGCATTCCTGGAATTCCGTAAAGTCAACGACGAATGTCTGGAACTGGCCGTCCAGAACACAAATCTGAAGGGTTCAGCCGAGCTGTTCGGCAAGACCTACGACTCGACACGAAGGACTCTGGACACACTGCGGACGATCGAATTGGCGTTCAGGGCCATAGAGCCACCAGCAGCTGCAAACGAGGCGAATGCCGCTTCGACAAAGGCATTCGCCGATGACCTGCAGGAGCTGACGCGGACGGCCGCTCATCACCTCTCCATCTCTGAAAGTGACAGCAATTTCAGCGAAATCGATCAGCGATTTAAGGAACTGCTTGAGCAGCTTCCGAAGAACGCTGAAAAAACTCAGGAGGCATGCCGCACGGCAAATGTGGCTTCCGGTGATCTGTCCAGCTCGGTCGGCACAGTGAGATCAGGCCTTGCGGAAGTGCTTCGACTTTCTACACTCGACACCAACGATAAATCCGCGGCAATCAGTCTTACAACAGCCAAAGAAAGCTCGGAAACAGCGATCGAAGGCATCTATGAACTTATCGCCTCCTTCAGAGCTACTGCTGAAAGTGATGTCACTGCCAGCAAAGCGACATACAACCAGAGCCTGCTCTACATTCTTGCCGCATGCTGTGCCGGACTGACACTGGGCTTCGCCGCATCATTCTGGATTTCCCGATCGATCACAGAACCAATTTCCATGGTGCGGGATGTGACGCGAAACATGTCGACCGGAGACCTGAGGTCGCGGATTGGGCTAACGCAGAAGGATGAAGTGGGCGAACTGGCAGGGGCGACCGACGCGCTGGCAGATGCACTTACGGACATTATTCAGCAGATACAGAAAACCTCGACGATTCTCGCTGAATCCTCATCAAGCCTTGGCCACATTTCCGTTGGACTGACCGGCCAGAGTCAGGAGACATCAATGCGTTCCAGCGGCGTCGCAGCAGCAGCGGAAGAGTTATCGACCAACATCAACACCATGAGCGCAGCGGCTGAGCAAATGAGTATGAATTTTTCATCGATCTCTTCGGCCACAGAAGAACTGAGTGCGAGTGTGGGAGCCATCTCCTCTGCCGCTGAACAGACCTCGTCGAACGTGACCAACGTGGCCGGTGCGGTCAGTAGCATCTCCAGCTCGTTTCGTGATGTATTGAATGATGTGAAGGAAGGAGCGCGCGTGGCCGGTGAGGCATCTCAAATGGCAGAGACAGCTGGACGCACGATGCGAGACCTGGATCAGTCAAGCACTGAGATCAGCAAGTTCACCGAGACGATCAAGATGATTGCGCTTCAGACAAATCTGCTCGCGCTGAATGCGACGATTGAAGCGACATCTGCTGGTGAAGCCGGCAAGGGCTTTGCAGTGGTCGCTCACGAGATCAAGGAACTTGCAAACCAAAGTGCGAAAGCCGCGGAGGACATCGCGAAGAAGATTGCAGGAGTGCAAAACGGGACACGTCAGGCGGTTGGAGTGATTCGCGAAATTGCTGATGTCATCAAGAACATCAATCAGTCGGCCGATCGAATCTCCGTGTCGGTAGAGAATCAGAACCGGTCAGCTCAAACGATCTCGCAGAATATTTCCGACGCAAATCAGGGCGTAGGACACATAGCAAGGTCGATTTCGGAAGTCGCATCCACGGCCAACATGATGGCACGAAACCTTGCCGAAGCCTCGCGCGGTGCTGTGGATGTTTCGAGAAATGTAGGTGAGGCAGCGCGGGCTTCCAGCGGAATTTCAGAAAGCATCACACAAGTCAGCGCGGCCGCCAAAGAAACAAACTCGTCGGCGACCGGTGTAACAAATGCGGCAAAACAACTGGATCAGATCGCCGGGGAGTTGCGGAATCTGATCGCAAAGTTCAAGATATCCCGAAATGGAAACTCCTGAACCAATTCGCATTCTGATCGTCGATGATTCCCGAATTTTTCGGGGCATGCTGCAGGCCGTTCTCGAGCAGATTCCCGGAGTTCAGGTCGTCGGGTCTGTTTTCAGTGGCGAAAAGGCACTGGAATTCATTGCCAGGTCACCGCCCGATCTGATTACGCTCGACATTGAAATGCCGGGCATCAGCGGGCTCGAGACGCTCCGCGAAATTGCCAAAAGGAATGTTCAGGCGAAACCACTGGCACCAGTCGATACGATCCTCGTCAGCGCGCTCACGAAGAAGGGTGCCATGGTGACCGTTGAGGGCCTGCTCCTTGGTGCGCTCGATTTTTTGTGCAAGCCGAGTGAACCCAGCGAGCAGGCCAATCGCGATTTGCTCCGACGATCAATCGAACAAAAGCTGGTTGTCGTCCGACGGCGGCGCGTTGACCAGCAACGTCGCGCTGGTTCGGGAAGGATGCAGCGCAGCGGCGCCGGGACGGCCGGTGTCCGGGGAACAAATGGGCAATATCGGGCAATAGCGATCGGCACATCGACGGGAGGTCCCGAGGCGCTGGGAATTCTCCTGCCTGCACTCACCAGGCAATGCAACGTGCCGATCCTGATCGTGCAGCACATTCTGGAAGGACTGAGCAGCTATCTCGCCGAGAGTCTGTCGCGAAAGTGCGGTCGTCCCGTCGTCGAAGCACGCGATGATCTTGTTGTACAGCCAGGCATGATCTGTCTGGCGAAGAGCGGTCGTCACATGGTGGTGCGCTCTCAGGACGGAGTCATCAGGATTGGGCTCTCAGATGCTCCGCCGGAAAAGGGTTGCCGGCCTGCAGTGAATGTTTTCCTGCGATCCGCTGCGGTCGTGTACGGCAGTCGCCTTGCGGCAACGATACTCACCGGGATGGGCGACGATGGGGCTGAGGGTGTGCGCGCTGTCAAACGAGTCGGCGGTTACGTCATCGCGCAGGATGAAGCCAGCAGCGTCGTCTGGGGAATGCCTCGCGCGGCGGCGGAAACAGGCGCGGTCGATGAAGTGCTGCCTTTGTCAAAAATCGCCGTCGGAGCACCGCGATGAATCTGACTCAGGAAGAATTCAACCACATCCGGAAGTTCATCCATGATGCGTCCGGCCTGGCACTTGCCTCAGACAAACAGTACCTCGTGCGAACTCGGCTGGAGCCAGTTGCCCGACGATATCATCTGAAATCATTTGCCGAGATCATTCGACGACTGCAGGACCGCAGCGACGGGCACTTTCGTGACGAAGTCATTGATGCGATGACGACGAACGAAACATCATTCAATCGTGACGGTCATCCGTTTGATGAACTTCGACGGTCCATCCTTCCTCGGCTGATCCAGACTCTGGACGACCGCAAGACTCGATCCGGCATCCCGTTTCCGCGGATTCGCATCTGGTCCGTCGCAGCGTCAACCGGCCAGGAACCTTACAGTATTGCGATGGCGATCCTTGATTTCCTCCGGGCCACCCCAGGCACAAGTTGGACGTCAGATCACTTCTGGATCCTTGGAACCGACATCTCCGAGCGTACTCTCCAAATCGCCCGTGCGGGTTTGTATTCCGACTGGGAAATTGATCGCGGAATCTCAATGGAGCATAAGACAAAATACTTCTCGCCCAGGGATAATCAGTGGCTGATTTCGCCAGCTATTCGAAAAATGGTCGATTTCCGTCGAGTCAACGTGCTCGAGAATGTTGCGGATCTGGCAGGGTTTGATATCATCTTCTGCAGAAATCTGCTCATCTATTTTGATGAATCCACTCGGTGCGCCGTGTGCCAGAAAATAGCCCGCGGCCTGAATCCCGACGGACTGCTGATCCTCGGCGCCGCGGAACAGTTGCCAGCATTGTACGACACGACATTTCAACAGTCGCATTTCGGTCGCACAATCGCCTTCGTGAAGCTGTCGTAAACGAATCGTACGGCTTCCAATCAATCCGAACCTGAACAGCTCCAGAATCGGATTGTGTGGTAAGCGGCAAGAACGCAACAAAGGCACTCGCAGGTGACTGAGAACTGGAATCCAACCGGGGGGGTGCCAGCCATTCGAACGGGAGACATGGCACATTTCGCAGGATCCAGAACGCCATCACTGCAACCGCGATGGACATAGCCTGTCGCCCACTCAGCCTGAAGCGAGTCACCATGAATCGGGGCAGCGGCAGTTCGAGGAACCGCAGCGAGGCTCGCACGGCTTCCCATGTCAGCCAGGGCAGGGCGATGATGACCATCGCATTGTATTGCAGGGCGAGCAGGATTCGTCCGTTGAACAGGTGATGAAAGGCACGCTGACAGCCGCAACCCGGACAGTGCAAGCCCGTCGCCCAGAAAAACATGCACTTAGGAAAGAATGCCTGCCAGTCTCCTGACGGATTCTTTCGAAACAGCAAGTATCCCAGGCAAACGATTCCTGCGACGGCGACGAAAAAGCCACCTCGTCGCAGGACTCGTTGTACTCGCATCGGTTTCACGTTCTGTGGAAACATCAGAATCCAGGCTGGCCCTGTTGAGCAGTGGCGGTGAGGAATACGGATCAAATGATTCAGTCATGCAGGCGGTCCAAATGCGGCGACTTTGACACAGGCGAAGGTGTAGTTTGCGAATGCGATCGTTGCAAGCCACCGGCGGGAGTATATGTCGTGTACGACTTATACAACCTATCGTGAATGTTATCCGGAAACCCCGATCGCCGTCGCCGTCGCATATTCCCGAGCATGTGAGATCGAAAGTTTGATTTCGACAATCTCTAATCGCTGGCTGATCTCCAGAGCCTCCCCGGACAACAGCACTGTGGGCTGACCAGTATGCAGTGAAACCACTTCGACATCGTGAAACGTAATCCCCTGCACAAAGCCGGTGCCAAGGACTTTGACGACGGCTTCCTTGGCGGCCCAGCGCCCGGAAAAGCGGACCGCGGAATCACGATGCCGATTGGCGTATTCGATCTCATTGGGCGTAAAACATCGATTCAGAAAGTGATCGCCGTGACGCTCGATCATTTCCCGAATGCGTTCAATTTCAACGATGTCGGTACCTATCCCGATAATCATGTCAAGTACCCGCTTTGCGAACCCCGACGGTCAGCAACAGATTCGCCCAAAGCGACTGATCACCGGTCTGAATCGTGAGGACATGATCGCGTGAATCGACAGCGTCGTAAAACTCCCATCGGGAAATTGGCTGCAGTTCGATCGCCATTCCGGCGTTCGACAGAATGCTGCGATACTCATTCCAGACCGGCGGATCATGCGGCAGCCGATAGGGATCATCGTCCGGCATGCCCATCGTATTGACAGCTTCGACCGGAATGGCAGCCAGCAGCACTTTCAGCACCTGCGACACGGACACCAGCCCTGGCGCCAGATTCAGGCTGACCAGTTCTGCCCTGGGGCCGATCGCAGATGCAGCGGGATAGTTGCCGTCCGCGATCAAGACTTTCGAACTGTGTCCGGCTCGTGCCAGAACTTCCGAGATCTTTGGATGAATGAGTTCAGAACGGAGCATTGCTGTCGGTCCATTTTTGAGTGATGGAAGTTGATCACGACCGGAAGCAGCGCCGAAATGTTTCGATCGTCTGGCGCGCCGTCGTAAGTGAATCGGGAATCGGAAATGCTTCGGCGGAAGCGTAACCATCGTAGCCGATCGATGCGAGGGCAGAGGCAATTGGCGCGAAGTCCATGTGACCTCGGCCAGCCGCATAGCGATTGGAATCCACGAAATGGACATGACCAACGTGCGCCCCGGCGTTTCGCAATGCGTCGGCGATTGAAGCTTCTTCGATGTTCATGTGAAACAGATCGGCCAATAGTTTCACCGACTTCGTGGCCAGCGGTTTCAGGAGTTCGACACCTTGCTGCATGGTATTCGCCATGTTGGTTTCGTAGCGATTCAGCGGTTCGTAAATTAAAGTGGTGGCGAGCGATTCTGCATGTTCGCCCAGGCGCTGCAGAGCATCTCGCAGGTAGCCTTGTGCGGTGGGCTGATCGACGACATCGTCCCATTTTCCCTGCATTGAACCAATAATCGCGGGAGCGGCGTATTCAGCTCCGGCACTCATGATATCGCGGATGAATTGTTCCGCTTTTTGACGGCGTGCGGGATCGGGATCGCACAGATGCAGTTTATGGACTACCATTCCAGCACCTGTGCCGACCGCAGCGAGCTTTAAGTTATGTCGCTTCAGCAAGTCGGCCAGCGGCAGGGCCTGGATCGCTTCGGCCGATGGAGCAAACAATTCAACTGCGTCGAAGCCAAGTTCTGAGGCGATCCGGCAGGCATGGGCGACATCGTCGTGAAACACAAATGGCCCCCTGCGAGCCTGTTCGACGATGCTGACAGTGATGGCGGATTTGATCATATTGCGACATCGTGGATATGAATCAGGAAGTGGAAGAAGAGATGAGTGATCGGGAAGCGTATCGAAAAATATCCGAAATGGCGACAAACGCAGACGAAGAGCACCTCACCAGGATGGACATTCCTGTCCGCCGCATGGCTATGAAACGCTTTCGCTACTTCAGCCGAATATCCACACTTGCACTGTGCGCGGTGAGCCCCTCTTTTTCGGCCATCAGACGCACGCGTTGAGCATCTGCCGTCAATGCCGCCGCGTCGTACCGGATCACTGAGCTGCGTTTCAGGAAATCCGTAGCGGCAAGACCATTGGCGAATCGTGCTGTGCCGCCTGTGGGCAATACATGCGATGGGCCTGCGATATAATCACCCAGAGCAACGGGGGTGTAATGACCCAGGAATATGGCTCCTGCGTTTTGAATCTGATTCAGCATGACTTCCGGATCATCCATCGATATGTGGAGATGTTCCGGAGCCAGTAAGTCTGTCAGTTCTGCGGCTTCTGTTTCACTGCGGGCAAGAATCAACGCCCCGTAGTCTGCCAGCGCCTGCCGTGCCAGATCACCTCGCGACAGCTGAGCCAGCTGTTTCTCCAGCGCCTGCAGCACCGCTGCAATCAGTGGCTCATGCCATGTGATCAGGACTCCGGAACCTGGACTGTGCTCAGCCTGTGAGATCAAATCTGCAGCGACGAATTCCGGTCGAGCGGTCCTGTCGGCAAGGACGATCACTTCGCTGGGGCCAGCAATGCTGTCAATATCCACGTCGCCAAAGACATGTTGCTTGGCGAGGGCCACGAACAGGTTGCCCGGACCGACAACCTTGTCGACGCGCGGGATGCCTTCCACACCATAGGCCAGCGCCGCTACGGCCTGGGCTCCGCCGACGCGGTAGACTTCCGTCACGCCGATCTCATGGCAGGTCGCCAGCATGTCGATGTTGTAACCGCCGAAGGGAGTTGGCGGGACCACGATCGCAATTTCACGCACTCCGGCGGTCATCGCCGGGACAGCCGTCATGAGCACAGTCGATGGATAGGCAGCGGCACCACCAGGTACGCAGATCCCGACGCGTTTCATCGGCAGATGTCGCTGTCGAAGTTCGACGGTTCCATTCCCGACTGATCGCGTTACCCGAGCATCGTTTGGGAGAACGGCCCGTTGAAACTCTGCGATATTGTCGCGGATTTGACGAATCGTGGCGAGGAAGGCGGGCGATGCCTGAGCTGCCGCTGACGCCAATTCTTCCGGAGTTACGCGAATCGTTTCGGGCGTGAGATCGCGTCGATCCAGTCTGGACGTATAGTGCAGAACAGCTTCAAGACCACGATTGCGCACATCGTCACATATTCGCCGCACCACTTCGCGCGGGCTAAGTGGTTCTCCGAAGAGTTCGATGGTTCGCTGGCGTCCAGATTCCGAAACGACATCACCGCGCGGGCTGAGCTTGTCGCGGAGCTGGCGAAAAAGCTCTTTCGCATCGCCCTGACGGCAATCGATGGTTGTAATGGAGAGTGGTGAGGTCATGTGTCGAAACGATTGCTGTTAAAGTCTTACTTTGCCAGATGAGGCACGCTGCGTGCATCGTTTGGAAGCGAACAACGTGAGCGGGCCACAGGGTTTCGAGCGGTCGCTCGCATTGGGTCAAGGGCTCTCAGCCCCTGTTATGAGATTGATCATGGAAAGGTTACGATGCTGCCGCTGCCTGATTGAAGCCACCTGCGGACCGAAGTACAGTCTGTGGCTTGATTTTGCCGAGTTTTTCCGGTCCATTCCCGTTCTTCGAAAGCCGCTCCCTTGAAATCCGGGTCCTCAGGAATCATTGATCTTCGCAGCGATACTGTCACTCGGCCCACGTCTGCGATGCTGCAGGCCATGATCACTGCCGAAGTTGGCGACGACGTCATGGGAGAAGATCCGACTGTCAATCGACTGGAACGGTTCGTCGCCGACATGTTCGGGCACGAAGCCGCCGTGTTCGCCTGTTCGGGAACACAGAGCAACCAAATGGGCGTACGCGTCCATTGTTTGCCAGGCGATGAACTGCTGATTAACGAAACCGGTCATATCTCTAATTTCGAGGGTGGCGCTCCTGCGGCATTGAGCGGCGTGACGGTCCGCACGATCGTGGCCGCAGATGGAATGCTGGATGTGGATGTTCTGGAAGGCAGAATCCGGGCAAACGACCAGCACTACGCGAGGACGCGATTGATCTGTCTGGAAAACACAACCAACCTTGGCGGAGGTCACGTCTACTCGCTTGGCCATCTGCAGCGAGTTTCCGACTGGGCCACGGGGAACGGATTGAAGCGGCATTTGGACGGGGCAAGATTATTCAATGCAATTGTCACGGCAGGATACTCGGCAGTCGATGTTGGCAAATGCTTTGATACGATTTCAATCTGCTTTTCGAAGGGACTTGGTTGTCCGATGGGATCAATTCTTGTCGGCAACAGCGACGACATTGCCAGGGCCAGACGGATTCGAAAACTGTTTGGTGGCGCGTTGCGACAGTCCGGGATTGTTGCCGCCGCTGCCATCTATGCATTAGAGAATAACGTCACACGACTGAAGGAAGATCATGCACATGCCAGGCAGCTCGCAACGGGGCTGGCGTCAATTGAAGGAGTCCGGATTGATGTCGATCGAGTAAAATCCAATCTGGTGTTCTTCGAAATTGAGGCTGGACTCGGGTTGGCCATTCAGCTGGCGGGTGCATTGAAAGAGCAGGGCGTTCTGCTCGGTCCGATGGGCGGGCAACGCCTGCGGGCCGTAACGCACCTGGATGTCACGACGGAGGATATCGCAAAAGCCGTTGAGGTGATTCGCCAGTGTATACGGCGAGACTTTGCGGGACATCCGCTGGTCGGCAGTGGGCCGTATTCGAAATAGGCTGATGCGGATCGGGGATTCTCGTGTAGAATACAGTCCGAAAGGAGTCTGCGGTGCAGTTTGGAACCCGAATCTTCCTGTCAATTCTGCTCGCTGGCGCCTGTGATTGCCACGCGGCCCAGGAACCTGAACGCCCCGAGTTGACGATTCCGCCGTTGGATGCAGTTCAAGAACCACCAGCGGCGGCGAATGTCAATACGGCTGGAATTGCGCGGCAGAAAATACCGCGGGAGGCTATCGATTTTATTCGTGGCATTGCTCTGCTGTTGATTCCTCAGTCCTTTGAAGACGACGATGGCTGGGGCGATGAAACGAAAATCCAGTCCGGCCTGAATGTTCGCTTTAACGACGGCCAGTTAGAGACCAATCGTCGCTGGAAGCATGTTAACCATGGAAACTGGCTGCAGGCATCCGGAAAGCTGGTCGATCCTGAAGAGAGATTCCAGCTGAAGGCCGCACGATTGCCTGAGCCGGAGAAGGGAACTCAACGCTATGACGTCGAAGTGTCAGCCCGGTTGCGAGTCACCGGTCGGCAGCAGCAGTGGAGCTACGGGGTGAAGCTGTGGAGCATCAGCGCAGAGGCCGTTGCGGATGTGAACCTGCATCTGATTCTGGATGTCAAATCTGAGGTCGTGCAGAATGACAAGGGAACACGCGTGCGATTCATTCCGGAAGTGAGTCGGGCAGAAGCGCAGTTAACAGACTTTAGCCTGCGGCGAATCAGTCATTTGAAAGGAAAGCCCGTTCAGGAGTTCGGAGACTTGTTTGAAAGACTGATCCGCAAGCGTGTTGGCCGCGAAAACAAAAACCTGGCAACGCGGATCAATACAGCACTGGAAAAGAAACGCGAACGACTGGAAATTCCGTTTGATATCGCTGGCTGGTTAAACGCTGCGGATTCGAAGGAATCGACTGACCAGTGAAGAATTCAATACTTGATTTTGGCGTAGGCCGGGCCAAGCGCAGCGCAGTTCCAGCAATTCGCGACTCAATCGACCTGCCAGGACGCCGCAGTCTCACCAATCCTCCAGAATTTGACTCACCACTGGACCAAGTGACAATTCAGTCGTACCATGTTGCTTGCCATGAATAAAACTGCTCAAAATATATCGAGTTCGTTAATTGCAGGCTATTCCGTCAACTTGGACGTGATCGCCCCAGCAAGTGCGTCGCCATTGGCTGAGGTATCCGGCCTGACTGCGGCAGAGCTCCGAGGGATCCAGGACGAAAAGCTCGCAGCAATTCGCCTGGCCATCGACAAGGGCGACTACGATTCAGATGCAATTCTGGAAAAGGCGCTCGGTCGGATGCTGGAGCGACTGGAACAACCCGACAACGAGCAATAATGCTTTGTAATCGTGAGAGTTTTCCTGGCTCTCGGTATCTATGCCGTGACATCCGAGGCGGCGGTGGCCAGACTATCTGGCGAGTAAATGATAAGATATTCTCACTTTGGTTCCATGTGGACATGAGTGATGCATTTGCACGCTGAAAGAGCGTGGACGTTGTTGGACACTGGCACAAAGGGCTCACGCCGATGGCGTAGAGAATGAACGATGAGGGCCAGGCCACGAACAGGGTATTGAGGTTGTTGTGAGTGATCTGGCATTCAATGAAATTGCTCGTCCTGAAGTCGCGGTGTCGCCCGTCGAGAAATTCCGTGAATTTCTTGGCACACGCGGCAAACGTTTGACGCAGGAGCGCGAAACGATTGTGCGTGAGATCTTTGCCGATCATGAACATTTCGATTCGGACCAGATCGTCGCACGGTTGACTCAACCACGGCGTGACGGCGGTCGTGTGAGTCGAGCCACAATCTATCGAACACTCAGCTCGCTGGAAGAAGCGGGTCTTATTCGCAAAGTTGCGAGGGCGAATGATCGCGAAGTCTACGAACACGACTACGGCTATCCGCAGCATGATCACTTTATCTGCGAAAAGTGCAACCAGTTGGTCGAGTTCCGCAACGATGAAATCTCCGCCGTATTGGAACGCGTCGCCGCCGATCATGGATTTCGGATGAGCGGTCATCGCCTTGAAGTGCACGGCATCTGCGCTGCTTGTGCAAAACCGCCTTCACGCCGTCACCACAAGCTGGACATGATTTGACGGGCATCTTTTCAGCCAGAGAAGATGGGTCAGGAACGAGTCGTGCGAGGCACCCTTCGGACCACGTGGCTATTGGTTCCGGACTTCTATTCCAAATCCCTTGAGCACAACGGTGGGTGGCGTCTCGCTGACGGCCATGCGGGCGGTCAGAATGTCCTGCAACGTCGACTGAAATGACGCGTCAGCCTTTGATAACGCGGACTGCACGACAGCACCCATCTGAAGTGCCGTTTTCATGGCGCTCGGATCGGAACTCAGTTGCGACAGCAGTCCAATGATTTGCTTCACTTGCGGATCGTCTTCGATCTTCTGTATTTGTTCCTGGGTCACATCAATGGTAGTGGAAGAACCTGTCGTGGCGCTGACAAGATTCCATCCGCCTGGCTTCGAATTCCGGAAGAGCTGACGCGTGACGGACGCAGCTCCGTTTGCGATGTCGAATTCGAATGAAGACACGACCACAGTGGAATGATCATTCTTTTCAGCAAGTCGAATGGCGGCCGCCGGAAGCGCAGCAGTGTTCTGGTTCCTGGCAGATGACGGACTGGCTGCAGCGCCGCCCGATTCGCTGAGCAACTCCTGCAGTGTGTCGTTCAGGGAGTCGCCGAGCAGAGAGCTCAATAGAGTCGCCATGTCAGGCTTTGCATCTTCGGCAACGAATTCATTGCCCGTGCGGATCAAACGAGTGGCCTTATTCAGACGTACGTCGATAGCGGCGAGAATCCGTTCGGCCAGGGCCTCTGGCGGGACTGTCTGCTGAGGTGAAGTGGGCCGTTTCAACTGAGTTTCCGGGATCGCCTGCAGTCGCGCGTCACGGTTTTCCAGTGCATTTTTTCAAAATCGTCAATTTCATTGAGCAGTGCCAGTGTGGCGAGTTCGCGACGATTCGGGGCGAGAGTCTCCAACCGCTTCAATCTCATCGGCTCAATCTCGACGATAATCCATGGAGGCACTTGCCGGTCATCATCAGGATTGAGACGTTCGATGACCTCTTCCAGGAATCCAATCTGTTGCAGGTCGTCTGGGGCATCGATCCTGAGTTGGTCAGTTCGCAATCGAAGGATACTGGTCAGTTTGTGGTTTTGTTGGCTGAGTTGACTGGTAAGGGCGGGTTGAATCTCGCTGGTAAACAGACCCAACGCATCTGCTTTCAATCGTTCTGTCCGCAGAACGATGCGCGCAGGTGATTCGCTGATGGCGATCCCTGTCAGCTGCATTCCGTCAGCAAGGATGGCGAAGTCACAGACGCGATCACGATAAGATTTCGCGGTCAGCT
This sequence comes from Planctomycetaceae bacterium, assembly GCA_037719765.1. Lineage (GTDB taxonomy): Bacteria > Planctomycetota > Planctomycetia > Planctomycetales > Planctomycetaceae > SXXK01. The sequence continues at coordinate 19,681 of JBBJME010000005.1, forward strand.
CTTTGACCTGCGCGTCGACAGAAATCGGCAACACTCCGATCCCCAGTGCCATGCCTGCAAGCAGGATTCGGGAGCTAAGGAATCTACACGATGCAATCGGGGCTTGCATTTTGCCAACTCCGGTGGGTGAACTCAGCTAAGTCTGATCATGGAAGACGTTGTCGATTGACAGATCGTGTTGTCGATTTGCAACGCCATCATGTAAAGAAGTGTGAACAAGTACCATCGGATAGCAAACCAGATCATTCAGAATCGCTCAAATAAAGCACTTTGTGATCCTGGCGCGGCGTTTGCTTTGAAGTCACTGTTACGTGTGGAAACTTTTTTGCCCAGCCCTGCATTCAGGAAGTCTCAGACTTTGTTGCAAGGGTCAGAGTAATCAGGAGCAGGGTTTTCACAAGATCCCGCGTGAGAACGAAAGTGGGAGAATTCGTTCGGGTTGCTTCCAAATCGCCGATTCATCATCCACGGATTGTACCACGATGCAGGGTAAAACAAATTCAAAACCCGTACCACCGGCATGGCTGCGGTGGTTTGTGAACGATGCAGTTCACGGGATCATGGATCGCCAGTCGGCAGCACCCGTGGGATGTCATTTCTTTCACGATCTGGACGCGGACGTGTGGGAAGTTTCACTTTTCTTGTCTCGCACGGAGGTGTATGGCGGCGCTGCTGACGGCAAGCACGTGCCAGGTGGACTGCAGATTGATGTGGCAGCTGTGTCAAAGGCGTTTGATTTCGCGCCGGAAGTGCACTGGCAATCTGAGAAGTTTTCGTCCGATGACGAGTTGGGAAATCACCTCTCATTCCAGGGTGTCGCACGCGGTGTTCACGTGTGGCTGAGAATCCTGCAGTCAGCGCCCGAATGGGCAGGCCCCGGACGACTAGTGCATGCGGAGAGCGGCAGAGTTGACGATATCTGGTAGGCCGCAGTCCTGCTCCTTGACTTTGCCCCCGGCCCCCTGGGCACCGACACACCGTCGCTGCATCACTCTACAGTGAGTGGCGAGGCACAATGATGACGCTGCGGCACCCGAATCTGATCGCATGTTTTTCTATCGCTGGCACTTTGCGCAATAAAACGTTGCCCTTTGAGCCTGTACGGCCCGCTGGATGGTCGCCTTCCCGCACGACGAACACGGCGTGTCCGTGCGCTGGTAGACCAGGTGCTGATTCTGATAGCCGCCGACTTTGTTCAGTGCGTTTCGATACGTGCCGTCGCTGAGTGTTGAGCCTTCGTAAGCGATGGCCTCGTGCAGAATGCGATGCGTGGCATTCGCCAGTTTCTGAATCTGCCGTCCGGAAAGGCTTGAAGACGCGCGAAATGGCGAAATGCCGGCTTCGTGCAGTATTTCGCTGGCGTAGAGGTTGCCAATGCCTGCCACGAGCGACTGATCCATGAGCACGACTTTGATTTCTCGCTCCGTTCGTGCAAGGATTGACACCCAGTCTTCAACGGGCAGGTCCAGCGCGTCTTTGCCCAGTCGCGATTCAAGCTGCAGAAGTTGCTGAGGGTTAAGCAGCGATATCGTGCCCAGGCCGCGACGATCCCAGAATTCCACGCGGGGTGCCTTCTTCCGAACGGGCGAAAGTTCAAAACAGATTCGGCGATGTTTGCGAGTCGGCGGGTCAGTGATGAGCATCAAGCCCGTCATGCGAGGTTCCACGACAATCTGACAGCCGGAGTCCAGTTCCAGCACAATGCGCTTTGCCAGACGGCGAATGTCGGTGATCTTCCGGCCTTCGGTCTTTGTGACAAATGTGCGCGACCGGGGCTGATCTGAATCGGCCTGCAATTGCAGGGCGGAAACAGAGTCCGATCAATTTGTCGTCCCACACAGTCCGAGCGAATGCCGCGGACCATCGTTTCGACTTCAGGAAGTTCGGGCATAACTTGTCATTCGGGTGTAAAACGGGTCGGTAAAAACAGAACGATCGTTACGACACACATATCTGTTTGGAATATTCGTTTGAGTCGGCAGAATCGGGATATCGCGGACAACTGGAATGTCAATGAATTGCAGGATTCTACTTGACGCTGAGCTGATTCGCGACGATCCTAAGCAATGGTCAATTCTGACTTTGCTGCTGCCGTGCGCGAAGTGAGCTATCCGAAAAGGGGTCTGACCCTTTGGATGAATTGTGTGAGTCGTTCAGTTCCGGAGAGGGTCAGACCCCTTTTTGGATAGCCGCCTTTCTTCGATCTTTTTGAGGTCACGCAGATGCGTCAGTCTCTCTCAGCGTTTTCTTCACTCCACTTTGAGCTCAATCGCACCTTCCGCAAGGGTGTGAAGCTGGCCTGCTGCCTGGCAGTCCTGTCGGCTCCTTCGCTGTCCGGCTCCGTGTTCGCCGGAACGCCTGAGGATGAAACCGCAGCACCGTCATTAGATGCCATCATGCAATCCGCAAAGCTCCGAGGAGACGCTCGCCTTGCGGCCGAGCAGGGCGATTTTCTCGCTGCGACGGAAGCTTTGGAATCTGCAGCCAATCTGGTTGGCGACCGAATGACGGCAGGCAAGGCGCGTGAGGCACATGCGGGCCTGGAGGCTCAGGGAGGATCACAGTTTGCGAACTTCCAGCCCTTGATGCAGTTGATTCAGGATCAAACAGCACCCCCGGCAAGATGGTTTGATGTGGACGGTGAAGGCGGGCGCATGAGCGAGTTCTCTCAAGGGGTTTTCATGGGAGCTCCCGCAATCATCGCGGCGCTCACGTTGGCAGCCGATGATTCGCGACTGATCTCGGCCTTCGAAATGGCAAAGTCAGCGAATTACAATTTCGACGTCCATGCGACGTCGAACCTGCGACTCGTGTCACTGCCCCGACTGGAAAAACATATTCAACAATTAACCGATGCTGGCCAGCCGGTATCGGACGACGTCGCATGTCTCGCTGGCCTGACAGAAGTCCGGTACCTGTTCGTGTTTGCTGAAACCGGCGACGTTGTGATTGGTGGTCCGGCAGGTGACTGGGCTGTCGATGAAACGGGCCGCACAATGGGAGTCGCTCAGCATCGCCCGACTCTGAAGCTGGATGATCTGGTGACGCTCAACCGTACATTTTCGTCCGGTGGGGCAGGCTTCTTCATGTGTTCGATCGATCCGAAACCGGAACAGGTGAAAGCCGTCCAGGAACTGGTAGGGAACAACGGTGCATTGTCGACAAGGAACGTCGGGACGTTCACACGGAAAGCTGAAGAAACACTGGGGCTGCAGAATGTGATTGTGCAGGGCATTCCGCGGAATTCACGGATTGCCAGTGTGATCGTCGATGCCGACTATCAGATGAAACTGATCGGCATTGACAAGCGTGAAGGTGCTGAAGGAATGAAGAGCTACTTCGATCTGATCAGCCGTGAGGAACGTCGCGGTTCTTCGATGGACGCACTGCGGTGGTGGATGACCGTGGGTTACGACGCAATTTATGTTGCTCCGAATCAGCAGGCGTTTGAATTCTCCGGTCGGTCAATTCGCTGCTTGTCCGAAAACCAGATCGTCAAGCACGATGGGACTCATGAGGCGACTGGCAAAGCGGAAAAGGCGAATGCTGAATTCGCTCGTCTGTTTACAGAAAACCTGCCGAAGCTGGCGGATCAGGACATGGTATTTGCCGACCTGCAGAACGTTTTCGACTTGGCGCTTGTTTCTGCGTTGGTGCAGTCGCAGGGAATTGGCCATCTGGCGGGTTGGCATTCAGAAGTCTTTGGCGTGGATGGTTCGTACAGGCCTGTGGACGTCGATGTTCCAGATGAATTGATGACAGCCGCCAATTTTCGAACCTACCGAGGAGGCGACATTGTGGTTCAGGTCGCGGGTGGTGTACGCGGCGATCTCAAGTCGATTGTCCAGAATTCGGAGACGTTTGAAGTTTCAGCCGAAGTGGCGAAGAAAGCAGCTGTGGCGAGCCCAATCGGCCAGTCCGGTCGCTGGTGGTGGGACGCGGCGGCTCGATAAACAACCCCGAAGAATCAAGGAATCTCTGAAAGCGAAGCTGACGTGTCAGCTTCGCTTTTTTCGTTGGTTCGTTCTATCATTCGCGCCAGTTCGTTAAGGCAGCTTTGCTCCCGGTGCAATGGGTGGCCTTGCTGCGGCTTCATGCCCAATGGAATTTGACCATGCCCCGTTTAACTCAGGTTGATTTGATTGATCTGAATCGTACGTTCGACGATCGCACGCCTCAGGAATTGCTGCAGTGGGCGCTGGAAATGTTTGGCCCTCGCGTTGCGGCAATGTCGTCAATGCAGGAATCCGGCAATGTCATCTGTCACATGCTGCACGCGAATTCGATTGAGCTTCCGGTACTGTTCGTAGATACAGGTGTCCTGTTTCAGGAAACTCTTGATACGCGAGACCGTCTGATCAAGACGTACGGACTGAATATAAGAACACTCAAGCCAATCTTGACGATGGAGGAGCAGACCGAGAAGCACGGCGTGCTTTATCTGACACCAGAAGGGCAGAAGGAGTGCTGCGAGATGCGGAAATCCGCGCCACTCGATCCGATCAAGGGTGAGTACGACGCACTGATCACCAGTCTGCGACGTGCGGATGGCGGTCGTCGCGGTGTATGCCCAATTTTGGCGGTTGATCCCCGGTTGAATACCCTGCGCATCAACCCGCTGGCGAATTTCTCGGATGAGCAAATGGCTGACTATATTCAACAAAACGCGGTTGTGCTGAACCCGCTGCATATGCAGGGGTATTCAACCATTGGGTGCAATCGTTGCACGACACCCGTCCTCCCCGGAGAACCAAAAAGGGCAGGGCGGTGGCGTCACCTTGGGCCATGGAGCGTCTATTGCGGCATCAATCCGACAGACCTCGATCCTGACCGCTCGCCAGCTGTGGATTTCCCGCAGGATCTGATTGATAAAATCCTCGGACGCCAGACCGACTTTATGATCTGATGCGGTCAACGTTGCCTTACTACAACGCACAAATGTTGCATTTCCCGCACACAAATTGGGGGAATTGAGAAACTTGGGCTCCTTGTACGTATTCTTTGCGAATCACCGATTGCACGCTTGCATCGGATTTCTCCCCATAGGCATGATAGAAAGCCTGCGTTTAAGGACTTTACTTGCCGGGGATCTGGGCTGCGGCGGGAACGCATAGCAGATTCTCAGGCTCTGCCACCGCGATTGGCAGCGAAATTGCTGACGTCTAACACTGATCTACGAGCTGGTGAACAGCAAAGTGGCTTTCGTTCTTTCCTCTCCGCCGATGGCGAATACTTGATGACTCCCAGTTTGATTGCGTTCTTATCCGCTCTTGTCTGCTCGGTCATCATTGCGCCGATCGTGGGGTTGGCTGCAAGACGATTCGGCGTGGTGGATAGCCCAGACGGTCAACGGAAGCTGCATACACGGGTGGTGCCACTGACTGGCGGGCCAACGGTACTCGTATCGCTGTTTGTCGGTCTCACCGCCACTTTGTGGTTTTATCCCACTCTTCTTCAACGAACCTACGGTGACATTCAGTTTCTCTTGCCGCTGAGCCTGGCGGGAAGCTGGATCGTTCTGCTCGGAATCCTGGACGACAAAATCGGACTGCGTGGCCGTCAGAAACTTTTTGGACAGATGATCGCGGCAATGATCATGATACCATCGGGAATCGCGATTCGAAAGATCCAGATGTTCGGCATCCCGATCGAATTCGGCGATTTCTCTTCCATCGTAACGGTGTTCTGGATTCTCGGCGCGATCAATGCCCTGAATCTGATCGATGGGGTCGATGGCCTGGCAAGTACCATTGGAATTGTTCTGAGCCTTTCCGTTGCTGCAGTCACAGTCGTCTATGGTGGCCGTGTCGATGGGTTGATCATTTCTCTTGCATTAGCAGGGTCTCTTGTTGGATTTCTGTTCTTCAACTTTCCGCCTGCTCGGATGTTCCTGGGCGATTCCGGAAGTATGCTGATTGGACTCGTCGTCGGTTGCGTGGCGCTGAAATGTTCCCTTAAGCAGTACACAGCGATGGCACTCGTGATGCCAACGGCCATCTGGGCGATCCCGATTTTTGATGTGGCGATGGCGATCGTCCGACGTCGATTGACGGGACGCAGTATCTATTCCACAGATCGCGGTCATCTGCATCATTGTCTGGTCCGTCAGGGCCATTCCGGTGCGAGTCTGCTGATGACTGTCGGCTCGCTCTGTGGACTGACGGGCCTGGGCGCGATCGCAGGCGCTTGGTTCGGCAATGAAATGATCGCCGTCCTGGGAGTGGTGACGGCTCTCGCGATCTTAGTAGCAACCCGTTCGTTTGGTGCTGCCGAACTGACATTGCTGACGAATCGCGTGCGGCGCTTCGCGGGCTCCATGTTTCGCAAGCCGGAAGGAACCAGACCAGTGCTGCACGATGAACAGGTTCAGTTGCATGGCAAGCAGGAATGGCATCAACTCTGGCACACGCTGACGGAGTTTGCGGATCGCTTTGAAATGGATGCGGTCGAATTATTGGTGAACATCCCCAGTGTCGGTGAAGAATATCATGCGAGTTGGAGATCGACGTCCAAAGTGGAACAGCACGATGCATGGAGTTCCGACATTCCGCTGATCATTGATGGCCAGCGGGTTGGTCACATCAAAGTTCTGGGTATGTGTGGCAAGGGTTCGATTTGTGAATGGATGAGTGACCTGATTGGCGGATTGAGACCGTTTGAGACTCAGTTGATTGAACTCATTGGTGAAGTTCACGAAAAGTATGCTCCCCGGAAGTCACCGTCGTTGTCTGAATCGGGATCGCTGCAACTGCCGCAGGAAGCAACGGCCTGAGTCGTCTTTTCGGCGGATTGAAATATGCGGTTCGGTGATCGATCGAAGTCTCAGGCACGTCCATTTTCAGCAGGTACCTCAGAAAGCCCCGGCGCTGAATCGTCGCGCGGTCTGTCATTGGCCCTCGAATGGAGTTCGATTCTGGTTGCCGCCGCAACGGCCTGCATTCTGCCCTGGTTGCTGGGTGGTGCCATCCCGAAAGCGAGGCTGGTGCTGCAGTTGGGAGCAATTACCGCGGCGGTGTTGACAATACTGGCGCGACTTGTGTCTCGGCGTCCGTTCGCCATACCGCCTCTCGGCTCGTGGCTGTTGCTGGGGATGGCAGCCATTGGAATTGTCCAGCTTCAGCCGTGGATGCCGTCTGCAATTTCGCTCATGAACCACTCCGTTCATCCGGAATTCCGTGACCATCTGTCACATGCGACTCAAGGATCTGCGACCAGCACACACCCGAAACGTATTCCCGCAGATTCGCGTTCCGCTGCACCTGCAATGACGCGCCGTCATGTCGCTCAATGGATCGCTGTCGCTCTGCTGTTGTGTGTGGTGGCGGATTCGTTGAGTCGCGCAAACCAGCTGATCTGGATGCTCGCGCTGATGTGTGCGAACGCCGCGATTCTGACGATTCTTTCATTGCAGCAGTTGTTCGACACGGGAAGTCGCGGGCTCAGTGAGCCGTGGATTATCAGTAAGACGTTGCCGTTCGGAAGCTTTGTCAATCCGAACAATGCCTCCGGATGGCTGCTGGTGCACATGGCGATCGCTATTGGTCTGGTCGTGGTTGTCTGGGGAAAGAATCCATCAACGGGCTGGTCGCGGTCATTCCATCGCCCCTCCTGGCGAGATCAACTCCTGCAAGCAGCCGCGATCACGCGGCACCGCCTCGCATCGCTCAACAATATCCAAATCGTCTCAATTGTGACGGTCGTCCTGCTCTTAACCGGCGTTGCGGCGACACTGTCGCGTTCAGGAATCGTCGCCGGAGCTTCCTGTCTTGTCGTTTGTGCAGCCTCCCGGATGCAATTGCGGAAGTCATTGTTGCTGCTGGTGCCATTTTCCATTCTGCTGGCAAGTGTGAGCATTTTTCTGACAGCATTTGAACTGGATACACTGGTTCTGAAAGAGCTTCAGACGCTGAAAGATCCAGTTTCAGAATCCACGAGTCGCTTGCTCCACTGGTCGGATTCGCTGGGTTCGCTGCGGGATTTCCCATTGCTGGGGTCGGGCCAGGGAGCCTATGCCTGGTCTACGCTGCCGTACCAGCGACGGGGAAGTTCGGCCTGGTTTATGAACGCTGACAATCAATATGTCGAAATCCTTGTGGAATCCGGACTGCTGGGACTCGTGCTGTTTGCGGGGTTTGGAATTCTGCTGGCTGTTCAGTCAATTCAACTCATTCTGAAAAAGTCGCAATCTCGTTCTGACCAGGGGCTGTGGTCTCATCGGATCGCAATCGGGCTGGCTGGCATGGCCATGATGGCATCGCAGTCGATCGTGGCATTTTTTGATTTTGGGATCGGCCTCAGTTCAACGATGGCGGCGATTGCCGTGTTCGCAGGTGTGTTGACTGCGATTCGCCGCAGCCAGCCTTCGACCTTAAGGACGCACCAGGCATGGTATGCATTGGATGGCGGGTTAATGGGGTGGGTTTTGCGACTCGCACTCGTATTCGCAGCCTGTGGTGCGGTCGAGGAATTGCGCCAGTCAGACCAGGTCTATCCGGCGATTGTGGAATCGGCCAGACTCTTTGGTTCGCCCGTATCAAGGGACGCGCTGGAACGACTTCCGGTGGTGGATGAACAGCTCACCGGCGCGTTGAAACGTTATCCAGATGACTCGATTGTCCGTGATTCGCTGGTGAATGTGCGGGAAGCAAGATTCCGACGCCGAATGATAGACGCGTTGGCTCCTCTGGGTTCTCCCGTCGATGGCCCTCAGTTGCAGAGTGCATGGAGACAGTTAACACCGCTGGGGCTGGCAGACCGAGTCGTAATGCTGCAAAAAAATGTGGATCCCGGGAGTTTCAGGAAAATTCATGATTTAGTCAAATCGTCGTTAGAGGAATTTCCTTGGTACGAAATGGCGCGGGATGCATCTCGCCAGATTCCACTTGCACCTGGACTTGCGGTGGACGCTGCGGCTGGATCGATCAACATTGGAAAACTGGATGACGAACAGTTGAGCGAACTCACTGCCGTCCGGTTTACCCACCCCGCAGGTGCGCGATGGCTCTATCAGTGTGGGATCTTGTGCCTCATCGCAGATCACCCGCAACAGACCGTGGGGTTCTGGAATCAGTCGCTGGAGGTTTCTGAGAGTTTCCGTGTCAACATTTTGATGGATGCATTGCGATTCTGGACGCCCGATCAGGCCCTGGAATTGTTTTCACCACTGGAATACGCCGCAACGGTTCGAGCAGGGTTGTCTATGTCCAATCGGGAATTAGAGGCAGGACTCTGGAAGAGAGCGAAATCGCAATGGCGGACTGCGGCAAAGAATCCAACAATTGACCAACGGATTCAGCATGCGAACTTCTTGTTGCGACGTGAATCACCCGAGGCTGCTCTGGAATGGATCGACGGCTGTCTCGCAGAGTTTCCTGAGACGTTGCCACTGCGTCGAACACGTGCGGAAACGCTTGAAAAACTTGGGAAATTGGACGAAGCAATTGGAGAATGGCTCCGTTACGAGCACTATGATTCGAAAAGTACGCTCCCGGCAGCATCGATAAAGCGGCTGATGGCCGCGAAATATAAGTAAATCAACGTGACTCTGAGCGGTCCGGGCTTCAATGGCGGGGCGGTAGTAAGCAGTATTTGCGTCTTAGGCTCAATTTAGCTTCTGTCTGATTGAATTCATGATTTTCAAGCGATTTTTCCTGTTAGCCGTGATTTTTTATGACTTCGGAATGGCAATAGTCATTTTGCACAGCGCAGCGAAACTGCAACAGGCTGGTTGAACCTCTTCAGGACGAGTCGTCACGCTCAGCCTTGCGAAGAGTCCGCAAAAATCAAAGAGGCTTATGGAAAAATCGACTTTTCGAGGGCACAATGGGGGCATGTTGCAAGATTCCGTAAATTCCGTCTGAAGGAGCGGCTTCGGACGCTGCTTCTTCGTTCTGCAGGAACTGAACACTCGCCTGACGCCTTGTGTTCCAGAATATTGACGAATTGCGTCCGGCTGGCCTATGGGCTTGGCGGATTTCCGGTGTGAATTCCAACGGAGTTTTAGAGGGAAATACGATGGCTTTAGCAGGACTTCCGAGCATGTATGGTTCCAACGCCGCTCCGGCGGAGGAGGATCAGGACGCGGAATTGGACGTTGTCGGGTTTCTGAAGCGTCGCAAATTGTTCATTCTCGTCCTTGGATTGCTGGGAGCAGGGATCGGTTACATGTTGTTCCAGCGCCAGATTCCCGTTTATCGATCCGCCGCGCTAGTGCAGGTTATTCACCGCAGCGTGGATACTCGCATGAATATTATGACGGGTTCAGATCGCGACCTGAAAGATGCAGCGTTTGAAATCACAAGTCCAAGCCTGATCAAGCCTGCCTACGAGAAGCACAATCTCGGGGAACTCGCACTGCTGAAGGATGTTCCAGTCAGCGCCGCTGTCGATCGTATCGCCTCTATGACATCGGCAAAGATCGGTCTCAACAGCAAGAATGTTCTGGAGATCGCGGTTGATGGTGCGAACGCAGAAGAGATAAGCCTGATTGCAAACGCCATCGCCGAAGAATACGTCAATACTCAGATCGAAAACTACAAGGATGCGAGCAGTGAAATTCATGATATTCTGATCAAGCGTAGAGATGATCTGCACGAGGAGTTGAAGTCAAAGGAAAAGGAGTACAACACCTTCCGTCAGAATTGTGGATTATTGAGTGACGGAAAAAATCCGCATCGTGAGCGTCAGCAGTCCTACCTCACACAATTGGCCGCGCTGTCATTGGAAAAGACTTCGCTCCAGGCGGAACTGTCAACACTGGAAGAGGCCCTGCGGAGCGGTGGATCACGTGAAGGGATCCTCATGGCAATTGGACAGCTGACTAATAATATTCCTCAGGCTTTGAAGTCCGACGATGGTGCTGTCTGGGGCAGAACGACAGAAGAACAAATGATTCCGCTGTTGCTTGAACAGGTGGAACTTCAGGAGAAACTCGGAAAGGATCATCCGAAGGTTAAGGCAATCGAACGTCGGATCACGTTTACTCGCCAATTTCTGGAGAAATTTGCCGTCGCAGAAAAAGAGACGGGCACTTCTGTTTCGCCCGATTTTATTGCAGCTTACTTGCAGTCGCTCCGGCAGCAGTTGCAGACCATTTCAAAAGAACGTGAGGAGCTGGATGTGCAGGCGAAACAAGCCGAGATACTTGCCCGAGCGCTTGGCGATGATGAAAACGAAGACAGGACACGTCGGAATGAAATCGACCGATTGATGAAACTTTTTGACAGTGCGTCGTCGCACGCCTCTGAAACTAGAGTTACCGCCGATATGGGTGGTGTCAGAGCCCAGATTCTCACTCCGGCCCGCTATGGAAGATTAGTATTTCCAAAGCTCAGTCAGTTTCTCGGTCTGGGGGGATTTCTGGGCGGATTTCTTGGGCTTGCGCTGGGATATTTGGTGGAAATCGCTGACCGAAGTTTCCGGAAACCGGAAGATGTCATCCGGGAATTTGGCGTGCCCATCATCGGACACATACCATTTATGAAGGAAGAACGCCTGAAGGGTGCAAAAGTGAACAACGGCATGGACAGAACAGCTGTCTGTGTTCATCAGCCTCGATCCCGCCCGGCGGAAGCCTATCGTTCCGTGCGCACGGCGATTTGTTTCAGCGCATTGGGCAGTTCTCATCGCGTGATTCAGGTCAGCAGCCCTGCAGCGGGCGACGGAAAATCGACACTGGCTCTGAATTTGTCAATCGCACTGGCAATGTCAGGCAAACGCACGATCCTTGTGGAGAGCGACTTTCGCCGCCCCAAAGTCCATAAGCTGACCGCTGTTGAAAACAAGTATGGCATCGTGGACGTGCTGCGCGGTAACGCAGAATTGGCTGATGCCGTGCAGAGTACTTCCGTAGAATCATTCTTCGTCTTGCCGTGTGGCAGTCGTCCGAAGGATCCGGCGGAACTGTTGTCGAGACCTGAATATGAGCGACTGCTTGAGGTTCTGCGGGAAAAATACGACTATGTTATCGTTGATACGCCGCCGATCCTCGCTGTGACCGATCCAACCAGCATCGCTCCACGTGTGGACGGTGTGCTGCTTGCCATGCGACTCGGTCGCAACACTCGAGACCTGGGACGTCGCACGCTGGACCAGTTGCGAGATGTCGGGGCGACTGTGTCCGGGATCGTGATTAACGGCGTGGAAGAATCCGACGGCTATGGCTACGGCAGTCAGTATTACTATAAGAGTTACGACTATGGATACGGTCACGAAGGCAAGGCGAAGGAAGACTACTTCTCGGAGGAACGGTCCGAGTCAACCGATGCCGACATTGTGCTGTAAGTCAGGACAAACTGACATGAGAACTAATAGCGACTGCGATTGACGTCGATTGTATGGCTCGGCAATCAGTTTGAGTGATTCATGTTCAGCGAACAGACCACTTGAAATCCCGTCGGCAGAGCGAACGGTGTATCCACACCGACTGTTTTGTTGGCGGGTTGTTTTTTCATCAGGCAGGAATGCTAAGATTGCTTCGAGTCTTTTGCTGGTGTCTCCAATTCTCGTAACAGCGACTCTCCGGGACGCGAGACCGGGCGTGACCCTGCGAACGTCTGTCTCAAAGAGACCCGGCGACATGCAGGATGGCACTGTGCAGCTCACCAACATCACACAGGTATGAAAATTTCAATTGCCGGATTTGCAGGTAACATTCGCACTTCGAATGTCACCGATGGGGACGAAGTCCGCGCGGAGACTCGTCAGCCTTCTGTACTATTTCTGAACAGGTCGTACTGGCCTGACGTTGAGGCGACTGGTCAGCTTCTCACCGCATTGTGTGAAGGGTTGACGCAGGACTTTGAAGTGGGTGTTCTCGCCGGACGTCCGAATGCAATCGTAGATCATCTGGACTTGAAGCACTGGAATAATGTCTACGAGAGAAACGGCGTTCACATTCATCGTGTCGCTCACACGAAGTTTCCGAAACAAAATCTCTTCGGCAAGGCACTGAACTTTCTTTCGTTCGCTCGCGCTTCTCATTCCGCTTTGCAAACAATTGCTGCTCCGGACGTGGTGGTCTTTGAAACGGATCCCTTTCTGCTTGCCTTTGCGGCAGATCGACTGCAGAAACGAACAAACTGCAGAATGATTGGTTACCTGCAGGACATTTATCCTGATGTCGCCGTGGCGTTGGGAAAAGTTGGCAACAACTGGGCGGTCCGCAGACTGCGGTCGGCACTGTTCGACATCTACCGCCGCTGCGATCAGATGGTGGTGCTCAGCCAGGATATGGCACACCTTTTGACAGACGGCGGCGTTGCCGCTGAGCGAATTTCGATTGTACCCAACTGGGCAGACACTCAAAGTATAGCGCCAGTTCCTGGTATCAATCGATTCCGAGAACAACATGAATTGGGCGAACACTTTGTCGCGATGTATTCAGGCAATCTTGGACTCACACAGCGGCTTGAAGAATTTGTGCTGGCTGCTGCGCTATTAGCCGATCGCCCGGATATTCAGTTTTGCTTTGTGGGACGCGGGTCGCAGGAAAATTCGCTCCGTGGGATGATCAATGCGAAAGGCCTCACCAATGTGCGGTTCTTTGACTATCAACCGCAGGACGAACTGACTCATAGCCTGACTGCAGCCCACCTGCATCTGGTGCCGTTAACGAAAGACCTGAGTCGTTGCCTGATGCCAAGCAAACTCTACGGAATTCTCGCGGCAGGCCGACCGTATTTAACCAATGCTCCTGCGGGTTCAGAGTTGCATACCATCACCACGACCCATTGTGTTGGACTCACCGTTCAACCGGGTTCTGTTCAGGCGATTGCGGACCGCATTCTTTGGGCAGCCGATCATCCTGCAGAACTGGAAAACATGGGCTGCAACGCCCGACAACTCGCTGAATCCGAGTATACAGAACAGCATTCCATCACGAAATTCCGCTCCGTTCTTCAACATGTCCTCTCATAGTCTAAGTTCAATCTTTGTACGGGGTCCCTCGTTTTTGTGACAACTACTAACTAAAGACTGCCAATACTCACGTGACTTCAAATTCTTCATCGATCTTTGTCGCTGGCCACCGCGGTATGGTGGGAGCTGCTGTCGTTCGGCGATTGACCGGGGCTGGCTTTACGAATCTGCTGCTCAGGAGTCGCGACGACCTTGACCTGATGAATCAGGCGAGCGTGAATCAATTCTTTGAGAAGCATCATCCGGAAGTTGTCGTATTTGCCGCAGCGAAAGTGGGCGGGATTCATGCGAACAACACTTTTCCGGCGGAATTCCTGTATCAGAATCTGATGATAGCCTCAAACGCCGTTCAGGCTGCGTGGCAACACGGAACGAAGCGGTTTCTGTTTCTCGGCAGCACGTGCATCTACCCGCGTCTGGCACCGCAACCGATTGCCGAAAGCAGTTTGTTAACATCGCCACTGGAACCGACGAATGAAGCCTATGCGATCGCAAAAATCGCGGGTCTGAAGTTGTGCCAATTCTATCGCCGTCAATATGGTGTGTTGTTTCATTCAGCCATGCCGACCAATCTTTATGGTCCAGGCGATAACTATCATCCGGACAATAGTCACGTCCTGCCGGCTTTGATCCGTCGGTTTCATGAAGCGAAGGAAGTGAATGCCGATACAGTGACGATCTGGGGCTCAGGGACACCGCTGCGTGAATTTCTGCATGTTGATGACCTCGCGGCAGGAAGTCTGCATTTGTTGCAGTTGCCGGATCCTCCTGATCTGGTCAACATCGGCAGCGGCGAAGAAATCAGCATTCGCGGCGTGGCCGAACTAATCGCCGAGATCGTGGGATTTCGTGGCAGGATCATGAATGATCCGTCCATGCCAGACGGGACTCCTCGCAAACTCAGTGATATCAGTCTCATCAAGTCCACCGGATGGTCGCCGAAGATCTCACTCCGAGTCGGTCTCACCGCCGCTTATCAGGACTTCCTGAGTGAACTCAAACACGACAGGTTGCGGAGCGTCTAGAAATCTCAAGTTGTCAGTATTCAGTCGACAGTCGTCAGACAGAGACGAGATGCGTTGCACTGACGCCTTCTTCGTGTACTCCGTTGGTCAAAATCGAATCGCAGTTTGCACCATGGAGAACACGGAGTTCACCGAGGAAATCAAGAGTCGAATCACTGGTACGAACAATGACAAAAATATTGAGGACAAAAACATGGCACAAAGTACCCGTCTTCCATCCTGGTTCTTCAATCCAACATGTTTTGTCCGTTTCTGCGGCATTGCAGCTAAACACACCATCGACTCTGCATTTCTGACTTCTCTGTGTCCTTCGTGAACTCCGTGGTAAAGAAAAGATCACAATTGGCAATTCGCAGTGAGTCACGATGACCGAATTCCACTTAACCGGCGCGGCACTCTGGGAAAGGATGAATCGCGCCGTGGAAAAAGTTCGGGAGCGACTCGAAAAGACCGCCCGAACGTTGGAAGCGGTCGGCATTCCGTACTGCATTATCGGAGGCAACGCCGTTCGAGCCTGGGTGGCGCAGAAAGACGAAGCCGCTGTGCGAACCACGCGCGATGTGGACATTCTGCTGCGACGCAGCGATCTGCCTGCCGCAATTTCCGCGATGGAGGGAGCCGGTTTCGTCTATCGACATTCCGCTGGAATCGACATGTTTCTGGATCACCAGGATTCCAAAGCCCGAGACGCAGTCCATGTCCTGCTGGCCGGCGAAAAAGTCCGTGAAACGGATATGATGGCAGCGCCTGACGTCGATGAATCTGTCGTAGTCGATTCGCACAGAACGTTGTCCCTCGCAGCGCTTGTCCGGATGAAACTCAATGTTTTTCGCGATAAAGATCGCATGCATTTGCGAGACATGCTGGACGTCGAACTCATCGACACCAGTTGGGTTCATGACTTACCACCAGAACTCGCCGCCCGCCTCCAGGAACTCCTGGACAATCCTGAATGATATATGAATCGTCAGTTGGCGGTTTCCAGTCGTCATTGAAGCACCAGCCCGCGGATAACTGCCAACTGATCACTGATAACTGCCAACTTCTTAACTTTTGACGAACGAGACTCATGCCAAAAACTGCATTCATCACAGGAATTACCGGCCAGGATGGATCCTACCTTGCCGAATTGCTGCTGGAAAAGGGCTACCATGTCCACGGCCTGGTTCGTCGAGCCAGCACGTTCACGACGGGTCGAATCAATCACATCTACAACGATCCGCACCAGAGCGGCACACGCCTGTTTCTGCACTACGGCGACCTGACGGATGGTCAATGCCTGACCAATTTGATTCTTGACATCGAACCTGATGAAATCTATAACCTCGGTGCTCAGAGTCACGTCCGTGTGTCCTTTGATCAGCCGGTTTATACGTTTCAAGCGACAGGCGGCGGAGCTCTCAACGTCCTTGAGGCCGCTCGACAGCTGAACAAGAAAAAACACGTCAAAGTCTATCAGGCATCGTCCAGCGAAATGTATGGCGAAGTGCTGGAAACGCCGCAGACAGAACAGACGCCATTTCAGCCGCAAAGCCCCTACGGCTGTGCAAAGGTCTTTGCGTTTCATCAGACGGTGAACTATCGCAAGTCCTACGACATGTTTGCCGTGAACGGCATTCTCTTCAATCACGAAAGCCCGCGACGAGGTGAAACATTCGTGACGCGTAAGATCACTCGCGCAGCCACACGGATCAAACTCGGACTTCAGCAAAAGCTATATCTTGGGAATCTGGAAGCAAAACGCGACTGGGGTTATGCCAAGGATTATGTGGAAGGCATGTGGCGTATGCTGCAACATTCTGAGCCCGATGATTTTGTGCTCGCCACCGGCAAGACGCAAACCGTTCAGGAATTCGCCGATCTCGTGTTTGCACAGCTGGAACTGGATCCAAAGAAGTATATCGAAATTGATCCACGTTACTTTCGGCCTGCCGAAGTCGATTTGCTGCTCGGCGACTGCAGCAAAGCCCAGGAAAAACTCGGCTGGACCGCCACGACCAGTCTGGCTGGACTGGCAAAGCTGATGGTCGATCATGACCTGGAACTGGCGAGGCAGGAAGAACTCCTGGCCAGGAGTTGACAGTCGTCATTCGATAGCAGAACAAGGGCGGCTGATGGCAACGTACGTCAGTCGCTGCGCCGACTGTGATTCCCGGCTGCAACGCGATTTTGGCGAAAACGAATCAAGCATTTACATAACGCGACAGGACAAATTGCTGATGAGTGCGATTTCCACACTTGCCGAACATCGCGTTCTTTTGGATGGCGTGAGTTGGCAGACGTATTCTGCCCTTGTTGGAGAATCAGAACATGCCGGTGGACGAATGACGTACGATCAGGGATCCCTTGAAATCATGTCTCCATTGATGCCTCATGAAAGTGGCAAACGCCTGCTTGGGCGTATGATTGAAATGTTTACGCTCTTGCGCGGTATCGATATCCGCTCGTCTGCGTCTACAACGTTCCGAAGAACTGATTTGAAGCGAGGTTTCGAAGCCGACGAATCCTACTACATCCAGTTTGCCGCACACATTCGCAACAAACGCGAAATCGATCTGTCGATCGATCCGCCTCCGGATCTTGTCGTTGAAGTTGAAATGGCTCGATCATCCATCGACAAGCTGAGACTATTTGCTTCGATGGGAGTCCCTGAATTCTGGCGATACGACGGAAACACGCTATGGATCGGGAGTCTCCAGAAAGACAGATACGTAGAAACAAGATTCAGCTATGTGCTTCCCGAGTTTCCTGTCGAACTGACTGGCGAGCTTCTTGATCAGCGATTCGACGTGAGCGAAACAGTACTCATTCGTCAGTTTGCGGAACGCGTGACGATTAAATAGCGAATCGCAGACTGCGCGATTCAATCTGAACAAGCCCAACTATCAAATCTGGGTGGCATTGTGAACTGAAGACTGAACACTGCCGACTGCAAACTTACAAACTCATGACTGTCAACTTGCAACTTGCAACTCCCACACACCGGGCTCTCATCACCGGGATTACAGGCCAGGACGGATCCTGGCTCACGGAACTACTCCTCGAAAAAGGCTACGAAGTCCACGGGATTGTCCGCCGCAGCAGTACGCTGGAACGATCCCGGCTGAACCAGTTCTATGGCGATGCCAGCACTTATGAAAAGCGCCTGTTTCTGCATTATGCAGACCTGTCAGATACGACCACGATCCGACGAATCATCAACAAGGTTCAACCGGCTGAGTTCTATCATCTGGCCGGACAATCGCATGTCGGATTGAGCTTCGAGATTCCGGAAAGCACCTGTGATTTGACTGCGATGGGAAGTCTCCGAATCATGGAAATCCTGCGCGATCTTCCAAACCCACCGCGTTTTCTTCACGCCAGCAGTCGTGAAATTTTCGGAACGCCCACCATCAGTCCCCAGGATGAATCAACGCCCATCAATCCCAATTCGCCTTATGGCTGTGCGAAAGCCTTTGCGACTCAGATGACGAAGATCTATCGAGAAGCGCACGGGCTCTTTTTCTGCAACGCCATCTGTTACAACCACGAAAGTCCAAGACGCGGCGAAAACTTTGTCACGCGAAAAGTCACACTCGCCGCTGCCAGAATCAAAGCAGGCCTGCAAAAATCCGTAAGCCTTGGAGATCTCGATTCCGCGCGCGACTGGGGCTACGCCAAAGATTACGTGCAGGCGATGTGGCTGATGCTGCAACAGGAGACGCCGGACGATTATGTCATTGCGACAGGTGAATCAAGAACTATTCGCGATCTTCTGGAAACGGCTTTCAGACACGTCGGATTGAACTGGCAGGACTATGTAAAGATTGACGATCGATTCAAACGCCCGGCGGACGCGCACGAATTGCTTGGCAACCCGGCAAAAGCTGTAAGACAACTCGGATGGAAACCATCCGTCACATTTGAAGAACTCATTCTTCTGATGGTCGATGAGGATCTGAAAGTCATCCAGAGCCACACTTGAGCTCAGCAGTCTTTGGAGTGAGATGACTGGTCCTCGCATTCTTTTTCAGCGATTCTGGTTCATATCTCAACTCGTGCCGCTGAGAACCGAGGGAACCAAAACAACTCGCAACTTCCACCACGGAAGACCCAGCGCGGGCTTCGCCCGCAACCCAGGGAAGAGCGTGAAAGAGTTCTTAACCATGGATTTCGCGGATTTCACAGATCAACACACTGTAACTCATCCGTATCATCCGTACCATCCGCGGTTAAAAAACTGCGATTGGAAAGACGACTGCGTCCGTTTTGCGCAGCACAAAACTTCCACGTCCACCTTATGATCTCGTCGTGACTTTTCTGTCAAGATCGGGCCACTGGAGTAACACAGAGCTCACCGCAAGAAGCCCTCAGTGACCGATGACACTCCTCAGTTCAGTGCACCCACAGGCGCGGAATCCGATAGAATCCTGAGTTGTCACTAAACTTTTATCTCAGGGACCGGGAAAGGATACGAATGCAATGAGTACGGCCACTCCCACGACATGGCATCAGCGACTGTCAGATTTGGGCGACATACTGGCGTCTCGAATCCTGTCGACCCCGGCACCTGGCACAGCCACCTGGCAGGACGTGGTTCAGATTCGGGACACTCAACACCGCTTGTGCGAACTCATTGTCGGAATGGCTGGTGGAAACGTCCGAACTCTTTGCCAAACTCGACGAAGAAGGAAGTTGAGTCGTCAGTAACCAGTTCTCAGTCGCTGCCCGGACGCCGACTGCCAACTGAATACTGCCAACTGAATAATCTCTCCCCAAATGTCCCTTCCCACCGACACAACAAGTGCCGAATACATTGCCGCCCGAAACGCAGCTCTGGCGCGATACGATCTGCGAGGCCTCGACGCAGGTGACCCAACGAGTCCGTGCGGTCTTGAGTATGGAATTCGTATCAGCACGCGGCTGACGACTGACTATCGTTCCACATGGAGGAAGCATTCCATAGATATCACGCCAATGGAAGTGATGGATTGTCTGCGGGCGGCTGGCGTCCGGAACTGGTGCCTGATGGGGCTGCATGGTTACGTTGGCTACCTGCCAATGCCCCGAGCGACACAGGATGTGGACGTGATGGTACCGCACAATC
This sequence comes from Planctomycetaceae bacterium, assembly GCA_037719765.1. Classification (GTDB taxonomy): domain Bacteria; phylum Planctomycetota; class Planctomycetia; order Planctomycetales; family Planctomycetaceae; genus SXXK01. The sequence goes on from JBBJME010000005.1 coordinate 39,709, forward strand.
AGAAGAAGAAAGCCATCAAGGCCATCAGCAGCCGCTGGCCCACACTGGAAAAAGAAGAGTTTGAACCCGTAGTACGTTTTTACGATCCGGGCGAGCTTGATCGCGACGGAAATAAGGTTCCGGTCATCGATTTAATGCTGCCGTGGGGACCGTTTCAGGAGACAATTCTCAAAGAACATGTTCTGATTGATGCGGCAACAGGTGCCCGATACCCAACAGCGGAAGCGGCAATCGTAGCCAAATATGCGGCGCTGATTTCACCAGCCAGGAAGCCGAGTAAACGAAAATACGATGCAGGGGATCTGGAAAATCTCATCCGCACCGTCCATCCCAATTGCGACATTGCGAGGATCCAATCCCTTGCAGGTCAGGTCTGGGAAGGCGGCACCGAAGAGATCCTTCGATTCATCGACTGTGCCCTGAACGAAAAACCATTTCCTGTGTGAGTGAGGCGTGAGTCATTTGCTTCTGATCATTCGCCGCCTCCGTGTTCCTTTATGGTTAGAAACTGCATTTACTGCTGTTAGCAGGCGAATTCGTGAGAATTCGGAGGTGAATCGAGCGGAATGCGGCGAGTGGCAGAAGCGACCTCTGTCAATTACCTACACTCAATGGCGGCACAGCCGCCGCAATCCATGCAAGCCAACCAGTCTCTCCGGTCCTGCAGAATCTGCATGAACAAGAACAGGGACCGTTGCCTCCTCCTCAGGTTCAAGGCTACGGTAGTGGCACTGAGGCAACATCGAAAAGCCCTCAATTATCGATGACGCACTTGCGGAACGTGGCACCGACAGGAACGAAGTCCGCGCCGAGGTGGCTTGGAAAAGGGGTCAGTAGTCAGTCGCCAGTTTGTAGTAGTACCCACGAACGCCCTGCATTTTCGGGTTAAACGACAAATCTGTGCGTGAGTGCTGTCGACGGCCAGATTGGTTATGTTGGACGTAATTGTGATTTGTGTGCTTTACCGCGAAGCGGTTCGAGAAATCAGCCGGTGGTAAGCGGAGCGCACCACCGGTACGTTGCAAAAAATTTGGTTCGCACCCTGATAAGGGTGCCAGATTCGGGTTTCTGGCATCCCTTCAGGATGCGTGGCACCATTCCTTCTTTACCGGTGGTGCGCCTGTCGGCGACCACCGGCTAATTTCTGCCATCCTTTCAGGATGAATCGCATTCATGGCGATCAATGTTGGCACGCGCACTTCATTTGTCGTTGCACCGATTTTCGAAACACGTGCCTTTAAGGCTTTCGATGCATTGCACATTGCCTCTGCCGAGGTCGGTCATGTGGACTATTTTTGCAGCTGCGACGATCGTCTTGTCAAAAGAGCTCTGGGACAGCAGGATCTAAAAGTCAAAGTGGTCTCTCCTCTGGACCTTGTGAAGGACCGATATTCATGACAATCGAAACGGCCTCCGTAGCACAGATTAACGCCACGGCAGTGGCACTTCTGAGCCGAGAATTGGGTCCGGTAAATACAGCTCGATTCATTAATCAATTCACCGTTGGTTCGGGAGACTATACGCAGGAAAGAGATAACATCATTGGGAACCCGACGGTCGCTGAGATCGTGGCCGAAATTAAAAAGCAACGCGGCAGGAAAGTTGAGTAGCAGAAGCGAGAAACGAGTGGCTTGAAACGAGATGCGAGTGATCCCATTTGCGACCGACTCGCAACTCGCACCAAACACCGTCGCCCTTTGCAGTCGGCACCAAGCACCAAGCACCCCAACCCACACCGCCCCATGAAAATCGAGCGGTTTGAGGATATTGAGAGCTGGCAGTTGGCGAGGGATCTTGCTCGACAAGTCTACTCGATGACCAGACAAGAAGTGTTTTCTCGTGACTTTGGACTTAAGGATCAAATCCAGCGAGCGGCCGGATCAGTGATGCACACAAAGGAAAAAGGGGTCTGGATCCAATAGTGTGTAACACCCGCTGGGCCATTTGGCTATTGGTTCCTGACCCCTTTTTCCGATGCTTCGTTATGCCCAACGGTCGTGTACTGAAGTCAAGAGTCAACTGTATGTCGCGCTGGACCAGCAGTACATCACGCAACAACAGTTCGACGACACGCATCAACTCGCCAGCAAAACGCACGCAATGATCGGCGGCGTCATCAAATACTTGAGGGAACGTTAACAAAAGTTCCTGGTGCTTTGTTCTTCGTACTTTGCTTGAAGATTCACAACGCACCAAGAACCAAGAACACTCAACCCTGCCTTTCGCGTTCCCCTGAAAACTGCCAACTGACTACTACACCCCATGTTTCCTGAATCACCGATAGTATTCCGTGAATTTGCGATGGATGAGCGCCTGCCGTTAGCGGCAATCCATACTGCGGTGCTGGACTACATCAAGGGCCGCTCGGACGTGGCAGTCTTTGGTGCTCAGGCAGTAAAGACCTATGTCGATACTCCTCGGATGACACAGGATGTCTATTTGCTATGCACTTGCGCAGAGTCTTTCGCTGAGGAACTTCGCGAGCACCTGAATCAAAAATTTCACGTTCCTGTCCGCGTCTCATGCGTTGCCAACGGCGTGGGATATCGGATCTATCAGGTCGCCACACCTCGGAATCGACATCTCGTTGACGTTCGACAGGTGACAGCGATCCCCGATTGCCGGACGGTTCAACAGGTCTCTGTGGTGGCACCTCCTGAATTACTGGGGATGAAAGTGGTCAGCATGTCTGCCCGCCCAGGCACTCCCAAAGGTTTAACGGACGAGGCCGATATTTTGCGGCTGTTGCTGGTATTTCCGGAACACAAAGTCGCAGTCGGGGCCGTTGCCAACGCACTGTCCTCGTTGAATGCAGACGAGCAGGCAATCAAGGTCTGGCTGGAATTCGTGCTACGCGACATCCAACCGGAAACGGACGATGAGTATTGAGGGGAACAGAGTTGGCAGTAATCAGTAATGCGGACTCCTGCCAACTCTACAATCCCCGCCCAATGACGACTCTGTGATTTCTGTATACTGAGCACTAAGAACCAAGAACTAAGAACACTTTAATTCGAACCAAGAACCAAGCACCTTTCCGTCAAATGCCCACTGACGACTGAAAACTTCATTCCCGCGCTTCTCATCTCTAGCCACTCGCAACTCTATACACACCTCCTATCCGAAGAATGATGAAAACACTGCTTGTCACTGGTTCGTCTGGCCTGATTGGTTCAGAAGTTTGTCTGCATTTTTCTGCCCTTGGCTGGAAGATCCACGGTATCGACAACAATCAGCGAGCGGTCTTCTTTGGGCCGCAAGGGGATACTCGCTGGAATCAGAATCGATTGGCTGATGCGATTTCTGGGTTCCAGCATCACGAAGTTGATATTCGTAATCGAACTGGCGTTCTGGAACTCCTGAAGTCACTCAAGCCGGATGCGATTGTCCATACGGCCGCACAGCCTAGTCACGACCGCGCGGCCGCTATCCCATTCGACGATTTTGATACGAATGCCGTCGGCACGCTTAACCTGTTGGAAGCCGTTCGTCAGTCATGTCCTGAATCACCATTTGTCCATATGTCGACAAACAAGGTCTATGGTGACCGCCCCAACACAATCGAGTTAAAAGAACTCGACACTCGATGGGACTACAATGACAATGAATATGCCTGCGGCATCCCAGAAACATTCTCCATCGACCAATCCAAGCATTCGCTTTTCGGTGCATCCAAAGTTGCGGCTGATGTCATGGTGCAGGAATACGGTCGTTACTTCAACATTCCAACATGCTGCCTGCGCGGCGGTTGTTTGACAGGCCCGAATCACTCAGGCGTAGAACTGCATGGTTTTCTCAGCTTTCTTGTAAAGTGCAACTTAGAAGGTCGCGAATACAAAGTCTTCGGCTACAAAGGCAAACAGGTGCGCGACAACATCCACAGCGAAGATGTGGCTCGCTTTATTCACGCCTTTATTGAAACACCGCGAATCGCTGAGGTCTATAACATTGGTGGAGGTAAGGCGAATAGCTGTTCGATTCTGGAAGCGTTCGAAATTACCAGTCAATTCACCGGGGAAAAACACGTCTACAGCTATCTCGACGAAAACCGCATTGGCGACCACATCTGCTACTACAGTGACCTTTCCAAAATGCGGAGACATTATCCAGGCTGGAACATATCGATCTCGCTTGAAGAGACGATCGAACAAATTGTGAATGCTTGGAAACGCCGGGATGCTTATGCTGAATTCAAAGTTTGATACTGCGAGCGAATTTGAATAATTACGAATTAGTACTTGAGGCGAATCATACAGAAGCCAACTACTGGCGAGACCTTTGGCGGTATCGTGAGTTGTTTCAGGTTCTGGCGTGGCGTGATGTGTCAGTTCGCTACAAGCAGACTGTAATCGGAGTTGCTTGGGCGCTCATTCGCCCTTTCCTGACGATGGTCGTCTTCACGATTGTTTTCGGCAGAGTGGCTAAACTGCCAACGGACGGCAACGCGCCATACACGCTGCTGGTGTTTGCGGGAATGCTTCCCTGGACCTTCTTTTCGACGGCACTATCCGAAGCATCCAATAGCTTGGTCGCCAACGCAAATCTGATCAGCAAAGTCTACTTTCCTCGTCTGATTGTCCCTACCGCGACTGTTGTCGTAGCGTTTGTCGACTTCCTGATCAGCTTTTCGATTCTGGTCCTGATGTTGTGCTGGTATCAGTTCGTGCCCGGCCCGGAGGTTCTTCTGTTACCCGCCTTTGTGTTGCTCGCATTTCTATCGAGTCTTGGACCCAGTCTTTGGATAGCGTCACTAAACGTGAAGTATCGCGATTTTCGGTACATTATTCCATTTGTCGTGCAGTTTGGTCTTTATGTTTCGCCAGTGGGGTTCAGTAGTAGCGTCATTCCGGAAAAATGGAGGCTCCTTTATTCCCTTAACCCGGTCGTTGGTATCATTGACGGATTTCGGTGGTGCATCCTCGGCCAGGCCGATTTCTACTGGCCTGGAATGTTGGCCTGCATAGCAACGACAAGCTTCTTACTCTGGTTTGGTGTCCGACAATTTCGCAAGATGGAAAAACGCTTCGCTGATCTGATTTGAACCTTCAGACTTTCCTCAAAACTTTTGGTTCTCAGCCAGATCACCAACTGAAACACAATGTCAGCCTCTCCAATAATTGAAGTTCGAAACCTTGGAAAGTCGTATCTGCTTGGTCACCAAACCAAGCGAAATGAGAGCTACGTTGCGTTGCGAGACGTCGTCGGAGAGTCGCTGAAGCGATTTGGACGAAATGCCTTGAGCATGCTGAAGGGGCAGCAGATGGTGCACGGCGACCGGGTAGAAGAATTTTGGGCGATTGATGATGTCTCATTCGACATCTATCCGGGCGATGTCGTTGGAATCATTGGTCGAAATGGAGCTGGCAAGAGCACGTTACTGAAAGTGCTGAGTCGAATTACCGAACCAACGCGAGGCAGGGTTACTCTTCGCGGGCGTGTCGCAAGCTTGCTTGAGGTTGGCACCGGATTTCATCCTGAATTAACTGGACGAGAGAATATCTTTCTAAACGGTGCAATCCTCGGGATGGGGCGAAATGAGATCCGTTCTAAGTTCGATGAGATTGTGGACTTCGCGGAAGTTGAGTCCTTCCTGGACACACCTGTCAAACGCTATAGCTCGGGAATGTATGTGCGTCTTGCATTTGCTGTTGCCGCACATCTGGAACCCGAAATTCTGGTGGTCGATGAAGTGCTGGCAGTGGGAGACATTCAGTTTCAAAAAAAATGCATCGGAAAGATGGGGTCTGTTGCAGAAAGTGGCAGAACTGTTTTGTTCGTGAGTCATCAAATGGGAGCGATCAGTGACCTGTGCTCAAAGTGCATCTATATGAAGTCCGGGCGTCTCATCTCGGAGGGCCCAACAGGACAGATTATTGACCAGTACCTTGGAGACGACATAGGGGATTCGGAAATTGTGAATCGAGCCAGATCAGATGCCGGTGAAAACGCCCTTGTCTGGTTTACAAACGTCACGACAAGAAATGCGGCCGGTCAAATAGCAGCGTCATTCGCACACGATGACCAGATCTCCCTTACAGTCGGATTCGACGCTATTGCCAGCTTGCCCCGAGGTCTAGCTATCAGCGTGTGCTTGCAGGACAGTGCGAACAGACGAGTCTTCACCGATTATCAATTTGTTGAAGAAATCAACAACGGCAATTTTCGCCAACTGTTGGTGTCAATCCCTGAAGTGCTAATTGCACCGGGAAATTACTCTTTCATCGTGTCGCTTCATACGTTTCAAGGTGAAGTCTTTGACCGTCTTGAACGAGTCTGCGAATTCACTGTGGTTGACAATGGCAGCAAACTGGCAATGTTTCAAGGTGGTGGTACGGGATGCGTATTGGCCGCCTGCAAATGGGACTCAGTCGCCCATGTTCCAATCAAGGTGCAAACATGAGTAGCAACCCAAAATGTGTCGTGTGCAGCAGTGATGCGCATTCGATATTGTTTGAGTCGCGAGACCTCGACTCTCATGGAAACATTGTCCGGTGTCAGTCCTGCAAGCATACTTTTGTACACCCGATGCCATCAAACAATCAAATCACGGCCTACTACAACGGGCTATACGCCGACAAGGCGAATAAATTCAGTGAAAAGCAGATGCAACTGGCCAGACAGTCGATGGTGGGATACGTCAAGCAATTGCAACGCTGCGGATCCTTCAACGAACACGCCACATTTCTAGACCTTGGTGGTGGGCTTGGTTACTACGCACAGGCTGCCAAAGAACAGGGGATGCACTCGACCCTGGTAGACCTAGATAAGTGTTCGGTCGATTTTGCCACGCAGCACCATAATTTGGACGCCGTCTGCCTTGGGACCTCTGAAGAATTTGCTGCTAAATCGGAGAGGAAATACGACATTGTCTTCCTGAGGCATGTCATTGAACACTACGTGGATCCTCGCACACTCTTGAACGCCGCATGCACCTTGTTGGCGGAGGGAGGGGTCTTGATTCTGGAGACGGACAACAATCGCGGGATAGAGATGCTGGTACGACCGGGTACGCGCAAATGGTACACGGATCTCTACAAAGGGCGTTTCAAAGATGTATCGCGACTGTCGCTACTTTTGAAACGCCCCTTTGCGGTTGATCCCCCCCGTCATCTTCACGGCTTTTCGATTAAGAATCTTGAACGTATGATGGCGCCGTTGGATATGAAGTCTCTTATTACGCACACATACCGACTTGGAGACCCAATCTATTGGCCAAACCTACCAGACACCTCGATTCAGGAAGTCGCCCGCCCTTTCATTCGCCTTAACCTCCGGGGCTTTGTGGACAACGCAGTTGATTTTTGCTTACTACCGCTCAGATTTATATTAGCTGCCTCTGGTCATGCGGCTGGGCTTTGCATCTACGCAACGAAGCGGAAGTGACGGCCGTATTGTGAATTTTCGAAGACCAATTCGATTTTGTGGTCATGTGTTGTTTGTCGTGCTGGAGTGTATCCTGCGACGATTTGCAATGATTGAGTATGCACTCTTCTATCATTACCGGCCTAGATTTCTGCGATCGCTCTACTTGCGATTCATGCAGGTAGAACATGAATCACCGTTTGCGATCGGCAACGACTTCTTTCTGCGTTTTCGAGGAAACTTGAGATTCGGGAAAGGTTGTGGCTTTGGCAGTTTCTGTCGGATCTGGAACTACCACCAGATCGAAATTGGTGACGATTTTCTTGCTGCTGGCGGACTCACAATAAACACTGCTGGTCATAATCCCGACAACATGGAATCTATCGGCGGTTCCGTAACAATCGGTTCACGAGTTTGGTGCGGACTAAACGTGACAATACTGGGTGGAGTCACAATCGGTGATGATGCGGTCGTCGGAGCATGTAGTTTGGTTAACAAAGATGTGCCTGCTGGCTCCATCGTTGTCGGGATTCCTGCCAGGGTTCAACGTCAAGTGAACCGAACTACGTTTAACAGGTGGGCTGAAAATTTCTAATTGTTCCAACGTGATCAGTGTCAACCGAACATTGGAAATTACCATTTCAGTCGAAAAGAAATCCACTTCATGAAAGTGCTTGCATATTTCTTTTCCGGGATCGCTAATCGTTTTGCCCACTTAGTTCTGGGACGGCACCCTCGTAATACCGTTTTCTCATTTAACTGGTCGAACCTACGCCAGTTGAGGAAGTTCATGAGGCAGGCCGCCGCAAAATTCCCAGACGGTAAATCAGTGTTTGTTGACGTTGGGGCTGGTCAACTGCCATACTTCGAGTCAGTCAAAGACAAGGCGGAGCGATATATTGCTGTTGACTACGATGAGGTACTTGTTGATTCGTTCGAAGATCCGTGCATAGAACGTTCCGTCGGTACAGCGGAAAAACTACCTGTTGACGATTCAACAGCAGATGTCGTCTTGATGAATCAGGTGCTGGAACATGTCAATTGTCCAGATCAGTCGTTTCAAGAAGTTCATCGAGTCTTAAAGCCCAATGGTCTGTTCATTGGCTCGGTCCCACACATTAGCCCAGTTCACTTGGAACCATACGATTTTCGGCGATACACGGACCTTGGCGTGCGACAATTACTTGCTAAGCATGGTTTTGAAGTCGTCGAACTAAGCGGCAGTGGAGGCGTGTATTCTTGTGCAGCCTTCATGATTGCGATGGACTGGGTGTTGAGTAAAAAGAAAGATGGAAAATCTCAATCCTTCAGTTCAACACGCGCATTCTGGCTAGCGCCGTTGGTCGGAAGTATGAATATTCTTGGTTATGCCGGAGATCGATTGCTTCCAGAGTCGGATCGCAGTCCAGCCAATCTGACGTGGATCGCAAGAAGGAAAATTTGAATTGAACTTACGCTCGCAGATTAGGTCACGCCTGCCAGTTGCTGCCGTGAATACGGTTCGTACCGTTAGTAAGCTTTGGTCGCTGGGCTGGCAGGATCTACGTAGCAGCACGTTAAACCGTTGGTTCCCCATGAAGCCGCGGGCGATCAGCTTCATGGCGAACGACATTTGCAACTCGAAATGTCAGATGTGTCTGATTTGGGAGAAGAAGAAGGACCACGAAGTCACTCCCGATGAATTTCGCACCATGCTCTCTGATCCACTTTTCAGCGAAGTTATCGATCTGGGCGTGACGGGCGGAGAGCCAACGTTGCGAAACGACTTACCTGAGTTGTACCGTGCGGCATGTGACACCCTGCCCAAGCTTGCACATTGCTCAACCATTACCAATGCCATCAAAAAAAAACAGGTCATTGAAAATGTAATGAACTCCGTTGAAGTATGTCGCTCCGCGGGAAAAGGATTTAGTGCCATGATCTCGCTGGATGGCGTCGGTGAGATTCATGACAAGAATCGAGGCAAAGTTGGAAATTTCGATTCTGCGGTTGAATGCTTTGAGACCTTTGAACGTGCAGGAGTCGCAGTTTCCTTTGGATGTACGTTCACGAAATCAAACGCAGCCTATGCCGATGAAATGCTGGACTATGCGATAGAGCGGGGATGGTACGGCCGATTTCGCGTCGCAGAATTTATCAATCGGCTGTACAACGATCCCCAAACCGATGCAATTCGAAACTTTGATGAACGTCTCGCGTACAATTTAGGACTCTTCTTTTTTCGAGCCGAACACGCGTACGAAACCCATCCAAACTTCAAAAAGACGTACCGAAGTATCAGAGGGATGATTGCGGAAGGCAAGTCTCGATCGACAGGCTGCCCCTACCACTCTGGCAACGTCATTCTCACGTCGCGGGGTGAGATGCTGTACTGTTCGCCAAAGTCGCCAATTCTTGGCAACATTCTAAAGGCAGGTACTGCGACCAGCATGTACTTCAAGAACCTTCATGTTCGGGAAGAAATCAAGAAAATTCATTGCGATGACTGCATCCACGACTACCACGTGGCACCGACCCTGCGAGAAAAGACAGATTTCTATCTTGAATCTCGCCGTCGCCATCGCAAATACGATCTACAAAGGCTAACCCAGAAAGCAAGCCGAATGCCAACCGCTGTACAGCAAACGGAAGAACTGCGGTCTCGCAATGTGTTGATTGTTGGTTGGTACGGGACTGAAACGGTCGGGGACAAGGCGATCTTGTGGGAAATTGTGAAAGAGCTTCAAAGTCGAAGTTCGCCACCGCAAAAGATCACAGTCAGTAGCTTACACCCATTCGTAACAAGATACACCATTCGCGAACTATCGCTTGATGGGGTCGGTTATGTTGAGACCTATTCGAAGGAATTTGAGGGCTGCTGCAAGCAGTGTGACGAAGTTGTCGTTGGCGGCGGGCCGCTGATGTCGCTTGAAGCACTCAATCATATGCTCTACGCGATGATCGAGAACACGAATCGCGGCGGCTTAAATCGCATTGCTGGCTGTGGGATCGGCCCGCTGGAAGGAACGCGATTTACGGAAGCAGTTTCTGAGATGCTCCGACTGTCAGGTAGTGTCAAATTACGCGACTCCAAGTCCGCAGAACGCAGCCAATCAGAATTCAATATTCAGGCAGAAGTCGTCCCCGATCCCGCAACTGGATTCGTTCTCGCGAATCGCGATGCCGCTCGAACCTTTAATAAATCATGTACGGATCTGGATGGTGATTTCGACGTCGCTTTTTTTCTTCGAGAGCTAACGGGAGAGTACACCGGAGATCTGAAAGAAGACGAAGTCAAGGCAAGAATGCAACACGTCGAGGATGCGCAATTCGAACTAATCAAGTGGCTTTCCCAGAATGGTTACCGAGTACGTCTTTTCGCCATGCATACCTTCACGATTGGTTGCGATGACCGTGTCCTCAATCGGCGGTTAGTTCGTCAATTTCAGCAGTATGACCCAAGCTTGGCTCATCTAGTCACATTTGCCCGCCTCCCGATGTCGCCACTGGAAATACTTACGGCGATGGCGAAAGCACGGTTTACTGTCGCAATGCGATTTCATTCCGTCTTGTTTGCGTACCACATGAGCGTTCCGTTTCTTGCTATCGACTATACATCCGGTGGGAAGATTAAGTCTTTTCTTGACGACCACGGTGCGACAGACAAATTATTTTCATTGGACGACTTAATCGCAGGTAAGCCCTCTGCAATAATTGTCCAAAAGATGTCCGAAATATCGGCTGATTCCAATTAGATCTCTTATTGTCAATTCAACAGACTCGGGCGGCGGCGCCGCTAATGCAGCAATGTCACTGCACACGGCGTTAACTTCGGTGGGCGTCGATTCACACGTTGCAGTGAAACATCGAACTTTAGTTAACAACCCAAAGGTTCATCAGATTCCTGCGGGAAATGCGTTAGCTGATCGAGTTTTAAACGCCATAACCTTTCGACTGGGATGGGACGGAATTTCGGGAACGGCGTCTTACAAGCTGCTTCAGCAGGAGTATTTCCGGAACGCCGATGTCATCAATCTTCATGTGCTGCACGGGGGCTACTTCAATTACCTTGCCGTAGGCAAGATGGCACAAATCAAGCCAGTTGTGTTGACGCTGCATGACATGTGGCACTTCACCGGGCACTGTGTCTACAGCATGGATTGCGAACGCTGGAAAACAGGCTGCGGGACATGCCCTTATCCTGAGACGTATCCAGGAATTCAGCGTGACAGCACCGCGTTCAATTGGAAGAAAAAAAAGAAGGTCTTTGACCGGCCAGACATCCACGTGATAGCAATTAGCAGTTGGATGGAAGACTTGGTGAAGCAGAGCCTTTTAGGTGACTTGCCGCTACACAGAATTCCGAACGGAATCAACACGGAGGTCTACCATCCGCAGGACAAAGCAATGGTCCGGCAAAAGCTGGGTTTACCGAGTGACAAAACCCTCATTCTTTATTGTGCGTCAGATATTAGTGATCGTCGCAAAGGAGCTGACTTGCTGCTTGATTCTCTTAAGTTGCTCAACGAACAAAATCGCCGTTCGATGATGCTGTTAGTCATGGGAAATGCGTCTGACTCCTTAAGAGAGTCGTTGTCGGTGGAGTGTCGTTACTTGGGTTTCCTGACAGATGATCGGGAAAAATCCGAAGTCTTCTCTGCCTGTGATGTTCTCGCATTTCCAACCAGAGCAGACAATTTACCAGTGGTTATTCAAGAAGCACTTGGGTGTGGTGTTCCGTGTATTTCTTTCGATGTTGGTGGCGTTCGAGATATGGTGCGCCCAGGCTCAACTGGGTGGCTATGTCCACCCGAATCGACAAGCGATTTCGCCGCAGCGCTGCGTGACGCGATCGTACAGCCTGACCTGCTCACCGAAATGTCGCGTAAATGCCGTGAAGTTGCATGCGACGAGTACGGACTGCACAGGCAGGGAGCCTCATACAAGCAGTTATTTAATAAATTGGCCTCATAAAAAGTGAACTCTCGGCCTATTACAAAAGTAGCCTCGTTTCCTCGTACGCTGTACTATTCCGAGGTGCGGCCTCAAGATTCAGGAGCTGGCTCATCGTTAATGTACCGCCTCTTAAAGTTGATAACTCCATCACAGTTGTGTGTTGTTACGCCTAACGGCGGACAAAAGGCATCTGGCAAACAGCTTATCGGCGAGACTGGAGCCCACATTGGCGGGACGCTGCTGGCGTCGTTTCAGCAGCGCCTTTCGCGGACTCGCTTTTCGAAAGCGGCGGGAATTTCCAAGTGGGCAGGGTCTTATTTTACGAGCTCACTGGCTAGAGCGGTCCAGGATTTTGATCCGCAAATCGTCGTTTCGGTCGCGCACGGCTACGCGTGGCATACCGCTTTTCGATATGCCAAACGCCATGACTTGCCGTTCTTCTTGATCGTCCACGATGCGTTCGAATACACTGTAGATCTACCCCGTGGAATAAAGGACAAGGCCGTCAGCGTTTTCATCCAAGCATTCCAACTGGCGGCGGAAGTGTTTTGCGTGTCATCTTTTATGACGGAATTCTATGGACATCGGACGGCTAGGCAAGCCGTGACGCTACTGCCTAGTCGCGACCGAGATAATCCCGTCTACAGCAGTCCCAAGACAATTGATCCCAATGGAGTCATAAGAATTGGCTACGCCGGCGGATTGCATAACAGTGGCTATCGCGAGTTGACTGAAAAGCTTGCAGTAATGTGTGCGGAAATGCAGTTGCAATTGTGTATTTTCGGTCCTGATTCACCACCGTTCGCGATTGGTAAACATGTTTCCTACGAAGGCAATTTACCTTCGAATCTATTAATACAAACGTTAAGGGAAAAGGTGGATGTCTTGTTTTCCCCCCAAAGCTTCGACGAAGCCGACCGCATTGGAATGGAAACCAATTTCCCCAGTAAACTAGCAGACTACACAGCAACCGGACTTCCGTTGTTGATTTGGGGCCCAAAGTACGCTTCGTCAATCAAATGGGCTCGACAGCATGAAGGAGTTGCTGTCGTTGTGGACGACAATGGCGAAAGTCGATTTCGGGAGGCTCTACTGGAAATCCAAGCCGCAGAAGTTCGAAACAATGTCACGAAGCGGTCAATTTGCGTCGGGGAGGAACAGTTCTCATCTGAACGCGCATTCCAATTATTTCGAGACGCAATCGCTCGGAGTAATGCAACCTTAGTCACGAGAAATGTGGACCCAACAGGGTCTTAAGATTAATGCGAAAACAGCTATTGTACGATCCCCTGTTGCTGCTGGAGAGACTGGGCGAATGGGCGAGCAATCGACGCCGACTCCGAAAGTTGCGTCGAACAGTTGCTTCCCACTTGACCTTGGGGCACATTGACTCGCTTGAGTCGCTCGAATTGATTAGGGATCGAGACATAAATGTAGTTTTCGATGTTGGTGCAAATGTTGGAACATGGACCCTACTGGCAAAGTGCATTCTGCCGAACTGCGAAGTCCATGCCTTTGAGCCTCTGCCGTTCCACATAACAGAATTCAAGAAAGCTGTTGCAAATGTTAGCGGCGTTACACTTCACGAGCTTGCGTTGGGAGACTCATCAGGCTGCATCGATATCCGAATAACCTCATCAACTGACGCATCCAGTGTTCTACCGCTGTCAAAGCTTCGCTCTTCCCACTACGACTTAGCCGAGGTTGACACGATTGAAGTTCAGTTGGATTCCATAGACAACTTGATGGCACATCGAAGAACGCCGCAACCTGATTTAATAAAGATGGATATCCAGGGTTACGAGCTCACCGCGCTGCAAGGCGCGAACAATGCACTCCGCACCGCGAAAGCCATCCTGCTTGAGGTTTCATTTCAGGCAATCTACGAGGAACAATGTCTGTTCCATGAGATTGTTGAATTTCTAAATGTTCGAGGATTTCGTTTAACGTCGATCGGTCACGGGCCTATTGTCGGCCGACGACTGGTGCAAGCCGATCTGCTGTTCGAACGCGCTGACACAGCGGAGCTACAATCTTGAAATTGAATGTATTCGTATCGAATTTCCTTCGCAATTTTCCATCGCTGCACTCCGCCATAAAACAGTTCTACACAAAGCGACTGCTGATGAAGCCCCCAGCGACGCATCCCGCTGGATTTCAGTTACTGGGATCTGCAGCAATGCAGAATGGCACTTTCGAGCCAGACGAAACGAAGCAAATTTCAGATTTGCTACAAAGTTGCGATATTTTGGTGAATGTGGGTGCAAACATAGGTTACTACGTTTGTATCGCACGGGCTCTTGGCAAGTCGGTTGTTGCGGTAGAGCCGCTCGATCGCAACATTCAATTACTTAAACAGAATATAGCCAACAACAATTGGCTTGATGTTGAGGTCTTACCGATTGGCTTGGGCGATAGAGAGAGTTTGCAGAAAATTTACGGTGGTGGAACGGCTGCTTCGCTAGTGCCCGGGTGGGCAGGTGCAAACCGAGAAACCTATGAATTGGTCCCAGTTTCGACACTGGACAACGTGCTGAGCGATAGATTTGCAAACCGACAAATATTGATTCTTATTGACGTTGAGGGTTTCGAATTAAATGTCATTAAAGGTGCGATTCGACAGCTTGGTCGCCACCCCCGACCAATCTGGTTCATCGAAGTCTGTATCGATGAGCACCAACCGGCCGGGACCGATTTGAACCCGGACCTCGAAGAGGTGTTTGAACTATTTTGGAAACATGGCTACTCAGCTCAGAAAGCAGGTTGCGAAACGGGGATAGTCTCCAGAGAAGACTTAAAGGCTTGGGCCAAGGGTCAACTCTTACCAAAGACCCACAACTTCATTTTTCGCACCGAGAATACTTATTGACCATTCGAGCAGGAAGCGATGATAGTAGTTAAACTTCTTGGCGGATTGGGCAATCAGCTTTTTCAGTACTGTTTCGGTAGAAGTCTTGCGCTTAGAAATCATACAGAATTGCTAGCTGACACTCGGTTAATGGAGGACAATCGACCCGGCATCCATGCAGTCAATCGAAAGTATTCTCTGGACATATTCAAAGCAGAGATCGCGTTCGCCCCTTTAGGATCCGTTATCAGATATTCTGCAGACGGATTGCCGCGGCCAATTCGTGGTATCCTCAAAGCTGCTGGAATCACTCGGCCGGCTCGGCAGACGATCGAGGCTCAGTTTGGATTCAATCAGGCAATCTGCAACTCAGAAGGTGGCGGCTATTACTCCGGTCTCTGGCAATCAATTCGATATTTTTCCGATGTGGAATCTGACATCCGACAAGACCTGCAGTTCCGATACTCTATTCCAGCCGTCTCGACTGATCTCATGCGACAAATTCAAATCGAAAATTCAGTTTGCTTGCATGTCAGAAGGACAGACTACGTAACGCACAACGCGAGCAATAGTCTGCTGGGCTTCGTTGGCGTGAACTACTACCGAGCAGCTATTGAGCAACTGGAATCCCAAACGCAATGCAATCGCTATTTCATTTTCTCGGATGACCTCGAATGGTGTCGGACGGAATTATCGTTCGTTCCAAACGCGACTTACGTTGGCAATGAACACGTTGGTTATAAGGATGGCGGACACTTACAACTGATGTCGCTTTGCACACACTTCATCATTCCGAACAGCACCTTCTCCTGGTGGGCTGCCTGGCTTTCTACGAAAGCAGAAAAGGTAGTCATCGTTCCTGATTCCTGGTTTCGCGATCCTGGCATGGATGCAAGTGGGCTGTATCCAGCGACGTGGATCAAAGTTCCTGTAAACCAATGAGCACTGACCTGCTATTCTCCATTGTTATGCCGACCTACAACAGGGAGAATCTCATTCGTGATTCGCTGGAGTCAATACGTTCACAGACGTACCGAAATTTCGAAATCATCCTGATCGACGATGGCTCAACCGACCAAACTTGTGAAGTAGTCAGTGCGAAATATCCAGAAGTCAAGATACTTAGGCGCGAAAACTCTGGCCCTGGCGCCGCCAGAAACGCGGGGGTGATCGCCGCAAAAGGAGAATACATCGCGTTTTTAGATAGCGATGATCTTTGGTTTCCCTGGACATTGGCGACGTACATTGACTTAATCGCCCAAAACAACAGCCCCTGCTTCCTGACTGGAAGACCGTATTCTTTTGAACATAGCGGCGACTTGACCGCAGTTTCCGACGCGGCTAGAAGTTTTGAGTACTTCGAAGATTACCTGCAGTCGGGCGACGCATGGCGGTGGTACGGCGTGTCCTCATTCGTTATTCGGCGAGACACATTTCTTCGCATCGGTGGATTCGCAGATGGTCGTATCAACAGCGAAGACGCATTACTGGCCCTGTGTTTAGGAACAGAGCCAGGGTTCGTGCATACTAGGAGTCCATACACTTTTGGATATCGAGTACACGTCGGAAACGTGACTCAGGACCTTGCGAAAACAAGTGCTGGAATCGACGCGATTTTATCTTCAGAAGATCGTGGTGAGTTACCGGGAGGCCCTGCACGAAAGGCGGATCGCTGGAGGATTTTGTCACGACATATACGGCCCCATGTGCTGGCTTTGGCTCGCCAAGGGCAGGGCATCACTGCGATCCACTTCTATTTAGAGACTTTGCCATGGCACTTGCGATCCTTTCGCTGGAAATTTGTACTGCCAACGCCATTGTTAATTGTTGTCGGAGTGTTGAATTCAACAATCCGTAAACTGCGTGGAATCACTTGACGCAAATCGAATGATCTTGGTGAGTCCAAGTAGTCTCAAATCTCGGATTTACTACCGCGATTGGTCGCTCAGTGGGCGAGTCTCCAAGCTGGACGGAGTTAAGCAGTCAATTGGCAGACCGCAAGTCAGTCATTGGTGACTGAGAAAACGTTGAGACAATACAGTGATTGGAGCAGGCAGCGTTGTCACCAAGTCACCCTGAGTATTGATTTCAATGCAATTTCGGTGAGGATACCTGTTCGAGTTATTGGAAACCGTCGGGAATTGAAATCCCAATGAAAATTTGCAATGGAATCACAACATTCAATTGGCCTTGGATCAGAATTGAGGTTCATCGACAAATGAAGTGCGCGTCATAGAAATCAATGATTATCCGATGAGCGCGAACTTCGCGAGATGGAGGGCATAGAGTTTGGCGATG
>JBBJME010000364.1:0-6032 GCA_037719765.1 Planctomycetaceae bacterium
TTCTGCACCCACCAGAAGAGCAGGTGCTCCATGTTGGCGGTCGCCGCCAGCAGCAGCAAGGTCCCGCGAAACCATTCTTCCAGATCCTTCTCGAGTTCCTTATCCAGCGTGTGCAGGCGGAAGACTCGCTTCAGGATAAAGCGAAAGATCGGGATGGCGATCATACCCACAATCAGGCGTGTGACGGGCTTCAGCGCTCCACGCAGGATCGGCAGCTCCAGAATGATTCGAAACAAACTGCCCAACGAACAGATTTCCTTGAACGACTGACTGTCAAATCAAGATCCCAATCCAGGCACGAATGCGAAAATGAATTGAGTCACATGGCTGGATTCGACTTCGGCGCTCTACACTGTATCTTTTGCGACACTCAGCGACCACAGAGTTCGATTTTCAGGGATTTTCGCGCCGGCTCGGCAAAAATCGGCTTCGCCCCGGGAATTCGCTGAGATTCTGTGACTTAAACTCTGGTCGTCCAAGGATTTGCTTATGATTGGTGCTGGCAATGAAACGGAATTCGATCTGCGATTTCGCCTGTTCGATGTTCCGGTCCGTGTCCACCCGCTGTTCTGGCTGTCATCCGCGATGGTCACCTGGCGGGGCGAGAATATTGCGCTGACTCTGATTGGAATCGTGTGCGTCTTTGTTTCCGTGCTTGTCCACGAACTGGGGCACGCTCTGATGGCCAGACGCTATGGGTTTCCGTCCGAAATTGTTCTCGTGTTCCTGTTTGGTCTGGCCACATCGACACGGATGTCACCGGGGCGAAACCTCAGAATCTCAGCAGCCGGACCGTTGGCTGGCCTTGCACTGGCAGCGATCGTCTACGTCGTATTGCTGATCACCGCACAGGATCCGCTGGATTTTCTGCGAGACTACGACTCTCCGAAAGTCTTCGGCGTTCACATGATGCTGTTCTTCGGAGTTTTTGGAAATGTGTTGAACTTCGTGCCTTGTCTTCCACTCGACGGAGGCAACATCACGGAGAACCTGCTGGAGCTGTATGGGCCGCGACGGAGGAACATCAAAGAAATCGTCCTGCAGATATCTGTGGTCTCATCTGCCCTCCTCGCGGTGCGAGGTGCCTGGTGTCTGAACAGCGATCTGCATCTTCCTTTTATCCCCTACGGATTGTTTACCTGGCTCCCGGAACCTCACGGCACAATTCTTTCAATGCTGCAGCCAGATCCGAAAGGCATGATGATTTTGTTCGGGATCCTGTGCGCATTCGCCATTAATAATCTGAACAAGCTGAAACAGTGGCGATAGGAGTCTGGACATAGTCCGCGCGCAGTTAAGGCTGGCACATTCGTTTCACCGCGTGGGCAACGCCCCGCGCGTGGGAATCGATCCAGCTGGATGCTGCTCACGCGGCCCGCTGGGCACGCGGTAAAGCGAGCCAATGCCAACCGCGTGGGTATATCATGCATTTTGGGCAGGCTGCAATCCGAACACATGGCGACCGTCGGCATCGGGTGCGGTCACGGATTTCCAGTCACGCGCGTGGATGATTTCCAACGCAGCAATGCGGTAGGCTTCGGCCATGGTGGGAAAGTTGAATGTGGCGTTGGCAAACGTATCAACGGACATCCTGCCGATAATCGCCATCTGTCCAAGATGCACCAGTTCGGTCGCGCCGTCGCCGGCAACCTGAACACCCAGTAACTTATCGCCGCGTTCATCCGCGACCAGTTTCAACAGGCCGGACGTCGATGCCATAATGTGAGCGCGTGCAATCTGATCGAAGTGAACTCGCGCCACCATTGGACTGCCGACTTTTTCAATGGCCTGCTGCTCGGTCAAACCCACCGTGGCAATTTCCGGGATCGTATAGATGCCCGCTGGCAGAGATCCGAGTCCTGTGTGCATCTTTCCGGACAGCGCATGGCAGGCGGCTCGACGGCCCTGTTCCATGGATGCTGAGGCAAGTGCCGGAGGACCGATCGTGTCACCTGCGGCATAGATGTGCGAAACATTCGTTTGGCAGAATTCATTCACGATCAGCAGACCGCGATCTGACGCCTGCAGTCCGGCTTTGTCGATCGCCAGCGTCTCAAGATTCGCGACGCGGCCCAGCGCCACAAACGCTTTGTCGGCCTTGATCACTTCGCCGGTTCTGAGGGTGGCTCTGACAGAGCTGATATTATCCCAATCGACGGAATCCAGTTCGCTGTGCCCGCGAAACTCGCCACCGTTCGCTGTCAACTGCATCACAAAGAAACTGACGAGTTCCGGATCGAGGAATCCCAGGGGCATCGGTGCTTTGTCAAGCAACGTGACTTTGACTCCAAGTGACGCAAACGTCGAAGCGTACTCGCAGGCAATCACGCCGCCACCGAGAATGATGATTGAACGCGGCAGATATGTCATGGAAAGAATGGAATCGCTGTCGAGAATGTTCTCGTGGTCCACGGCGACATTTGGCGGATTGCGCGGCCGTGAACCTGTGGCCACGATGATGTTTTCTGCTGTCACGAGCGATCGTCCGCCCTTGACGCTGGAGATGGCGATTTCGTGGGGGGACACAAACGCCGCGCGGCCATAGGCACGTTCGACTTTAGCCTGTTCGAGGAATCTGCGCGTTGTTTCCTGATGCGCATGGACGACTTCATTCAGTCGCTTCATCAGACTGCTGATACTCAGTTCTGCATCGCGGCTGATTTTGTAGACATCTCCGCTGCGACGCTGAAATGCGGTCAGCGTGAGAGCTGTTTCACGCAGTGTTTTGCTGGGGATCGTGCCATACTGCACGCAGGCTCCCCCGACCTGCGGTTCCTGTTCCACAATCAGCACGCGCGCACCGCGTTCGGCAGCTTCCATCGCTGCATTTTGTCCTGCGGGACCGCTCCCGATGACGACCACGTCAAAGTGATTACTGGCTGCAATCATGTTGTTGAATTTACCCATTCCAGAATCTGGTTGCTGTTTTTTTGAATCGTGGCAAACTGCTCGGGATAGATGTTGAGTACTTCCAGCATCGGATGTGGCTGATCTACTGATGGCGGTGCTGCGTTCGGATTCAGAATGCCGAATGCGAGAGACATCGCCAGATTCAGAGATGCCGCCTGCAGCGCACACGCGGGTGCCTCCAGCGGCGACAGTTGATACTGCACGGCCTCCGCCACGCGGTGCGACAGTTCCCATTGAACAATCAGCTTTGCGGCGAACGAAATACACGACTCTCCGGCGACGCACAACACCTCGGCGTCACTGGCGTCAAGTCCGTGCGTTCGTCGACGATCGGCGAGCGCCTGAAAAAGAATAGGACGACCAACGTCGTGCAGCAAACCGGTCAGAAACGCTTCTTCGACGTTCATCCGGCGTACGCGCGCGATTTCCTGAGCGAACGCGGCGGTTGCCAGAGAATGCCGAAACGACTCGCGAACGTGCATTTCAAACTCAGGCACATCAAAGACACGGCACTTGCATGAGATCAGGACGACGATTTCACGAACCGTCAGCAGTCCGAGGCGAGCCACAGCCTGTTGCACGGACGAAACGGTGACTCCTGTGTTGTACCGCACCGAATTTGCGATTCGCAACAGATGGCTGGTCAGTGACTGGTCACGTTTGAGCAGTGGCACGACGTCGCCGATGTTGCAATCGACATCGCTGGTCAACTTCAATAATTGGGCGGCGACTTCCGGCAGCACGGGCAGTTCGCAGTTCTCACCGCTCTGCAATGCCGTCAGGGCTTCTTCAATGGTTTCCGACCGTACCACCGGTCCCGGTTTGAGAGTCGCACTCATGATTCGCAATCCCTCGGACGCATTGAACAGACTACGAATGGCCTATCGATGAGAACTATCGGAAGTTGCATCAAATCCAAAGGCACGCGGCGCAATGACGGCATCACACTTCGGTCCTTGCCGAATTTTCGGAACATGCCGGTTACATTATTTGCTCACAGGTCCGGGCCTTGTTACTGTATTGTTCGTTCGCGGATGTGCGTCTCTCGCCGGTCCACTCATCGCCGACGCCTGTCCGTCCCGTCATGCTCAGTTGCAGAATCTTTTCACCGAGACAGGAGCCTGGATTATGGGAAGCGTTACCGATATTCTGAACCAGAAGCAGAGACATTCTCTGCAGGCGACTCATCCGCACGAAACAGTGCTGTCGGCCACTCAAAAAATGAACGAGCACAGCATTGGTGCCCTGCTGGTGATTGATGATGACGAGAATCTGGTGGGAATTTTTACTGAACGCGACGTCCTGCGGCGCGTCGTGGCAGTGGAACGAGCTCCATCGAGGGTTCAGGTCGCGGAAGTGATGACCAGGGAAGTCGCCTGCTGCAGGCCCGAGACGTCGATTGAAGACGCCCGCAGCATCTTTCGTCAATACCGCATTCGACATCTTCCAGTGGTGGATGAAAGCGGCACAGTGCAGGGGCTGATCTCAATCGGCGACCTGAACGCCTGGCACAGCAATCACCAGGAAGTGACGATCCACTTTCTTCACGAATACATGCTCGGACGCACCTGAGGTCACGTGCCGTGAGATTTCGGCAGAGGAACTTGTTCCCATCGGTCCGCCTGGCTGACAGCATCAAGGAAGGACGGCAGACCGAGCTGGAGCGCGTCGAAATACGCAGCGGAAATGTCACCGGCGATGGATGTGATTTCAATTGGCCGCGCCGTCCATGAACCGCCAGCGACGGAAAAGAAGATGACGGGCGGGTTCGACATCCACTGAACCAGATGCTCAGCGATGCGTTCGGTCAGTTCCGGTGGCGCGTGAGGGAAGAGCTGGTCAGTCAGAAAGATGAACTGGCAGGCTTTCTTATGGATTCCCCACAGTCGATCACAACCCCGCTGCAGCGCACCACAGAATCGATGGCGCAGAAACGATACCTGTTCATCGAAAGCCAGATCAAGGTATCCGGCGAGATCGTCATCGTGTGAAGCCAGCAGGGGAAACACATTCTGATCCAGACCAATGCCACCAGCCAGCCACCTCATGCGGCCGGTTTCAATCACAATTGTCAGCAACACCGGCACTTTGTTGTTCATCTATAATCTTTCGATTTCGTCTGCCAGGGACTGTCTGGCATTTGCTGTGAGTGGAATGGCACCCGCCAGCGGTATCGCTTAAGTCATCCTGTCGATGCCTCGCAGCTTCATTTGTCGCTGAACCACTTTCCAGACGCCGTACACTCTCGAAGGCTCGTCGCAAAGGCTCATCGCAAAGCCTCCCCAAAGACACCGAAGCTGACTGGAATCTGCCACAAATGTTGCTCCATGTGACTTTAGATTTTATCCCTGCGCAGGGAAGGGGACTGTCGAGAATTTCTGCAGGGAGTGAAAATGTTCCCGTCGGTGGCGATAATCCCGCAGATAGTATCTTATCGGCGTCAAATCGCAGGAGAATTATCGTTGCTAAGCGGCAGAAGGCGGCCGGGCTGCGGACGCACATGTTGGTCGCGCTCGGGGCTGCCATCTTCGTCCTCATCCCACAACAAGCCGGAGTATCGGACTCAAGATCCCTGTCATGCAGCTTCTTCACGGCTCACAACTGACGCTCCAGCAAATGGACCGCCGCGTTTGGAAGCATCGTGATTCGATCCTTTTCGCCTTTTCCATCGCGAACCGTGATCTGCAGTTCCTCGTTGCCACGTGCTTCATAAAACGCAGCACCCAGCCGATGTACGCTGTCTCGGTACTCAGCGCGTAATGCATCAGCCGCAATTCCGCACGCACCGCCTGAAGTCGCTGCCACGCGGGGACTTCACGAGCCAACCCCGTTCGACAAAACTGTTTGACGCTGTTCTACGAAACCAGCAGCGTCGCACACTCCGGCTGCCGCAGGAAAACGGCATACCGACGCAGCCAGCGACCGAACCACACACGATCGTCCTCATGGAGATTGGTGAGTTTCAGGACAACCTGAAAACGTTCCACACTCATTGAACTTCTCCCGACACAGATTGAAAAACCGCTCTGCGTGAAATACAGTGCGAGTGTTGTTTGCGATGCCGTTCAGTCCCGTGGGGGGGGGGAGCGGGGGTGTGGGCCCAGAGGGGGGGGCCCCCGGTG
>JBBJME010000365.1:0-6013 GCA_037719765.1 Planctomycetaceae bacterium
AGCACCCTTTGGGCCATTTGGCTATTGGTTCCTGACCCCTTTTCCAAGCCTTCAAACCACTAAAATCCGCGGTCGTTCTCTTCCAACAGCGATTGCAGCTGATCGCGTTCGCGGCGAGTCGTCTCCAGATCAAACATCAGGTACTTCACGTCCAGTCTCAACTGGGAAAGTGCTTCCTGCACCAAATTCAGGATTCGTCGTCGTCGCAGGATGGATTCCGCGACTCGTTCGTAAGCCGCCGATAATGCCCTTTTCTCGGGACCACCGGAGCCATCGATTAGCCGCGAGAGTTCCTGCATTTCTGCGGGAAGGCTGGTTATTTCCGAATCGGTAATTCGCCTGGAGATTGACATATGGGGAGTTCCCTGGACTTAGCGGAGCCCAGTAAAAACTGGTGGGGAGGGACGAAGTTTTCTATTCTGCCGAATGTGAATGCCCGTCTCAAGCAATTTGGACCACGAATGATGCTTTTTTGCAACGAAGCCATTAAAAGTTGACCTCGAAGCAACATCGGGGGTTGCGTTATAGTTCACACAGTATCGATTATTTTGACTTTAACGCCAGGCAGCCTTCGCCGAATGGTGCGTTCGGTCAGCTTGACTCAGTAGTTACCGCCAAAGAAAATGGAATCAGAAACCATCGACCGCGAAAATACGACCGGATCAACCGCCGATTGGTCCTCGGACACCTTGCGCCACCGGCACACGGCGTTCACAAACCAGCAGGAGGCTGAGTGCCCGGCTTCGAGGACAGGCACCTCGTGGCGCATCCGCATCCTGGTCTCGTTTCTCTGCCTGCTGCAGTTTTCCACAGTTGCATCCAAAGCTGACGACGAGGCGCCGAGCTGGCTGCCGCCGAAGAACAGCAATGTCACGCAAATCACTCGTGTTGAAATTCCGGATAACGGATCGACCGCCCATCGATATCGACTCCGTAACGCAGGAGTGCATGAAGCGCTGATATTCAAGTCGCCACGAACTCCCTCACGACTCCACAACGATTTCGAAGCATCCATCACCATTGTCGCTTCTGCCGCCGGAGCGCGCCCCGGTATGATCATTTTGCTGCCTCAACAGATTGATCCGAGAACCGGTCAGCCGCTGCAGACCATCATTCGCGGAGACACGCTGCGTGATGTCGATGTTGCGAAAACGCTTTCCGTGAAAGCGACGAAACAAGCCATCGACGCCCAGTTGCGCAGCTTGCGCGCAGAACTGCATCAGCCGGATATCAACGCTCAGGGCGTCATCGTGATTGGTCTGGCGGTAATGCTCGATGCAGTTCCAGGAGAACACTTCATTGAAATTGGAGCTGTCGAATACGGTCCCGTAATTCCGCCCGATGGCGACACAATCGTGTTGGCGGCCAATGCTTTCGAAACAAATAAGTCGATAACGCCGACGAGTCGCAACTATGTTCCGCTCGATATCTCGCTCGATTCGATTCAGCTCAATCATGAACCCGCCATTCTGCTGATGGCGCCGGATCATGGTGAATCGATTCCGATGCTGCATCAATTGGGCCTGAATACCGTTTGGGGCCAGGACTTCGGTGCGACCGAACGGGCGCGCGAGTTATACGAGTCGGGGTTTGCCGTTCTTGCCACACCACCGCATCCGGAATTCGAGCCTGGTGATTTTTCAATTCTGCTGCAGGCACTTCCGCCACTTGATCAACTGTGTCCCAACGCTTCCGGCTGGTATCTGGGCACTCGTGTTTCACGCGAAGACCTGACACATCTGCTGGCATGGTCGCGAGAAGTTCGCAGCGGTGATCGGACCTTTCAGCGACCTCAACTGGCAGATCTGACCGAAGCCGAAGGTGCTGCCGCGCGGGAAATCGATCTGATCGGCATTGGACGTCATGTCATCGGACGCTCCGATAGTTTTGGCGAACTCCGTAATCTGCTCTTCCGCCGCCGTCGATCCGGCGGACAACTGGCTTTTCCGTGGACGTGGATTCAGATCGAACCATCTTCTTCACAGCAGGCATGGCGTTCTGCCATGAAGCTGGAACAGACCTATGTGGAACCCGAGCAAATTCAGCATCAGGTTTATGCCGCAATCTCAGCTGGCTGCAAAGGCATAGGGTTCTGGAAAACCGCCCCGCTGCAACCCGACGATCCGCGTGATCAGGAAACGGCGATCGCGATCGAACTGGCTTGCCTGGAAATCGAACTCCTGGAACCTTTTCTGGCGCGTGGCCGACTCGATGGTCACCTCAGCCTGCAATTGGCATCCGAGAAAGCGGCGGCATCCGAGCCAGGGTTTGGCCGCAGGCGACCGTCAGGAATTCAATCCGCGCTCGGCAGCGGAAACATCTCAGCCAGCGCAGGGACTTCGGAAACTCCGTCAGGCTCCGATGCGGCAGTGTTCACCGCCGACCGAGCGATGTTGATCCTGCCGATGATCTGGGACGAATCATCGCAAATCGTTCCCGGCCCGATGTATGAACGCAGCATTGAACTGACCGTCGCGGCCACGGAAACTGCGTCCGCATATCAGATTTCCACGACTGGAATTCACTACATTCCGAGCAATGTCAGAGCGGGTGGACTCCATGTGCAAATCAAAGATTTTGACCGCTGTGCGGCAATTGTTGTTTCGTCTGATCAGGAACTCTTTCGCAGACTTGAAGCTCGTGTGCATGGCATGGCCGAACGTGTAGCGTCGCAATCGACAAAACTCGCCAACCTGAAATATGTGCGAGTGCTGCAGGTCGTGGAAGCTCTGCGGGAAGAACACAGCGTTCCGCGCGGTGCCGATGCGTTGCTCTCGTCGGCCAAACAGGCGCTGGATCGGGCGGAACATGAACTCTCAAGTCGCGACTTTGACGAAGCTGCAATCCAGAGTCATGATTGCTTAAGGATTCTGCGACAGGTCCAGCAAGCCTGCTGGAATGATGCCATGGCGGAACTCTGTGCCCCGGCACAATCGCCACATGCACTCTCCTTCACAACACTGCCGCAACACTGGAGGCTGATGCACTATGTGAATCGCCAGAGCAGTCGCATTTCCGACAACCTGCTGCCATCGGGAGATTTTGAAAATGTGCGGCTGTTCTCCGAAGACGGCTGGCAGCGCGATGCCGCACCAGATTCGCCGTTCTTCAGCACGGCAGATCTTGTCAATGAACCATCGACCAATAACACCGTCCTGCAACTGAAGGCCTGGCAATCACGCACTGGCCCCACGCCGGAAGTCACTCCGTTGTCCCTGAGTACAAAAGGGATTTCAGTGGAATCCGGTGACGTGATGCTGGTGAGAGGTCGCTTGCGAAAGGGACGAGCAGCGTCCGGAACATTGCCTCGTCCCGTGCTGGTCTTCGATTCCGAGCTTGGGCCGGAAAGTGGTCTGCGTCTGAAGCTGACGCAGGACTGGCAGACATTTGAACTCATCCGTCCGATTTCCGCCGCCTCAGAATTCCGCGTCTCATTCGCCCTGACCGGCCAGGCAGAGATCCAGCTGGATGATCTGGAAATCCAAAAACTTCCACCGGTTGAATCTCGCAGCATCCTGCAACTCACCGGCGACGAGACGGAAGTGCCGTGAAAGATTTGTGAAATCAGACGGTGCGAACCGATTTGTCCGACCCGTCCGATTCATAAACCCGCCGTCCTGGTTTTGACACCAGCCGCACGCCAGTCTTTGGAATTCGTGACCGCCCTTGCGTCACTGTCGGCAGTCGATATAAACCGGATTGCACAACCCCATCCGATCACCAAACTGCTTCAAGGGTTTCTCAACCGATGCCAATCGCAACACCACAACAGTACGCCAAAATGCTTGATGCCGCTCAGAAGGGCAACTATGCCTATCCGGCGATCAACGTGACATCGATCATCACTATTAACGCCGCACTCAAGGCATTCTCAGATTCCAAATCTGACGGCATCATTCAGTTCTCAACCGGCGCCGGTGAATTCGCATCCGGGCTCAACGTCAAGGATGCAGTCTTCGGAACACTGGTCCTCGCCGAAGCCGCTCATCGCCTGGCGGAAAAACACAATGTGCTCATTGGACTGCACACCGACCACTGCCAGCCGAAGAAAGTCGATACCTTCCTGAAGCCGCTCATCGCTGCGACGGCTGCTCGTCGCAAAGCCGGCAATGGAAACCTGTTCAGTTCCCACATGTTTGACGGTTCCGAATTGCCTCTGGACCAGAACATGGCCACAAGCAAAGACCTGCTCAAGCTGTGCGCTGAAAACGAAATCATTCTGGAAGTTGAAGCAGGTGTTGTTGGTGGTGAAGAAGACGGCATCGATCATTCCGGTATTGCCAACGATAAGCTCTACACATCACCGGAAGACATGGTCGCTGTTCATGAAGCTCTGCATGGGCTTGGCCGATTTATGTTTGCAGCCACTTTCGGCAACGTCCACGGACACTACAAGCCCGGTGCTGTGAAGCTGAAGCCCGAGATTCTGCGAGATGGTCAGAAAGCAGTCATCGCCAAGTACGGCAAAGATGCAGCGTTCGACCTGGTATTCCATGGCGGTTCAGGAACGCCGGCTGTCCAGTTGCAGGAAACACTTGAGTACGGAGTCATCAAGATGAACATCGACACTGATACGCAGTATGCATTCACTCGTCCGGTGGTTGACTTCATGCTGAAGCACTACGACGAAGTGCTGATGATCGATGGCGAAATCGGTTCCAAGAAATCCTACGATCCG
Organism: Planctomycetaceae bacterium; assembly: GCA_037719765.1. Lineage (GTDB taxonomy): Bacteria > Planctomycetota > Planctomycetia > Planctomycetales > Planctomycetaceae > SXXK01. Next base: position 4,679 of record JBBJME010000365.1, read on the forward strand.
CGCACCTGGCTGAAACTCGCCGAAGCCGGCGTCGCCAACCGTATGATCCGCGCGTGCAACGAACTCAAGAGTTCCGGCAACACGATCTTTGGCAAAGTTTGATCGCGGTTATTCGGCAAAAAACGGCCCGCTGGACCCCTTCCAAAACGAAGAGCCCGGCATCTCACCGATCCCGGGCTCTTTAGTTGCATCCAATAGATTGAGAGGATCTCATCGTTGGGCGACAGCTGCTGTTGCTTCAGCTTATCTCTCGTGCCGCCGACAAAGGTAGTCGCTGCCCTGGTCACCGAAGAGTTCGTCCTTGTTGCCGTCATCGGTGATCAGTCCCGGATCGAAGAGTGTAGTGTCGCGGCCAGGTTGCCCGCTGCCCAGTCGGTCAACGCCTGGTCCAGAGCGGTCAAATAGTTTTCATTCGCAGCCACACCACCGATCAGCAGATCGTCGCCGACGAGCCGCTGGAAGTTTGGCGACGTCTACTGCATCAATTCCGACGGCAGATGCAGATCCCCACCGATTTCAAAAGCTGCATCAGGATTTCCGAAGTTCCGTGTTGATCCGCCCAGCCGTATAGGTACTGCCAATCGAGCGATTCTCCAGAAACCGCCAGAATCCCACCTGTGTTTGATCAGCTAATTCTGTGCCGCGTTGCCCAATGACTTGTTCAGCAACGAACGAACGAGTGAACGGACTTCCTTGGGTAATACAAACAACGGTCGATCCGATTTTGACTTGATGACTTCAATGGCGGCAGACAAACAACTCAGCGGAATCTCCAGGGCTTCGATATTCGTCGCGTGTTCATGCCAAAGCGAATTCCACAGATCGAGTTGGTTGTGGGTGTAGTCTCCCTGATCAAGCTTCTCGATCAGATGCGTTAACCCGCTTCCCAGCTTCTCAGTCGCTCCGAATTCAACATACAACGGCAACAATGCCGCGACGTATCTCTCCCAGTCGCCACTTCCTCGACGAAGTACCATCCAAAACAGATCCTTGGGAGCGCCCCCATAGCCGATGTTTGTCGGTTCGATTTCGTGAAAGGCCTGCCTCAGCGACGAAATTACTTCTTCGAGCAGGCCAATTTCTAACAGCGGCTCAGGGATGTTAAACATGGCATTACAGCGAACCTCTGATCCGAGAGGTGCAAGATGCATTGCTTCTTGAAATGTCGCGAGTGATTGCCGCATCTTATGGTTTTGCCAATGCACAGTGCCGACGCTCGCCAACGCGCTTGCGCGCGCTCTCGATTTGTCGTTTCAGCGCATTCAATTTACGTCCGATTTGCTGCCGTCCGACGTTATCGGGCTTTCGATTTTCAACCAGCAGCAAAGTGATTTT
>JBBJME010000128.1:0-19203 GCA_037719765.1 Planctomycetaceae bacterium
AGAATGTGCGCGTGATTGTTCACCCAAAACTTTCCCTTTGCGATAATCGCAAGCGGCAGGTTTCGCAGAACCAAATTCGCTCCGTCTTCAGCAATCAGGAGCAGCTCGTCGTCGAAGATGAAATCCTCGACCTTGTCGATGACGCCCGATGCACCGTAATAGTCGTATGTCCTCTCAGTCATCGCGCCGCGTTGTGTAGAACTCAGGGGAATTCGTTGGGGGTTGAGACAATTGAACTCGTTCTTCACGCGCGACACCTCCCAACACTTCGGGATGTCGCCGAGCCAGGGGATGTCGGAGGGTTTGAGGTGGACGAAGGAGTCGAGCCCGCGGGTGACGGCGCGGTGGATGATGGCCTGCTTCTGCTCCCCCAGCAGCGCGATCAGCTTCCGCTTCGCCCGGATGAACCCGTCGATCTTCCGGTTCGCATGGTCCAGAAACTGGGCGATGGAGGATTGTTCGTCGACCGTTGGGAGTGGCAGGTCAACGAGGTGGAAGTTGTTTAAGTTCAAGTCCTGTCCATCGCGAATGAAGTTCGATGTCGCTTGAAGCGCGCGAATGTAGTCCTGACATTTGAATAAGTGCGCGAAGTACCCGACGCGAGCTTCCGCCGCTGGCTTCAGAACCACATAGGATGACCGGATGCAGCCGTGCGCCCACGCACGTTCGAGCCCGCCTTGAAAGCTTCTCATGCTAATGACGAAGTCGTCCCGTTCCACATGTGCCCGTTTGTCGAGGTGCTGCGTGATTCGGACGACCTTTCTTCCCACCCGAGCCTCGAAGTCCTTTTGCGGTATCACGCCAAATGCCTGCGTCGCGGAAAGCTGCTCATCGTCAGGGCGCGCTCGCTCTGTGCGAGCAGTGAAAATTCCCTTGCTCCGGACGAACTTCCAATGGCCGGGTATTGCCGTCAGCCACGGGATGTTCATCGAACTGGTGCAGCGTGTCGGTGTCGAGTGGGCATACGGCTGGAGTCCCTCGATCATGGCTGGCCTCCCTTTGGCTTGCGAGGTTTGGGCAGTTTCTTCAATTCCTTTGCGGCCTTTTCAAAGTCAGCGTCCACCGCGCGCGGCGTCCAACACGGCGTACCTGACATACTCCTGCTCGGCTTTCGCTCGGGCCTGTTCGGCGGAAATCTTTCCGGCGTTGTCCAGCAGCTGCCGTCCCGAGATTTTCAGGAACTCATCCAGCTTGGCGATCCAGTCCCCCATTGTCATTGGCTTGCGTTCCATTGCCTGGAGTTCGGCGTATTCGATGTAGAGGTTCACGATGCGGTCAAATGGACAGCGCCACTTTGGGGAGAAAACACGGTCAATTACAGCCCCTGAGGGGCGACAGTCTGTAGCCGTGGGCGTCAGCCCACGGACTGGATTCAATTGGATTCCGTAGCCCCGGCAGGGGCGACACGAGCGATTTTTGCAGATTTCTGTCGCCCCTGTCAGGGCTTCAGGGAATGTGTGAACGCTGAACCGTGGGCTAAAGCCCACGGCTACATGCTGCCGCCACTGCCGTGGCTGAATCGCATTCGTTAAATTCATCAAGAAAAAGGAAAAACAGTGAGATTTTGCATTAACTGGCGCTGTCCAATTAGTTTCCAGCAACTCGTCGAAGTAATCCGTCTGCCCCTTGCCCGGCGGATTTTTGAGCCGATCGTCGTCCATGGTGAAGCCCTTCACCAAATACTCGCTCAATCGCGTCGCCGCCCACTGGCGAAATTGCGTGCCCCGATGGCTGCGGACGCGGAAGCCGACGGCCAAAATGGCCGGCAGGCAGTAGTGCAGAACCTCGCGGGAGACCTGCCGCGTACCCTCCGTTCGAACTATTAAGTAAGACTTAATGGTTGCCGCTTCCGCCAGTTCCGCCTCGGAATAAATGTCCTTCAGGTGCAGATTGATGTTCGGCACCGAGGTCTGAAACAACTCGGCGATCTGCACCTGCGACAGCCACAGCGTTTCGTTTTCCAACCGGCACTGGATGCGTGTGAGGCCATCCTCGGTCTGGTAGAGGATGATTTCGGATTGGGGCAACGGCTCGTCGTTCATGCCGTGACGCCTTTCGTGATTTCGCTGAGCAACCCTTCCGTCTCCTGCTCCAGGGCGAGGATGTCGGCGCTGATCTCGACGAGTGTGCGAAGCTTCGGCGGTTCGTAGAAATGCCGGGTGAAGCTAATCTCGTAGCCGATCTTCGTGTCACTTTCGACGATCCATGCGTCGGGCGTGTAAGGCAGGACTTCTCGACGAAGAAGGCTTCGATGCCGCCTTCCTCCAGCAACGGGATTTGCTCGAAGTCACGCAGTTCGCTGTCGGGTTCATACTCGACGACGCACGTCTGGCCGTCGATTTCGGCTTCAAACAACCCATGAATCGGATCGGGATGCACCGTCACGGCCTTCTTACCTTTTCCTGGCTTGTGAATCCTCTTAATCACAGGGGGAGCGTCTTCCGCTTTCCAGCTCACCGCGTTGACGATGAGTTTCTGATTGGTGGCGTTCAGGGAAATTTCGAGTTTCTTCGCGGCGGCTTCGACCTGCTGCAGGAAATCGTTGTGGTCTGGAAACAACTCGCCGCCGAGTTCAGCGCGCAGTTTTGTGGCGATATCCACGATCAGCCCATCGCGCTTCCAGGTGTCTTCGTTCAGCAACTTGCGTTTCTTCGCTTCTGTCAGGCCTTTTCCTGGTGTCTCGGTGTCCTCTGATTCGCTTTCATTGCTGTCGTCGGTTTCGCTGCCCCAGTTTTCAATGAGCTTCTGAAGTTCCCTGCGAACCGAAGCCGGTTCTTCGAATAACGCATCGCCGAGTTTCTCATACAGAGCTGCTCTGATGTCTTCATCTCCGGAAGCAAATCGCAATGTTTCAATTCCTGGCACGGTGAGCTGGCTATGAAGTCGCAGCGGGCGTTCGACTTTGACCTTCGAGTAACCAAACGCGGCGTTCGGGAAAATCTTTGACTGGGGCGTCTCTTCAAACGCCAAAAATGTGTCGCAGATTCGCTGGATGTCCTCTTCCGCCAATTCGCAGTTCTTCTTGCCCATGTTCTTGCGGAGTGGTTTGAACCACTGAGTCGCATCAATCAGCTGGACCTTGCCCTTGCGATTCTTTGGCTTGCGATTTGTCAACACCCAGATGTAGGTGGCGATACCCGTGTTGTAAAACATGTTGAGCGGCAGAGCGACGATCGCTTCGAGCCAGTCACTCTCGATAATCCACCGACGGATATTGCTCTCACCCTGACCAGCATCTCCAGTGAAGAGCGACGAGCCGTTGTGAACCTCTGCGATGCGACTGCCAAGCTTGCTGCCGTGCTTCATCTTCGCGATCATGTTGGCGAGGAACAGCATCTGCCCATCGCTGGATCGCGTGACGAGTGAATACTCTGGATCACCGTTGTGTTCGATCACAAATCGGGGATCTTTAATGCTGGCCTTGCCGCCCATTCGATCCTGATCGCTCTTCCAACTCTTGCCATACGGCGGATTGGAAAGCATGAAGTCAAATTCTCGCGAGCGAAATGCATCGTTGGACAGCGTTGAGTGTTCCGGCCCGCCGATAATGTTGTCCGCGGCTTCTCCTTCGCCTTTCAGCAACAGGTCGGCCTTGCATATTGCATAGGTTTCAGCATTGATTTCCTGCCCATATAGGTGCGTCGCCACCTGCTTACCGTGTGCTTTGGCAAGATCCTTCAGTGTTTCTTCAGCGACTGTCAACATGCCGCCTGTGCCACATGCTCCGTCATATAGGAGATAGGTTCCAGATTCGATCTGTTCGGCAATCGGGAGAAACATCAGGTTCGCCATCAACTTCACCGCGTCGCGTGGCGTCCAGTGTTCGCCTGCCTCTTCGTTGTTCTCTTCATTGAACCGTCGGACCAGTTCCTCGAAGATCGTCCCCATCGCGTGGTTGTCGAGTCCCGGATGTTTCACCGAGCCGTCGCCGTTCAGGACGGGGTTCGGACTGACGTTGATATCGGGCGACAATAATTTTTCAATCAACGTGCCAAGAGCGTCAGCCTTTGACAGGCGTGGAATCTGATTTCGGAATTCGAAGTTTTCAAGAATGTCCTGCACATTCGAAGAGAAGCCATCAAGGTACGCTTCAAAGTCTGCTCTGAGTTGCTGCTGGCTTGAGCGTGACCGCAAATCACGAAGCGTGAACTTCGACGTATTGTAAAACGCCTGACCGCTTTCCTTTCGCAATGCAGCGTCCTGATTGGTGACGCCAGCCTTGTCCAGTGACTCCTTCATGTCCAGGACTGCCGCCTTCGTGCTTTCCAATAAGGCGTCAAGCCGTCGCAGAACGGTCATGGGAAGAATCACATCTCGATATTTCCCGCGAACATACAAATCCCGCAGAACGTCGTCGGCAATTCCCCAGATGTAGCCAGCGATCCAGTTGAGTTGTGATTGTTCCATAATTTGGTGACGTTCGGATCTGGGGCGGTCTATCGATGCGGATGTTGTGGATCTTCATTCAAATTGAAGCTGCTTTCCGGTGCGTTTACTTCAGATTTGCGTCAAAGTCGGAAGTGGTCGCATCGTCCAGGGAGAGTCTACAAAGTGCGCCATTTCCAGAACAGCAACTGATTTTTCAAAAGCGGGCGGATCAGATAGCGGCCCGTGAGCGACAGCAACCTGTAATCACAAAGCGTCAAAACTGAACTGGCTGGCTCATCACTGATCCCTGGCCAGTGCACGCAGTTCTGATCCCATGCCCAGCGAGAAAATAGGGATTTGTTGGCTTACCGGATGGACGCGTTGATTCTGATGGCAGTCAAATTTCTTTGGCCATAGCCCTGAAAAAAGAAAACCCGGCATCCATGGGATGCCGGGTTTTGATTTTTTACCGTTGACGATTCGGCTTAGTACAGGTCTTCGTCGCCGTGTCCGGCATGGCCCTTCTTATCGTCTTTTGGCTTTTCAGCAATCAGTGCGTCGCTTGTCAGCAGCAACGTTGAAACGCTGGCTGCGTTCTGCAGAGCCGCACGAGTTACCTTAGTGGGGTCGATGACACCGGCCTTCACCAGGTCTTCGTACTTTTCGGTCGCAGCGTTGTAACCGTAGTTACCTTCGCCCTCTGAAACCTTTTCACACACCACGCCGCCGTCAACTCCGGCGTTGTCAGCGATCTGAGTCAGCGGAGCACGGCAGGCTCGAACGATAATGTCGTAACCGACCTTTTCGTCATGCGTCAGTTTGCCCGGCTTCACAAATCGGGAAGCTCGCAGCAAAGCCACGCCGCCACCAGGCAGGATACCTTCTTCCACAGCGGCACGAGTTGCATGCAAAGCATCTTCAACGCGAGCCTTCTTTTCCTTCATTTCGCTCTCAGTCGCAGCACCGACGTTAATCTGAGCCACGCCACCAGCCAGCTTCGCGATTCGTTCTTCCAGCTTTTCGCTGTCATAATCGCTGGTGCTGTTGGCCAGTTCGCGTCGAATCTGTTCAATGCGTGCCTGAATGTCGGACTTCTTGCCGCCACCTTCGACAATCGTGGTGTTGTCTTTGTCGATGACGATCTTGCGAGCCGATCCAAGGTCGGTCAATTCGATGCTGTCCAGCTTGACGCCCAGGTCGTCAAAAATTGCCGTGCCACCGACCATGATAGCGATGTCCTGCAACATGGCCTTACGGCGATCGCCGTAGCCAGGAGCCTTGACAGCCGCAATCTTGAAAGTACCACGCAACTTGTTGATTACCAGCGTCGCCAGTGCTTCGCCTTCGAGATCTTCAGCAATGATGACCAGTGGCTTGCCGGAATTCACGACTTTCTCGAGCACCGGGACAAGGTCCTTAATGCTTGAAATTTTCTTTTCGTGAATCAGCACGTAAGCGTCTTCCAGAACGCATTCCATGCTTTCTGAATCAGTCACGAAGTACGGAGACAGGTATCCACGATCGAACTGAAGACCTTCCACAACCTCGAAAGTGGTTTCGAGGCTCTTGCCTTCTTCGACAGTGATCACGCCGTCCTTGCCGACTTGTTCCATCGCGTCCGCGAGGATCTGTCCGATTGCTGCGTCGCCGTTCGCGGCCACAGTGCCTACCTGAGCAATAGACTTCTTGGATCGGCAATCCTGAGCCATGGTGTGAAGCTGTGCAATGATGTCTGTCACAGCCTTCTCCATACCACGCTTCATGTCAAGCGGGCTGACACCGGCAACAACGGCTTTCAGACCTTCGTTGTAGATGGCTTCGGCCATGACAGTCGCAGTCGTAGTGCCGTCACCAGCAACATCGCTGGTCTTGCTGGCCACTTCGCGCACCATGCGGGCACCCATGTCTTCGAACTTGTTTGGCAGTTCGATTTCACGAGCCACAGTCACGCCGTCTTTGGTAACGGTCGGTGAACCAAAACTCTTTTCAATGATAACGTTGCGACCGCGTGGCCCCAGCGTCACTTTGACGGCTCGTGCCAGCTTCGTGACTCCACGACGCATGGCTTCCTGAGCTTCCTGATCAAAGGCAATCATCTTTGCCATGAAGTATTTCTCCGGTGATTTTCTTTAGAATTTCGGGATTTCAAATTTGCAAGAACAGACGAAGCGCTGACTTTCAGACAGATCATCAATCGATTTGGTCGATGTGGGCCGTCACGCCAACAATTACACCGTCGCCAGAATGTCACTTTCGCGCGTCAACAGGTAGGTCTGATCTCCAACCGTGATTTCGTCGCCCGCGTATGAGCTGAAGATGACGCGATCACCTTCTTTGACGGTCAACGCAACTCGCTCGCCCTTGTCGTTGACGTAGCCGTCTCCGATGGAAACAACTTCGCCACGCTGTGGCTTGCCCTGAGCTGAATCCGGGAGCAAAATTCCCCCGGCCGTTTTTGCTTCAGCCTCGGCTCGCTTCAGTACTACGCGATCTCCCAGTGGCACGATTCGTGTGCCGCTTGTGGAAGCCTTTTTCGCCATGACCTTCTCCTGACCTGTCAATCGCACTTCGGTGAATGGAAACTTTATTCAGCCTCTTGAGCTCAGTCGTTTCGACATGCTGCATCTCAAGCGGCCAGATTTGCAGTGAACAAACCTTTTGCAGCGGCAGAAAGCGAATAACGTGCCATGTGCCACAAACAATCCATAAGTTGTTTTTGATAAACACTTTACGCAATTCTTCCAGGTATGAACATCAAGAGAGTCCATGTTGAAACTCGACTGTGCCTGCCGTTTTGACACGAAGCAGAGCTTCTTATGGGATCAGCATCCAGCTCGTCATTGTGGTTCAAAAACATGGGCTTTTCCTCAATCGATGTGGGGCTGAAAGTTCGACCCAACGTGCCACGCGTCTCACCTTTTGGCGTGGTGTCAAAAGAAGCGAGCTCTCGTTCGAACGTGTCAATCCCGGCTGCTTCCCAGGGATTCGATGCGGCAAATTGTGCGACTTCGTTGTCGTTGGGCAATCGGGAGACTATTCTGCACGCGCAGTTGCATTCAAGAACGCCTACCATAACACGCCGCCCTGCACTTTGGCCTTTCATGACATCTTTCGTTCAGTCAACTCATCGGAGTCCTGCCGATCGCCTGGAGCCCGCAACGGCGTTTGATTTCAATCCGCGAACTCGCGTCGTCTTCGGATGCGGCACTTTCAGTCAGCTTGGAAAACTCGCACGCGAACTAGGTGGCCGAAGAGTGCTTGTCGTGACCGACGTCGGGTTGCGGAAAACAGGTTATTGCGATCAGGCTCAAAAATACCTTAGCTCGGCAGGACTTGAAGTTGCAGTCTTTGATCAGGTTCAGGAAAACCCAACCACAGATCACGTCGATCGCTGCGTGGCATTTGCGAAGACTGCAAATATTGGTCTGATTGTGGGGCTCGGCGGTGGCAGCAGCATCGACTGTGCAAAAGGTGCCAACTTCCTCCTGACTAACGGCGGCCGGATGCACGACTACAAAGGAGCTGGCAAAGCGACGCTCGCGATGCTTCCGATGATCGCGGTCCCCACAACTTCCGGGACTGGCAGTGAGGCTCAATCATTCGCTGTCATCGCGGATGCCGAAACTCACATGAAAATGGCCTGCGGTGATCCCAAGGCCGCGTGCCGGGTCGCCATTCTGGATCCGGAACTCACTGTGACGATGCCTCGTGCCGTCGCGGCCGCCACGGGAATTGATGCAATGACGCACGCGATAGAAAGTTACGTCACGACCAAACGCAATCCGATCTCACAGATGTTCGCAAGACAGGCGTGGGAACATTTGTCGGCAGCATTTCCGGTCATGCTGCGGGAACCCCAAAACCTGGACGCCCGGGGGAAATGCAACTGGGGGCCTTCCTGGCCGGAGCCGCCATTGAAAACAGTATGCTGGGAGCTGCGCATGCCGCCGCGAATCCGCTCACCGCACTGTACGGAACAAAACACGGTGTTGCCGTGGGCCTGATGCTCCCGCATGTCATCCATTCGAATGCCACCGTCGTGGGTGACTTGTACCGCAATCTGGTCATTGCGGCAAAATGGGACGATGCTGAAACCAATCGTGAGTCTGCTGCTGGCCAACTGGCAGGCGGGTTTACCGAATTCCTGCGGCTGGCCGATATGCCGGTGTCGATGTCTCAGGCAATCCATGTTGAGGCCGATGGAGTTGTGCTGGACCGGCTCGCCGCAGAGGCGGCTCAACAGTGGACAGGCACATTCAATCCGCGAACAATGGATATCGCTGCATTCGTGGAACTGTATCGAAACGCTTTGTGATTCAGGGAGTCCCTCGCTGACGCTTCGGGTTCCTGTCAGCGGGGACAGTCGAAATGATGATATGAACTGCAAACTTTCACGGAATCATTGCGATGCGAACTATGCCTTCAACAACGACATCCCGACGCACCATGCTGTGTCAGACAGGCACCGGCCTCGCCGCGATCGCCGTTTCGACTCATTTTGGGCGATCGACGTTGGCTTCGCCAACGGTCCAGGGGGTCGAAGCGCCGCGTGAATCCAGCTGGGCTTCGTTTCGAGCGACTCCGGACCAGCGCGGGATTTCGGGATCGACACTTGCCGAACAGCCGGCATTAATGTGGGAACTGGCATCACGGGATGGCTGGGTGGCGACCGCAGCGATTGTCGGTGACTTCGTTTACGCACCATCTCTCGCCGGGAATTTGCATTGTCTGAATCTGAAAACCGGGGGAGAGATCTGGAAGTATCGTTCGATCGAAGAACCCGACCCGAAAAAGTTCGCGCCCGGATTCAAGGCCGCACCCCTGGTCACTGCGACCATGATCTATATTGGCGACGAAGATGGTGTGCTTCACGCAATCGATCGAATGACCGGCAAGAAAGTCTGGGTGTTTACCTCTGATGCTGAAATCGCCGGGTGCGTGGCGCAGCACGATGGCAAGCTGTTGCTCGCGTCACATGACAGCTTTCTGTATTGCCTGAATCTGGATGGAACCGAAGCCTGGAAGTTTCAAACCAATGACCGCATCAACTGTTCGCCAGCGATCGAAGGATCCTTCACATTTCTGGCAGGCTGTGACGAACATTTGCGAGTCATCGATCTGCAGTCCGGCAAAGAGTTTCGTGACATGCCGCTGGAGTCGTTCCTGATTGCCTCACCAGCTGTGATTGGCGATCTGTTGTACGTCGGGACTCATACCGGCGAAATTGTCTGTGTGGATTGGCGGAACGGGGAGTTTGTCTGGCGCTATGCAGGTCCGCGCAAAATGCCGTTTCATGCTTCGCCAGCCGTGACGGACGATCTGGTAATCGTTGGCGGCCACGACAAAAGTGTTCACGCCGTCGATCGAAGCACGGGCGAAGGCAAATGGACGTTTGCGACCCGGGCTCGAATCGAATGTTCAGCGGCGGTAGTCGATAAGCGACTGTTCGTCGGTTCCGGGGATGGCAATTTGTACGGCATCGAGCTAGCCACCGGCAAAGAAGTCTGGAAATACAATGCCGGAAGTCCGATCAATGCCGGGATTGCGATTGGCGAAGGACATCTGGTCGCGGGAGAAGACAAGCAAAACGGACGGCTGCTGTGCTTCGCCTGAATTCGGCAACCCATTGGTCATGTTTGTGGCCGATGGTCGCCATTGCAAGCGTTGCGACGATCCTTATTTGCCTTTATTTTCAATTCGACAATGCTGATGTCGATCCTGCGGCCATTGTCAGCTCCTTGAGTCAAAGTGTCGGTGAAACTCAGGCGGCCGACGCGGCATCTTTCTCGATAGCTCCTATTGATCCTGCTAAACTGCAATCACCCGAAAATGGTGCAAAGCAGGCAGTCGGCCCCTTGACAATCGCCACATGGAATATCAACTACGCGAACCGGAATCCTGGCGAAGTGTCGCAAATGCTGCGGAGCTCGAATGCGGACGTTATCTGCCTGCAGGAGACAACTGAAGACTCTGAGAACTATCTCAAACGCGAAATTGGAGATCTCTTCCCGTTCCACTTTACGGCCGGACATACGGGAAACTTCTTTGCAGAAGGCTTTATGGTTCTGTCGCGAACGCCCATTGTGGAACCACGATTTACGCCTCCTGCCCGGACTTTCTTCGGCCACGTCGTTTTTCAACTGGACTATGGCCCCCGGCAAATCACAGTCATTAGTGTGCATATGACACCCTTCACTTCTCGCGATTCTCGGACAATTCCGCAATTGATTTCTGCGGTCAGCCAGACGGAAGTTGATCACGAGTATGAGGTTCGGGCCGTTCTCAAAGACATTCCCGATAACCAGCCTGTCGTGGTGGTGGGCGATTTCAACAGTCCATCACACGGAGTTGCGCCAACAACTCTGGCGCAGAGTGGACTGACGGACCTGTTCGGCTACCTATATCCTGACCCGGATCAGACTCACAAGTCATGGGACTTTCGCTTCGGCAACGGCTTGCGGGCTACATGGCGGATCGATTATCTGTTCTACTCGCGTCACTTCTCAGCCCGGTCCGCCGTGCTGACCGAATGCCAAAGCTCAGATCACCATCTGCTGATCGGCAGAATGGATTGCGAGACAACGGCGGGTCCGCTACCCTTTGACGTTTCGCCGGACGGCCAGAATTGATCAACTTCGGCAAATGCGCTGGCGGACAGTTGATTTAAAGTGGGATAAGCGTCCAGCTTGTCGAATTTGGCAGGAAACTTGAGTTTTCATTGCGTGATGGCAGGCTGGAAGCTTACCCCGCGTCGACATACGGAATTAATCATCCGACCGCCAGCCCTTGGTTCCAGCACTCAACGCACACGAAATTCCAGTCAGGATATAAGTTCGCATGGATCAGCAATCCGGAGACAATTCTCCAGGGCCGTCGAATCACAAACCCGGCGATGGCCAGAGTGGCGATCCCCGACGACGCAATTTTGGTACCATGATTATTCTGGGAGTCATCGGCTTTGCGCTGGTCATGTGGATGTTTTACAGTTCCCCGTCGAATTACGGTGCGACTGTGCCCTACTCATTCGTTAAGAAGCAACTTCAGGCCGACAATATCGACAGAGTTCGCTTTCAGCAGGAGTTCATGACGGGCGAATGGAGGGTCATCCCGGAAGCGCCAAATGGATTCACCGGTAAACTCAGCAAGAAATTCAACACCGTGCTTCCTCCGGAGAGGATGCGTGACAACGAATTCGTGGCGGACCTGGACAAAAAAGGGGTGCAGGTCGAATCCACGCCGACCGCCGTTGATAATGGCACACAACTGCTCATTTGGATCCTGCTGCCGCTGGGCTTAGTGTTCATTCTGTGGACGATTATGCGTCGGTCGTCGGATCCGTTTTCCAGCGGCGGCATGATGGGCAGCTTTGTCCGCAGCCCTGCACGGCGCTTTGAGAAAAGTGATAAGGCAGCGTCATTCGACGATGTTGCCGGCCTGAAAAACGCCAAACAGGAACTGCAGGAAGTCGTTGAGTTCCTGAAAAACCCGAAAAAATTTACGAAACTGGGGGCGAAGATTCCGAAGGGCGTGCTGCTAGTCGGACCTCCTGGCACCGGCAAGACATTGCTGGCTCGAGCCACCGCCGGGGAAGCCGGTGTGCCGTTCTTTTCCATTAATGGGTCTGAATTCATTCAGATGTTTGTGGGAGTCGGTGCGACACGCGTGCGGGATCTGTTCAAGACGGCTCGTGAGGCTTCGCCCTGTATTATTTTCATTGATGAAATTGACGCCGTAGGACGCGTCCGCGGAGCCGGCGTCGGCGGTGGCCACGACGAACGCGAACAGACGCTAAATCAGATCCTCAGTGAGATGGACGGCTTCCAGCAAGGCGAAACCGTCATCGTGCTCGCTGCCACGAATCGCCAGGACGTTCTTGATCCGGCACTCCTGCGCCCTGGCCGATTTGATCGTCACGTCACCGTCGATAAACCTGCGCGGGAAGGCAGACTGGGGATTCTGAGAGTCCACTCGCGCAAGGTGCCGCTGGCAGACGACGTGGATCTTGAATGCCTGGCCCGGACGACGATCGGCTACAGCGGGGCGGATCTGGAAAAGCTGGTCAACGAAGCAGCGCTCAAGGCCGCACGCGAAGACAAGCGTACGGTAGAAATGGTCGATTTTCTTTATGCGCAGGATCTGATCCTGATGGGGGCACCGCGCGATGAGCCCGTGGAACTCAAGGAACGCGATCTGACAGCGTGGCACGAAGCCGGGCACGCGATCCTGGCCTGGTGTCAGAAAGGCATGGACCCTGTTCATAAAGTCTCGATCGTACCTCGAGGACGCTCACTGGGTGTCACGCAACTGATGCCGGAAAAAGAACTCTACAACGTCGGCGAACATCTGCTGAAAGCGAGGCTCATCATGATGATGGGCGGACGCGCGGCGGAGAAACTTGTCTTTGATGAATTCTCCGCGGGTGCGGAAGACGACATTGAACGCTCGACGCGTCTGGCACGCCGGATGGTCGCGAGTTGGGGCATGTCAGAAGCCATCGGCCCGGTCTCATTTCGTCAGTCGGAAGAGCATCCGTTCCTGGGAAAGGAAATGCACACCTATCGTGAATTCAGCGAAGAAACCGCTCGGCTGATCGACGTGGAAGTGCAAAAAATCATGCACGAAGCCCATGCTTCCGCTGTGCAACTGCTGAAACAATACCGCAACAAACTCGACACTCTCGCTACGCGCTGCTGGACGCCGAGAATCTGGAACGGGACGAAGTCGCAAAGATTCTCGGCAAGCGACCATTCCACATCAGCGACGATGAATAGCGCGGTTATGGATTCACTCCAGTGACTCAGATTGCTGTGGACGGATCAGCAGTACGATGACGATTGAGACCGCCGCGACGAGTGCGAACGCGCCGAAGATCACGTTGAGCGGCACGTCGCGGTCGCGCAGGAATCCAAAGCCCCAGTCGCCGAATCCTCCGCAACTGATACTCACCAGATTCATGATTCCGTAGCCGGTGGCCCGCAGTTGGGGGCGCGTGATCTGGCACAGAATCGGCATATTATTGCAGTCGAAGAATCCCCAGCCCAGGCCAAACACGATCAAACCCATCACCGCGATTGAAAACGTGGATGCGTTACCGACACTGAACAATGCCGGCAAAAACATGGCCATCCCAATGGCACTCACAAAGATCCGCCCGCGACTTGCTCTCTTCATCCAGTAGTCTGCCAGCAAGCCGCCGATCGCCGCACCAACGATCGACGCCGGATGAACAAACATCGACACCAGTCCCGCCTTCCCCTGCTTCAGGCTGAACTTGTCTCGCAAAATATCGGGCATCCAGTCCTTCACGACCCAGCCAGCGATCGCAGGCAGCGTAAAATACACAACCAACAGCAGAAAATTGCGATTGGTGAGCAACTCCCAGAGCGCCGCGAGCGGTGCCGTGGATGCGCGTTCAGACTGGCGATCAGGGTTCCGCAGGAACAACATCAGAGGCACGGAATACAGGATGCCGAGGACGCCACAGCAGTAGAACGCAGAACGCCAGCCGAGCATCGGATCTTCTGCCACAAAGCCCGTGAAACCTCCCAGAATGAGTCCTGAGTAGATCCCGGCCTGATGGATACTCACCGCAGTCGATCGCATGCGACCGACGTGAAAGTCGGTAATCAAAGCCAGCGCAGCAGGAATATAGAAGGCTTCACTGATACCCATCAAAGCCCGAGTCCATACAAGTTGGTCGTACGTATGGACGAATCCCGTTGCAAAAGTCACCATCGACCAGACGAAGAGACTCACCACGATCACATGGCGACGACTGTATCGGTCAGCCACGTAGCCGCCCAGGGGACTTAGAATCGCGTAAACCCATTTGAAGCTGGCCAGTACAAAGCCCCAGTGCTCTTTGTCGCTGATCGATGGAATTTCGGCGACCATCGACTGCTTCATGGACGCCAGCATCTGCCGGTCCAGATAATTCAGCAACGCCACGGGAAACAAGAGTGCCACAACAATCCAGGCATAGTGACTGTAGGAAGAGCCGGACGTGTTCGCTTGAGATGTCATCACGACTTCCTGGCAGGATTCTCCGAGTGACTGCCGCCGGAGATGCGGGGCACGCTTGTCCGCGATGACCCGCGATTGTTCGGAAAGAAGAATGAAGTACCCAGGCTTGGGTTCAAAACACAAGCGTTTCCGCAGAGAAAGACGGTACTTTCTGAAAACGGCGTTGGGCCAGGGAGTCGCCACGTCCGATTATGAAACTGGGGCGGCGAGGCTCCTGCCGAGCCGACGACCGCTGCTGAATCGCACCGCTCGGCAGTAGCCTCGCCCTCCCGACATGCAACGTCGACTGCGCTCTCACCGAAATCCACGACCGCACCCGTTGGGCAATGCACCGGCTTCGAGATTTCACGAACGTCGGCCCTTTTGCTGCGGTGGCTGCGGCACTAGAGTACTGGGCGTCTCATCGGGCATCTGTCCGAAACTGAAAGGAGATGCGGTGTCACGGGTTGATGGAATTTCCCGAATTGAAGAGCTCCGACGAGCGTTGTCCCGGGCTGATGCGTCGGCTTACCTCGTCGAAAGCCGCGTGATTCGGCGTGTCATTCGCGAACAATTCGGATTCGCCAAACTGTCGGCTTCGATTCCACATACCGAAAGCCAGGTCGTGGCCGCTGTGGATGTTCGCCATCTGACTCATCCGGATGAACTTGGACTGTCGACTTTTACAAACCTGCCGGACCGGTGCCTGCTCATCAGTCAGCCGGAAGAAGACGAACTCGAACACTGGCCGCTGCAGGAGCTTCTGAAGCAGGTCTGGCGGCGCCTGTTCCATGCTCAGATCGATCGCGACCTGATTCTGAAATGCCAGATGAAGTTCAGGCGAGGCGACATTCAGGAACGAATCGCAGAAATCGGTCAAGTCGAGTTTGATGAGGCTCATTTCGTAATGCGGAGCGAACATCGACTGATTGATCCCGATTCCCGCACTGAAGCCTGGCGAGAGTTTATTGCACTTTACAGCGAACTGCAGCGATTTGAACCGGATCTCCTGGCCGTCTGGTTTCCGTCCCTGGCGGGCCAGCCGCATTTGACAAGAGTATTGTCCCGGGACATCAACGCCGACGAAATTTGTGCACACACAAAATTGTACGGCGCGACCGATCCGGATCTGACTCCGCACGTGGCGCGGGACGAGGCCTCGCTTGTGAGCACGCGCCGCGACTGGACCCTCGGCACGGGAATCACGCATTCCGATCGAGCATACTTGCGTCTGCTGAGACGTCGTGATCGCAATAACGAACGCGGAAATACGGTTGCGGCGATCATCAACGCGATCATGGCGTCGCAGCGGGCGACATCGTCCGACAAGCGGAATGCCGCGACTGAGAAAGCACGCACCGATATTCAGTTCCTGGCCGAACGTCTGCGGCGGGCGATTGAGTTTCGAGAAGAGGATACGGAGAACTGGCATTCGTCGGTGTGGGAACTCGCCACGAACTCGGTGCATGGATTCTGGAATTCTGAAAAGCGACTGCTCTACGATCTGCAGAACGTTTGTCTCGATCATGAACGGGTCACGTACAAGGTCGATCTGGTTAAGTGGATCGTGAGTCGCGGTCACCGGCCCCTGCGTCGTCCGCTGACGAACCTGCGGGAAGTAACGATGGCCAAGCATCTGACCAGCGCAGCATCGAGACTGGTGTATGTTCGTTTAAGCGGTATTGAACGCGAACGACTGACTCAGTTACTGCACGATGCTGCGCGGCTTGCGGAAGAGCAGATGCGAACGCGGATGCGCCCTGCCCTCAGTCAAACACTCCTGGACGTTGAACTCAAGCCGACAAGCGTGCCGGAACAGGTGGCATTCGACAAACTCGTTGAGGATTCGCTCGACTGCATCGCCAGCCGCGGTTACCTGACGATGGGCTACCTGCGTGATGCGATCAGCAAGAATGATCTCAAGTTGCCGGACCTGAGCCAGTTCAGGGAACTCTACCGAGGCGACCATCTGCTGCGGGCCGATGACCGTCTGGATGTGGCGATGGACGGAGTCTATCGACGCGGTGAATTCTATCTGCGCTGGTTGCAGATCACGAGTTCCCTGTTCTTCGGCACGCGCGTCGGACGATTTGCGACGCAGTTTCTGATCATCCCGTTCGGCGGGGCCGTCGTTATGGTGGAAGGCGTGAGCCATATCATCGATTTGTTCAACCGCAGGGTTGCGAACGCGAAAGTTGAACAAGCGGCCAATGCAACTCACCGGACCGATCCAGCAGATGAAACGGCAACCACACCGGCAGAGGTCACGAATCATGCGGTACCGATCGCTGTCGTTGAGCCAAACGCGGGCAACACGCCGATCGGCACAGCCGAAGTCATCGCCGACTCCGCCGCAGACACGACAACGCTGGACGGAGCTGTCTCCGCATCGAATGCGAATTCGGTAGAAATGGTCGCCGACAAAGAACTACGCGAAGTCACCGCCCTGTCGCCACGCAATGCAGACGACGCGGTGGATCAGATTGTCGGAAGGCAGCTGGAAATGCTGTCATGGATTCTGGTGATCGGCTTACTGCTGATGTCTCTGATTCATGTCGTAAAGTTTCGGCGTTGGTTCTTTCGAGCCGTCTCCTCCGTCTGGCGACGGACGCGGATGGTTCTGATCGATTTGCCGCTGAAGATTCTGCGACTGCCGTTTGTGCAACTGTTGCTGCGAAATCGGACGTTCGTACGCATTCGGCGACTAATATTGACACCAAGCATCGTGTCGCTCGTTGGCACTCGGGCGATTCCCTGGCTGCTGATCGGAGAAACACTGAATTGGTGGTGGACGGGGAGCATCGCGGTTCTGTTGAGCATGGCGCTCAATTCCCGCCTGGGACAGGACGCGCAGGAACTGACGGCTGAGTGGGTCGGCAGTACGTGGTATAAGTTGCGTGCTCGCGTGGTGATGGCGGTGATTGACTGGATCATCGACACATTCCGCCTGGTGCTGAACTTCATCGAACGCTTCCTGTATGCTGTCGATGAATGGCTGAGGTTTCACAGTGACGAGAGTTGGCTGTCAATTGTGGTCAAGGCCTTTTTGGGAGTGATCTGGTCGTTCGTTTCGTTCCTGATCAGGATTTATGTCAATCTGCTGATCGAACCCACGCTGCATCCGGTGAAGCATTTCCCTGTGGTGACGGTCGCCCACAAAATGTTTCTGCCCGTCATTACGCTCGTGGGCGAATTCATGCTGCAACTGTTCAAGCCTTATCTCGGCGTCTGGTTGGCAGGTTTCTTTACGGGCTTCAATATCTTCTTCCTGCCGGGCATCTTTGGATTTCTCGTCTGGGAGCTCAAGGAGAACTGGCGGCTGTATCGGGCCAATCGCAAGAACCTGTTGACACCCGTTGCCGTCGGCAGCCATGGAGAAACGGTTGCGCGTCTGCTGCGTCCGGGATTCCATTCCGGCACGTTGCCAAAACTGTTTCGTCGATTGCGACGTCTGGAGCATCACGAAGCATCATTTCGTCGCTTCATCGCTCGACGCGCTGGAGGGAATCAGCTGGAACATGTCGAAAAAGCCATTTGCAGTTTTGTCGAACGAGAACTCATCAGTCTGCTCAAATCGTGTCGGGTCTGGAAGGACACCGGTCTGAAGTGCGGACATATCCATGCGGCTTCCAACAGCTTCTATGTCGAACTGGAGTGCAGCCGACTGGGCACTCCGGCAGTCCGATTATTGTTTCAGGAACAGAGCGGCTGGGTGGCGGCATCGGTGGCGGAGTCAGGCTGGCTGAGATTCGCATCGACTGAACAACTCAAGTCATTTCAGAATGCGCTCCAGGGATTCTACAGGAAGTCCGGGATTGACCTGGTTCGCGAGCAACTGGAAACAAATTTCATTAACTTCCAGCCGTACGATATCAATGCCGCAGGCTTTGCCATCTGGCCAAATGGCGACTTCGATAAAGAGCTGACCGTGGATTTGTCCGACAAGGGTGTCGTGCGACCATCGCCGAGCATTGAAGCAACGGCTGCAGGGATTTATCCAACCGACCGCGACGCCGTACTGTTCTATGAGTCACTGACCGAATGGACTCATTGGCAGTATCTGTGGACACCCGGCAATTCCGCCGCCGACGGTCGCAGCCTGCCACCCGCCTGTTCGCAGACACCTGCAGAACCGGTACTGCGACCGATTCGGTGAAGGGAACTGTCACGTCAGTAGTTCTTCATTGCCGTTCCCAGACGGAACATCAGAAACAACTGCATCACCCAGACAACGAGTACTCCAAGGCTGACGACAGCGACGCCGATGAACATCGCCATGCCAGCCGCCGGCGCGACCGACTGACCGAGAAGTCCAGCCAGGAACGCACCAACGACAATCAGGAATGGCCCAATGGTCAAACCGTACATCACGATATTTGCCGATTGAGCGAGATCATCCCGGCGGACCCAGGTGGCTGCAGCCTTCATGAACAGACAGAAGAAGACAATCTGAGCCATCCACATCGCCAGTCGGATTCCGGCAATCACGATGACTGTGCCCGGAGAGTCGAACGCCGTTCCTACGGCCTCGAGGATCGAGAACAGAAACATCAACACCGACAAAGCCAGCGCAACGACGATGGAAGTGCGTGCCCCGGTGTTCGACGGCACAAAAACACACAGCACGTAGCCGACGAGGATTGCAAGTCCCAGCGGTATCGCCGCAATCAGGCCGAGACCTCCCATGAGCATGCCAAACTCGCGGGGCCCCTGCCCCATTCTCGTGACTGCACCTATGAACCCGATGGCGATGAGTGAGAAAAACATCGCGATGTGTCCGATGTATGAGCATGCCTGAACAAACAAACCGATTACTGACAGTAGGATATTGCC
>JBBJME010000006.1:0-56240 GCA_037719765.1 Planctomycetaceae bacterium
CAAATGGCCCAGAGGGTGCTCCGCACTATTGGTTCCTGACCCCTTTTTTAAAGCCCGCTATCTCTTATGCTCCAGAGCATTGAAAAACGCATCAATCCCGTCGCGGAATTCTGCGGGAACCTGATCATTGGTCGTCCCCGTTGATTGTTGGACTCCACGAGCTTCAATCTGGGCGAGTGGATCTGAGCCCGGGCCATAAAGTTCCAGCGCGACGCGATCGGTATCTCCCGTCCCGCCACCCCCCGGATTTGAACCACCTCCGCCACCGCCGCTTTTTGGATTTGCACGTTTGGCCTGCAACAACAATTCGATGGCCTCCGTTTCCGCAGCAATCGCTTCACGACCGGTATCCGGGCGACCCAGGATATCAGTCGCGTCGTTCATCGCTCCGCCAGCAGCCGTGATGATCTGAATCTCCTTGCCAAACTTCTGCTCTCCCAGCGGCAACGCGCGGATGTCCATCACGACATTCACTGCGCGGTTGTAAAGCTTTCGCTGTGTATCGGCCTGGAGTTCCGCCTTGTCCGTATAATCCACTGTTTCGAGGATTTCCCGCACCTGCTCAAGCGATCGTGTTTCTTCGCGCAGGTCCATTTCACCTTCGAGGATCCGCATCACTTCCAACACGATCGAGGGCGGCAGACTGTCCCCCTTGCAACCCTTGCATTGCCCGCACTTCGAAGCGGACACCAACTCTTCGGCCCAGCGGTCAAGTGTATCGCCATAGTATTCCGCGCGAGCGATTGAATCGCCACTGCGGTTCATGCGCACTTTTTCGCTTAGCTGATCCAGTTTTTTGACGACCTTGAACTCCTCCATTTCCTGCAGGATGCGCATGAATTTTTCTTCTTTGCGACGATCGTAGTACGCCTCAAGATCGTCCTGAATGTCGCGTACTTTCTGACTTTGAGCCACTTCACGATCTGCGATGCGCCCTGACTGGTCTTTCTGACGCTGATCCAGAGATTCTCCGGTCACGCCGAAGCTGTCAAACAGCGTGCGGTTGAGGGCCGTCGCGACTTCCATTTGTTCTCGCGACGCGGCTTTGAAACGCTTGACGAACGTGCTGTTCTCCAGGTCGTCCATGATCTTCTGCAGGTCCTCGCGAACTTTTTCGAATTCCGCCAGCAGATCTGTTTGTTCCTGCACGGCCTCCTCCACCTTTTCTTCGGCAGGCGTTTCAGCTTTCTTCTGATCATCCGCAGGCGGTCCACCCTGCAGCACGGTTGTCGGCAAACCAAACTTGGCTTTGCCTGCTTTTGCTGCTTTCTTCTCACCTGCAACTGGGTCCTGCTTGTTGAATCCGGATTCGGTATCGGTCAACTTCGGCACAGCAGGTTGCGGCGGCTGATCATTCTTCTTTGTTTCGCCTGGCTCGCCAGTTTGCGTCCCTTTGTTATTACCCGCCTGCGGGCCGGTTTTTGATTTCGTCTGAGCATTCGCATCGGATTTCTTGCCTGGAGCTTTCGCTCCCTGACTCAGGAGGTCAGCCACCGACGGCATACGATTGTCAGCAATGTCACGCAGGCGCTGCAATCCATCGGCCCATGTTTCGAGGTGACCGACCATCATTTCCTTGTTTCGCAGAGCCTGCTTGAGCAATAGATCGCCCTGATCGGTCACGGCTGTCAGTCGCTGGCCATTGGCCTTTTCGGCATCCGCCTGCTGTTCAATTTGTCTTCTCGTTTCCGGAGCGTTTATCTGGTCCGGATCCATCTGGCGAATCTGACGATTGGCATCATGCAGCCGCATCTCCTCTTCATACACGTCGTCTGCCAGACTCGCCCATCGCCGCAGCTGGCTCATCATCCACACCGCGTGCTGATCCGGAGTCATCACGTGCAGCACATACGCCGGAGAATAGACGCGACCACGTTCCGGTTTGTAGTCCTCGACATAAGAACGCAGCTCCAGCGTTTGAGCGCGAATGTTGTCTGTGTCGGCACAGAACGTCGCGGTGGCAGTCAGTCGAGCCTGTTCCGGAGTACCGCCTTTCACCAGTTTTTCGCCAGAATCCGGATTTGGGTTCTGCACGGGATGCTGTAAACCCTTCCATTCAAGTCCCACGTTCTTCACGCCAAAGTCATCACGCGACTGCAGATCAAACGTAATCGTATCGGTTGAAAGGATAACCTGTTGCGGATCCTGTTGCTGGAAACTGATCTCTGGCGCGGCATCGTCGACAGCGTTGATTTTCAGACTGAATGCATCCCTGGCTGACAAACCCAATTCATCGCGCCAGCGGAAATCAAGTACGTGGGATTCTGACACGGTCACGGGGGCCGGACGAATGCGATTGCCTGCCACAGCGGCCGGGAGATTCTTCACGCTGGCTTCGACAAGGTTACGCCCGACTTCCGCTTCAAATTCCGCCGTCGCGCCCTTCAATACGGAAATCACACCACCACGCACATCGGACTTCATGGGATGGCTGTATTGCAGATAGTCAGGGAGGGTGATCGAGGCCGAAAGCGAATTCAGTTCCGGTCGGTTCGCGACTTCCACGGCGACCTCTTTCGTCAGGTCGCCGACGCGAACATTCAGCGTGCCGTTGTCTGTCTGAGCTGGCAACTGAAACTGATAAGCCTGATTCCGATTCCTGGCGTTCACGACAGACTGGTCATCGAACCTTGCGGTCGCCGCATCCGGAGACCAGCGTGTCGCATCTGACAATAACGCATTCAGGTCAAATTTTTCGCCATGCGGCACGACCATCTGAGTCGGCAGATTTTCAATCTGAGCGAACGTGTAGCGATCGACATCTCGCCACGGCATCAGCCAGCGTGCCAGCGCATTGAAGCCCGCCGCCGGAACGATCGCACAAGCCAGCAACGCCAGCAAAGCAGGCACTGCGACAACAGCGGCCCAGAACCTGTGTCGTGCGTAAGGAACAGCGTCTGAGAAATCACGTTCGCGCACGACCGCATCGACTTGCTGCATGGCCGCCTGGGCCAATCGTGTACTGCCACCCAGATCTTTTTCGCTGTGAGCCAGTTCAACGATTCCCAGCAGTTGGTCGCCCAACGCGGGAAACTTGTGCTTGAGCAGGATTGCCACCTGTTCCATCCGTCGAGTCCCCCAGACCCAGCGATGCCACTTGAACGGAAACAAAACGGCCATGCCTATCGATCCGGTCGCCAGCAACACACTCCGGAGGATTGCCGACGTATCGATAAAGCGATCGATCACGAAGACGGCAAGGTATGAGAGCACGAGGCCAAACAGTCCCGCGAGAATGCCTTCCGCAATTTTGACGACGCGAACACGCTGTTGAAACTGGACTAACCGGACTCTCGTGGATTCCGGCAGATGCAATCCATTATCGCCCATGATCTGTGCCCCCGGCAGAAAGGAGTGTGCCCTCAATCAGGCTCGTCGCAGTATATCCATCCTGTCTGACGTTCAGCAGCACCAAACTCACGACTACTTTTGGAAAATATCAGACAAAATGATGGGAACTTTTCGTCTAAAGAATTCTCTCGGAAGAGGGCTGCTCCGACGTTTTACTGAATTTACGAACAAGCGTCTCTCACAAAGTTACTCGATCCGCTTGCCACAGCAGGGGTTCCTCAGCACAATCTGAGATTGGAGCCTCAACTGGCATCGCTCGCGGTTGGTTCAACAGAATAGAATCCGTATGAGTCCAATCTTTTTCCTGTGGATCCTGCAGCGCATCATCCTGTGCATGTACGCGATTGCCGCGCCAGTGTCGATGATGCAGGACGGTAAGCTGATTTCGGAGATCGGAAATCTCTTTGCCGAAGCACTCCGTGGATTGTCGGACGATGAACCTGAGCCTGAACGACCGGCAGCCGTGCTGCAAGCATTCGATGCACCGCAACAAAAGCTGATACCCGGTGAAGCCGATCGAAAGGAACATGCCGCTCGCACTCAGACGCTTGCCGCTGCCATTCAGTCATGGGTCACGCAAGTGTGCCAGCTCGACGAGACCCAGCAAGGTCAGCTCGCGGAACTTGTCACCGAGCGGCTGAAGACCGAAGCCGAACGGTACGCAAAGCAGGACAATCCAAATCGTCAAAACCGTCCGTTCGGTGAGACCACTCCCGTTCTTTTCGTACAGCCCGACAACATTGGCGCAAATTTCAGTACACAAATGCTGAATTTGATTCGAGAGAAAATCCTGAACGATGCTCAAAAAGAAAAACTGAACCTCGCCGATACAGAACGCAGGGATTTTCAAAGGGCCGCATTTCGAGAATACGTTGTCGCCTTGTTTGATCAGGAACTGTTCCTGACTGCCGAGCAGCGTCGGAAAATGCTGGAACATTTTTCGGCGAGCCCAAAACTGAAAATCAATTCGCCATTCTATTCGTTCGTTGCCCAGACGTATTATTTGCCCTATCAGCCTTTGAGCGGCGTTCTGTCGGCACGCAATACAGATTTCTTGAATCCTCGACAGAAAGACCGACTCAAGGATCTGACGTCGGCAGAACCCAACGGAAATCAGAATTACATCATGTTCCAGTCTTCTGAAGGTCCTGAACAATGGGCTGAAAACGTGAAAGTCGCAGCCGTGAGACAGCGGCAAACTTATTTGCATGCAGCCGCTGTTCGAATCGACTATTTTGAACGATCGCTGAAATTAACGCCGGAACAATCCGCTTACCTCACCGTTGCCAGCAAAGGCGCGACCACGGTTGCGATTTCTGACTGGAAAGAAGCCACACAGCAAACGATTGACCAGATGCAGGCCCAGATGGGACAGATGCAGGGCAACTTTGCGTTTTCGGCGCAAATGATTTCGATTGACGGGCTCGACAACAACGAAATCTGGGCAAATGCCATTCGCGAAGTACAAGCGCATGGTCAAACGGGAGTTCGCAGTTTGGTCATTCGGCGTGCAGAAGCAAATACGGTCACCGCGTTGCTGGATCAGGAACTGTGGCTCTTGCCGGAACAGCGTGCGGCGGTGCAGGAATTCACCGAAGACGCGATGCCTCACAGTCAAAGTAAGTCACATTACGACGACTACGTTCGCGAGCTGGTTTTGCTGGCATATCCATTAAAAAAAGTTCCTGGGGCTAAAGTTAAAGACGTGCTCAGTGAACCTCAACAGGTCGTCTGGATGCGGTTGAAGGATTTCTTCCGCTGGGACCGGGGCAACAATACAGTCGAAATCCCAATGAAGAATCAGGGCGGCGGCTTCCAAGTGCAACTGAGCGATTAACGCTGGACTGCGATTCAATATCTCACAGACAATTTCTCAAACGACAGGACCAGAATGTCTTCCACCTCAACTGCGGCGTCTTCACTACAATCTGACGATGTCGCCGCGATTGATGAATTGCGCGACGTCTACCGTAAGCTCAAGGGGGAGCTGTCCAGGATTATTGTGGGACAGGAGTTGGTGATTGAACAACTGGCGATCTGCCTGTTTGGGCGGGGCCACGCACTGTTGATGGGCGTACCCGGCCTGGCGAAGACGCTGCTGGTCAGTCGCATTGCCGAAACCATGTCGCTTAGCTTCAGCCGCATTCAGTTCACGCCCGATCTGATGCCAATGGACATCACCGGCACCGACATTCTTCAGGAAACCCAGGATCGACGCCGCGAGTTCGAATTCCTCAAAGGCCCGGTCTTCGCCAACATCGTGCTGGCCGATGAAATCAACCGTGCGCCTTCCAAGACGCAGGCCGCGATGCTGGAAGCCATGCAGGAACATCGAGTGACCGTTGTTGGTCGCCCGTATCCTCTCGAACCGCCGTTTTTTGTACTGGCCACGCAGAACCCTGTCGAACAGGAAGGCACTTACCCGCTGCCCGAAGCACAGCTGGACCGGTTTATGTTCCTGATTAACGTCGATTATCCGTCACGTGCGGAAGAGCTGGAAATTGCACGCACGACGACCGGAGGCACCGTACCACGACTAGACCATATCATCGACGCAGCCGCAGTGCAAAGGTTTCAGGAACTCGTCCGACGTGTTCCCGTACCGCAGCACATTTACGAATTTGCCGTGGACCTTGTCCGCCGAACTCGCCCGAAAACCAAAGAATCCCCCGACTGGCTGAAACCACTGGTGTCGTGGGGGGCTGGTCCGCGAGCTGTCCAGTACCTGATCCTGGGCGCAAAATCGCGGGCCGCTCTGACGGGCAGTTACATGGCTCGCCTGGAAGACATCATGGCCGTGGCCGAACCCGTTTTGACTCATCGCGTCCTGACTACTTTTAATGCCGAATCCGAAGGCATCTCCAGTAACGACATCATTGACCGGCTGGTGAAAGAACTAAATGCGGAACAAGTGCGATAGGTTCCAAATCCGAAATCCGAAATCCGAAGACTGAAGACTCTGCATGCGAAACTTCGTTGATCCCAAAGTCGTGTCACGTCTGCGAGGGCTCGCGCTGGACGCCAGAACACCGATGATTGGCAGCGTGTCCGGACGACATCGCAGTCCGACACGAGGATCCAGCCTGGAATTCTCCGAATACCGCAAGTATGTCCCAGGCGACGACACGCGCCGCCTGGACTGGCGTGCATGGGGACGCAGCGATCGGTTCTATATTAAGGAGTATGAAGCGGATACGAACCTGCGATTGTGCCTGGTGGTGGATGTCAGCGGCTCAATGAATTTCGGCCCGGATGGCAGCACTGCAGAAGGCACAACGAAACTCGACTATGCGCGACGACTCGGCGGCACGCTGGCATATCTGGCCTCCGCACAAGGGGACGCTGTAGGTTTGTACTCGGCCGGCAGCACGTTCAACCGCGAAATTCGCCCGAAACGCAGCGGGGCGCATCTGAAATTCGTGCTGGATGAACTCGGTGAAATGAAGGCGGAGGGTGAAACCGGTCTTCCGGCGCACTCCATCAGGCAGCCGAACGCATTGCTCAGCGAGCCCTCGTCGTTGTCATCTCCGATTTGTTCATGGATCCTGAAACACTCAAAAGTGCCTTTCAGCACCTGCGATTCCGCAAGCATGATGTCGCCATGTTTCATCTGGTGGAACAGAACGAGATCGATTTTCAATTCGATCAGCCGATCCGTTTCGTGGACCTCGAAGGTGCAGGTCCGCTGCTTGTCGATCCCACAACCATCGCGAAGCAATATCGGCAGGCCGTTCAAACATGGCTGGAACAATTACGCATCGTCTTTCGGGATTCGGCAGTGGACTATCACCGAGTTCACATCGAAGAGAATTACTCAGACGTGCTCGCAAGGTTTCTGCTGGCGAGGAAAAGGTGACTTCCGGCGAGCGGTGTGGCGTCAGCCCGCCGGTACGTTGCAGTTCCGGAGACCACAATCGCCGAGGACTGGAATTCATTGTTCCATTGCCACAACTCCATTAAACCGGCGGGCTGACACCCGCCGCTCGCCAGTTTCTGACAACTGGCATCATGTTTGCATATGTATGATTGCGTCGCCGTCTGCCGGCGGTATCCTCCAGTTGCAAACTAGTGCTCTGTCAACCATGAAACGAGGTGTTGCGGCTTGAAGGGGTCAGGAACCAATAGTGCGGAGCACCCTTGGGGCAATGTGGCTATTGGTTCCTGACCCCTTTTTCAAGCGTGACTGTTATACACCAGGAATTCAATGTCTGATTCGGTCGTAGTACTTGACCATCACGAAGAAGCGCGAGCTCTGTTTGGGTTGCGAGATGAGCACTTACGCCGTCTGTGTTCTGTGACAGGCGCCAAAGTGGTCCTTCGCGGCAATCAGGTGCGAGTGACCGGCGAACCTGATCAGGTGTTTCTGTGTCTGGAAACACTGCAGGAGTGGCGTGTGATTCTGCAGCGAAACTCAGAACTTGTGCCGTCAGACATTATTCGTTCACTCGGGGAAGATCCCGCACGAAAGGAAAAAATGATTCATTCCGATATGCAGCGTTCCAGTGATTCCGAGAACAGTAATTACTTTCCCGGTCGAGCAACTCAGGAGCTGCGGCCTGGCAAAGATCGTGTGGGTCAGATTCGTGCAAAAACAGATGGACAGAAACTCTACATGGACGCGATGCGACACAGCGAACTCGTGCTGTGCGATGGCCCCGCCGGTTCAGGGAAGACTTACCTTGCTGTCGCCCTTGCGCTGGAAGCTCTGCGTTCAGAACAGGTGCGAAAAATTGTGCTGGTTCGTCCGGCGGTGGAAGCAGGAGAAAAACTGGGATTTCTGCCGGGCGACATGTTTGCCAAGGTCAATCCATTCCTGCGACCGCTTCTCGACGCAATTCATGACATGCTCGACGCAGAACAAGTGCGTCGGTACCTTGCGAATGATGTCATCGAAATCGTGCCCCTGGCGTTCATGCGCGGTCGAACTTTGAACGACACGTTTATGATTTTGGATGAGGCTCAGAACACGACTTGTACCCAGATGAAGATGTTTTTGACCCGCATGGGGCTGAATTCCCGAATTGTGGTGACCGGCGATTCAACGCAGATTGACCTCGGAAAAGACGTGGAAAGCGGACTTAAGGACGGGATAAGGCGGCTTTCTCATATACCTGGGGTTGCGATTGTTCGCCTGAATGGACAGGATATTGTCCGCCATCGGCTGGTTCGGGAGATTGTTTCGGCGTACGAAACTCCGGATGGTCAGGATTCCTCAAAGTCCTGATCTGCGATATTCTTCGATCACAGTCTGCGCGTCGGACGCTCATCCGTCAGCACTTTTATCGCCATGTCGTTCTTTGGAACTCGACGGACACGACAGTCACAAGCACGCGCGTTTCGTTCGACGCCTTCACTTTGGGACCGATTGATCGCGGGCTTTCGTGATTACCGCGTATTGTCACAAGTTCTGATGGCGATGCTGGCCGTGGTGCTGCTGCTTTGTGCTCTGCAGGCGTGGAAGCCAAGGTTTCATTATCGAACAGGTCAGTTTGCAGAAGTTGGAATTCAGTCCCGCATCGACTTCGAAGTTGAAAACGTCGCGGAAACGCTGCGTATCCGCCGCGAGGCTGAAGCGGCTGCTCCGCTGGTGTTAATTCAGGAACCGGCCGTGATCGATCGCCTGGTTTCACAGCTTCGAGCCCAGCTGAGCGAAGTGTCCAATGCTGATTCCGTCGATCAATTGTCGCAGCCGACCCTTGACGCATTCGGGTTTTCGGCGGTCGGAGACAAAGAACGGGAACACGCCTTCAGCCTGCTGCGCAATCCCTTGCAGGATGCTGATGAGTCTTCGGGCAAGCGTCTGGATGAACTGATGGCTGAAGTCGAAAAGCTCCTGGCAGACGCCCGCAACATTGGATTGATTGCAAGTCTTGAAGCGCGTCGATTGACCGGCCATACTCTGGACGAACCCACCCCGGTCAACAGAAAACGATCGATTAAAGTGGTGGGTGACAACGGCCCCCAGATACACAACGGCGTGCTGGCAGACGTGTTGTTGCAGGAACAACTGCGCGAGACCGGTCGTCTGGGGAAATTGTGGCCGAGACTGACATCGCTGTCGGTGATCAAGCCGTCGCTCGAAATATGGCTGCAGCAGAACCTGAAGAATCAGCTGCAGCTCGATTCTGCTGCCACAAAGGCAGAACTCGAGCTCGCGTCGGATGGCGCTCAGCCGAGATTCGATCGCTACCCGCGAAAATCAGTGCTTGTACCCGCCGGTGATCAGTTGGCTGAAACAGAAAAGGGACTTGGGATTCTGCGTCTGGAGTACGACGCTTATGCGGAAAATGTGACTCCCTGGCAGCGCGTCTCGAAAATCAACGGCATTGCCACGCTGGTATTGCTGCTGGTTGTGCTGTTCGGGGTGTTTCTGAAGTATTTTGCCCCGGAAATGCTTGAGGACAATTCCAAACTGCTTGTGTTCGTTGGTATGTGTTCGGCATCGGTCTTTCTGAGTTGCCTGATGAGTGCCGATCCGTGGCGCGCGGAGATCATTCCATTGCTGGCGACGGTGATGATTACCGCAATTGCCTATAGCCAGGTTGTCGCCATTCTGACGGCGTTCTTATTGTCACTGCTGGTGGCAATGTCCACTGTAGGTGACATCGGCCATTTTTTGACGGTGATGACGATTTGCGTCACATCGACGATTCCGCTGCGTCGAATCAAGTCGCGGCTGGTGATGGTGAAGGCCGGTTTTCTGGTGGCGACCGTATCGTTCTACGCCGTCTGGAGTACCAGTGTGATCCAGGCCGAAGGTAATGGCGAAGCATGGCGAAACCTGGCGATCGTCGTCACGGGATTGAAGTTCGCCGGATGGGCCCTCGTCTGTTGCTATCTCGTCGCGGGCAGCCTGCCGTTTATTGAACAGGCCTTTGGAATCGTGACGGACATCAGTTTGTTGGAACTCACCGGCGTATCGCATCCTTTGTTGCAGGAACTCGCGCGTCGCGCGCCGGGAACTTATAACCATTCAATGACGGTCGCGTCGCTGGCGGAAGCGGCGGCGGAAGCAATCGGAGCGAATGGTCTGCTGACGCGCGTCGGAGCCTATTTTCACGACATCGGCAAGATGCTGAAACCGGAATACTTCATCGAGAACATGACGGAAGGGTCTGAGAATCATCACAAATCGCTGGCACCCGCCATGAGTACCCTCATCATCATCGGGCACGTCAAAGATGGTCTGGAACTGGCGGAAGAAAACAATCTGCCGGAACCACTGGTTAACTTTATTGAACAGCATCATGGCACGACCCTGGTGGAGTATTTCTATCACGAAGCAACACGTAAGGCCGACGTCAATCATCGCACCGATGCCAGTGAATCGACCTTCCGCTATCCCGGCCCAAAACCACAAACTCGCGAAACCGCTGTGCTGATGCTGGCCGATGCAGTCGAAAGCGCCAGTCGTACTTTGAAAGAACCAACGCCCAAGCGAGTTCAATCTCTGGTTCACGAAATCACCATGAAGCGACTGCTGGATGGACAGTTTGATGAATGCAATCTGCAACTGAATGAAATCCGGATCGTCGAAGAGTCGTTGATCAAGTCACTGCTGGCAGCACATCACGGGCGTGTCCGTTATCCTGGTCAGCGAACGGCGTAACGATGTCGTTCGAGATTGATATCTGCAGCCGCCAGGACTCACTTTCGATCGACGTCGCGGTGTTGACGCGTGCGATCGAACATGCGCTGCAGATCGAACAAGTCGCCTCGGCGGTGTTGAGTGTTTCCATTGTCGATCACATGGCCATGCAACAGATCAACCGCCAACACCTGCAGCACGACTATCCCACCGACGTCATCAGCTTTCAACTGGACTTCGCGTTCGATGACGAAGCCCCCGATAAGGCCCCTTCTGAACTGCGTGCCGCGGGTGCGATGATCGAAGGTGAGATTATCGCCAGCGCTGAGATGGCAGCGGACATGGCGTCATCCGGCCAATGGACGGCAATGAATGAACTTACGCTGTACGTCATCCACGGCCTGCTCCACATCTGTGGCTACGATGACCTGACTCCTGGCGAAAAATCAATCATGCGCACTCGCGAATGTGCGATCCTGAACGCCCTCGGACTGCATCCGGTGTACCCGGATGATGAAGCATCGTAGTCGATGCGGCGTATTCTGCTTCGTGGTGAGTAGTCACCGACCCAGCATCATTCCGAGGTATTCCTTGGCAAATGACCAGGTGGCTCCCAGTGCAAAGCCATTCGGGATCATGGATTCCACCATCTGTCCGGTGGTGAGTCCTTCGATATTGGCGGCCGTGCGGAAATCTGCGGGGAGCGGGATCGGTTGCAATCCGTTACGGTTAGCCAGTCGCATGGCTCGCGGCAGATGCCAGGCGGATGTGAGCAGTCCGATCCGTAACTTTGATTCATGGAATCGTTTGCTCAACCCCTGCATTTCTTCCGATGTGTTTCGCCCGCCCGCGATCTCAATCGCGGAATCCGGAACACCCAGTTTGATCAGAATATCACGCGACGATTCGGCGGGATCGACACCAGAAGCATTCATCAACGCAATTCGCTGGCCTGTGCAGATGAATTTCCTGGCAATCTTCTGATGATATAATTGAGCAGCCAGAATCAATCGATCCCCGGATCCATTGCCCTGCAGACGACCATTTGCCCCAAGTCCGCTCCCACCACCCAGCACAATCACAACATCCAGCGGTGCTTCCTTCATCGGATCGACACGCAGGTAGTCTGCTTCCAGTGCTGCAGCCATATGATCGGCAATGAATCCATTGCCCGCAACTGAAAACAGGGCAAAGCAGACTGTGGCTGCAATGCCACCCGATTGCCCGGAATGATGATGTTTTTTCTGCATGCAGAGCTGAATCGACAACGTCAGCAGCAGGATCCACAGCAGGCCGCTGGGCATGACCAGGGCCGTGCCCACCTTTTCCACCACGTTTCGATCCTGAGTCACCCCCAGCACAATCACGACCATACCGATGAAGGTGCAGATCATGAACAGAATTCGAAGAAACGAGGGTGGCAGTTTGTTGGTCGCGAACATAAGTAAACTTCCATTGTTGTGTCACGCACAGCCATCCGGCAATTATGAAGCCTTGAGCTGTGCGCAGCGTTTCAGGACTTGCCCCAGACGATTCGCCGCAGCCGGAGCCGACCAGTAATTTGCCACATGGGTCATTGCCTCTGCGGCACATTGTTGAGATGGGGACGGATTCATGAGCATCGCGGCAATGGCGCAGCCAAGCTCATCCACGCTGCCTGCCGGGACCAGGTTCCCGTAATGCCCTCCGTCCAGGATTTCAGCCGGGCCGGACCGACAGTCTGACGAAATCACCGGCGTTCCGCAGGCCATCGCTTCCAGCAACACGTTCGGCATCCCTTCAACCAGCGATGGCAACACAAACACATCCGCTGACCGGTACCATGCGATCGCGTTGTCCTGAAATCCGGTCAGATGCACGGTCCCGCTCAGTTTCAGCTCAGCGATCTGATTCTCCAGATTGATTCGGTGCGGACCGTCGCCGAGAATCGCCAGTCGAAACTCAATCTCATGAAATTTGCGATGTAAATCGGCGATCGCATCAATCAGCAGATGAAATCCCTTCTGCTGATTCAATCGTCCCGCAGTCACGATGCGAAATACACGTGTCGCGGCTGTCACTCGCTTCTCCCCGGTCCACCAGACATTTTCAATCGCCTGCGTCGCCTGTTGCTGAATCCAGTACACATCGACACCATTCTGAAGTGTTGCGATGCGATCCTGTCGGATTCCGTAAAAGCGAATCGCCGCTTCTCTCGCTCCGTCCGATACCGCCAGGACCTGCGATGAATTGTTGTACAATCGATGCAGGATTCTGCGCTTGATCCATTGGAAACGACCAGCGACCGGTGCGAAACCACTTTCTGGATCGGTGACGATTGTCGACACATTCGGCACGCCGGCTTTTTGGGCGCCGGCGGCCGAAATCAACGTCATCAGAAATGTTCGGTCGTAACTGACGTCTGCATTGACTTCGTGCAGGAACCTGGCGTAGTCTCGCACACGACGAGAATGCATTAATCCCGGAAGGTAAATCCGGGATGATGTCACGCGTGTGTCAAACGACGTGACGGGCACGTCGGACGGAACCAGATTCAGCAATGGGCCGGACTTGTAAACAAGGTACAGCAACGGCTCGAACTGCTGACGATCCAGATGCCGCAATAACAGCAGTATCTGCCGCTCAGAGCCTCCGCCGTGCATAGCTCCGATTGAAAACACGACACGGATACGGCGCATGGCTTGAGACGTTCTCAGAGGATACTTGACCACTCATTGCAATAATTGCAGCGGACTTTTCCGTCGGCGGAAAGTTCCGCTGTACTGTCTACGGTCGCCCCGCAATTCCCGCACTTGAACGCTGCATCATGCGGTGGTCGTTGAGAAACGATGTCCAGCGCTCGACGTCTTCCATCCGCTCCGGCTCCGACTTGATGCTGCCCCGGGTTACGAGACCCTCGCTTCCCAACCTTGCAAACGTTGAAAATCATAAAGCCTGCAACGGCCAGGATGAATAGCAGCGCGATCACGAAAATGAGTTCGAATGGAAAGCTGATTAACATGACCTGCGGATCGAAGAGCGATACTGCAAACAGACTGCGACAAGTGCGTCACAACGAATGAGGATTCTACCCTCCGGACCGTCTCAAGTCATGGCTGATCCTGTGGCTCGCGAAATCCCCGATATACGGAAGAAAAGCCTGGTTCCAGCCGAAAGCAACCGCTTGAAACGGTCGATCATATGGGATCTAAAAGCGGAAATAACGCCTGTGTCGATCAGACCGCAATATTTTTCGCGAGAACGTCTGGAGATGGATGCGAGATTCCTCCAGCGTGAATTGAACGGCAGAGGGACCACATTTTTGGCAACCTCGCTGGCCCATCTGGTTCAAGTCAGCGTGTTACAACCGTCACAACGGGAGTGACCTGTTCCGGGTCAGGCGGAAGATCGGGATTTGAACCATCAATCCGGCGGAAATTGCTTTCAAAGTCCTTGCCTTTCGGCAATTCTTGCATCTGAAGACAGTCAAGCGTCGAAAATGAATTACGTTTGGCAGCCCGTAGACGTTTGCGTCTCCGGATCGCCATTGGAATTAAGTTCTGCGGACCGCTGTTCCTCGTTGGATCAGCATTGAACGATCAGGTCAGGCAGCAATCATTCAAGACGAAAGATTGACCAGGGACTGGACATGTTAGTACTAAGCCGGAAGAAAGACGAGAAAATCGTAATTGGCGATTCGATCACTTTGATGGTGATCGAAATCCGCGGCGACAAAGTCCGCCTTGGGATCGAGGCTCCGCGCGATGTCTCCGTTCATCGCGAAGAAGTTTACGAAGCCATAAAACGCGAAAACGCCGCCGAAAAGAAGCCGGAATAGAGCCAGCTCGGTGACGGTGTTCGCACCGTCGTCGATCATTGATCTGCGCAGTCGCTGCGGAAGTGCGTAATCGCTGATGCGTCAGCGACGCTGCCACAGTCCGCGGTAGATCGGCAATCCCAGCTTTCGCTTCTTGCGTTCAAAGCTGGTATGGTAATCCATATCGCTCGTGGCTTCGCGTTCAACAGGCGTCGGGCATCTGGT
Source organism: Planctomycetaceae bacterium (assembly GCA_037719765.1). GTDB lineage: Bacteria > Planctomycetota > Planctomycetia > Planctomycetales > Planctomycetaceae > SXXK01. The sequence continues at coordinate 14,961 of JBBJME010000006.1, forward strand.
GAAATCCGGATGATGATCCATCAGCCCCTGTGCCATCTCGAAGTAGTCGGCCACGTCCGTCCAGTGATGGACCAGGCCCGCCGGCCGCAGGATCCTGGCAAGCATCACTGTGAATTCGTCGTTGAACAGACGCCGCTTGTGATGCCGCTTCTTCCACCAGGGGTCCGGAAAATACACATGCGCGGCCTGAACGGATCCCGGCGTAATCATTTCTGTCAGGAGCGTTCTGCAGTCGCCACCGATCACGCGCGCGTTGGGGAGATCTTGTTTCATCAGTCGCGTGGCCGTGCGTCGTCCCTCGCGGTAGTCAATCTCCAGGCCAACGAAATTGGCTTGCGGTGTCGTCAAAGCGGCGTTGAACAGAAAGAGCCCGCGACCACAACCGATATCCAGTTCAACGGGCTGGTCGTTGCCGAAAAATTCGCACCACTCGAGTGACGAACCGACGTCTTCGATGGTTTGAAACCATGGCTTGATCGGCTTGATCGAGGCACTTGGCATGTGTCAGGCTCTTGTGACCGTATCAGGCTTTGTTAACGGTGACACCCAGCATCTGTCCTTCGAACATCAGTTCACCATTCACCCAGCCCTGAAAATTGAACTGTGCCAGGCGGCGTGCCATCACCCGCGTGACTTTGGCGATCAGATCAAGACGCGTACCGGGATAACTCGGCTTACGAAAACGGACGTCGTCCATTCCGCCGAAGCCCAGATAATCACCGCCAATGAGGTCATACTTTCGAGCGTAAAAGCCTCCTAACTGGGCGGCGGCTTCGCATTGCACAACCCCGGGCATCAGTGGAAAACCGGGCATGTGTCCGCGAACCCAGAACTCATCGTTGGACAACTGCTTGTATCCGACGATCAGATGCTGAGATTTATCAACATGGATGATCCCCGAAAGCTGTTCCATTTCAAACCGCTGTGGGTTGATCTCCCGAATCTGTTCCAGCGTGAATAAGGGTTTGCTGAAATCCAGCGATTTCAAATCACAGATCGGTTCTGAGGCCATTGACGATTCTTTCTCCACGACGAACGGCATCACCGCTGCGTCTTCAAAAAACTCCACTTCTGCTGTCTCAGGATCTCAATTCAGGCGAACCCTGTCGGCATCTGTGTCACAGTGGCGAATTGCAATGGCAATCATCAAGTCTCGCAAGGCCACAAGGTTGCCAGACCGCACATTTTTTCAGTTCAAGGCAGTTTTTTCTTCGAACAAGGCATGAACCAGAGCGGAATTCCCGAAAAGTTCAGGTTTACGTTGCCTGGGACGATCGAAGTGGTCTTTGCATTGCCTCAGCGTCCCGGCACGTCGATATCAACTTCCGTCCCGTCAGGTAAGCCGTCGAGTTGCGCGTGAATGTGCCCGCAGAAAGCCCAATAGTCAGTGATCGAGATGACATCCACGTTGCTGGCTTCGAGTTCACCGCCCAGCACTGGCAGAGACCTGAAACCGTAGCACTGTCCGGGGCCGAGTGTCTTGCCGCCTTCTGACATCTCATCGACCAGCCCCATCAGAAACCAGTCAGAAGCGTTGTCTTCCATGTCGAGCAGCTCGATAAACTCAGCTTCGCTGGACGCAACTTCGGTCAATTCACCGTCGCTGATGTTGAGCCAGTTCACGATTCCAAGATCGTCAACAAAGAACAAGTCTCCAAAACGACTGACCAGCCATGGTGCCACTTCCACGTCGTCGTCCAACATCCACTCCCATGAACCCAGCAGGTTCTTCCAGTCAAATCCGGAATGTTCAATCAAATAATCGACTGTGTCCATTTGCCTCAGCGTTCCTTCAAAGAATTCCTGAGTTTCTGCGGGCCTTGTTCGCGAAATCCTGCTACGGTGATTTCTTCTCCGGCTCGGCGGGCTTGTCTTCGCCTTTCTTCTCCTCGGTCGATTCTGGTTTAGGTTCTTCCTTTTTCGGCCTCGGCTGGATGTTGAACGGCAGGCCTGTACGATGGCCGACTGGTGGCTTGATCTCGCGAACCCAGATATTGCGGAACTTGACCGGATCACCGTGGAACTGCAGTGATATCGGGCCCGTCTCGGCATGAGGCTTGTAGTGTGGCGCTTCAATAAAGTTGGTTGGTCCCATCAATTCAAAATGGTTGAGCATCAGCACTCCATTCTGAATCAGCGTGACATGACCAGGCTGATCAATGTCGCCGTTGCCCTTGAATTTTGGAACCGTGAACACAATGTCGTAATAATTCCACTCGCCTGGTTTTCGCATCGCGTTTGCCAGAGGCGGCGTCTGCTTGTAGATCGTACCGGCCTGGCCGTCGAAGTACGTCGGGTTCTCAAACGAATCCAGCACCTGAACTTCGTAGAGCCCCATCAGAAAAATCCCGCTGTTACCGCGGCCCTGGCCTTCACCGCGAATTTCTGTGGGAGATGACCACTCGACATGCAGCTGCATATCGCCAAAGTGTTGCTTCGAAATGATCTGGGACTTTTGCGGAATCGCGACACCATCCTTGACCAGCCAGTTTTCGCCATCGTTCCACTGGTCCAGATTCGTTCCGTCAAACAGTACGATTGCGTCGGAGGGCGCTGCTTCGTTGGTGGCTCCGGGAGTCACCAGCGGCGGCTCCTGCCATTCCACACCGCTTTTCCATTCCTGCGCGAAAGTGGAACTTGCAGAAGCGAACAGAGCGATAGCACATATAAACGTTTGGATGCAGTTTCGAATGAACATCGTCAACGGACTCCAGGAAAAATGTCGCGGACCAAAATCAGCGTGGTTGTGAGGTCGCAGAATTTCCTATGATACTTGCTCGTCGGCCATGGAAAAACCAAGTCGCCGCAAAAAGAATTCATGGCAATGCCATTTTTCAAGTTGCACCGCAGGAGCGTGTTTCCTTGTACGAATTGTTTGGTGTGTTTGTAATCTTACTGGGAGCCCTGTTGCTCTTCGTTGGAACACTGTGGCTGATCCGCAACGCATATCGCTCGCGACCCTGTCTGGCTGTTCTGCTGGCGGTCACTGCTTTCCTTGGCACTCCGTTGATCTATGGATTGATCTGCTTTCGCCAGAACAAGCGACCGCTGATGCTGGTACTGGCCGGGATGATCATCGGTGCCATCCCGTTTGCTGCCGAGCATGCATATGAATTCGTCTTTGGCCTTGGTGAGCGCGAACGCGTCATCGACGGCGAAAGGTATCTGACTTTGACCGGATGGGACCGCAAGGATTACGCAACGGTACTGTCTCGCAAGCGGGACGTGGCGGTGCTTGAACTCGGCAACTCAGACGTCACGGACGAAACGCTGACTTGCTGAGTGAAATGCCGCGTCTAAAGGAACGACGCTCAACGACACGATGGTGACAGACGCCGGTCTGGAGACCCTTAAGAATCTACCTGTTTTGGAAAGCCTGCGACTGGCCAGAACCAGGATTACCAAGGAGGGGATTGCAGCATTCCTTGCCGAGCCACCACCGAAGCTTCTGCAGATTGACGTGTCCGGCAATTCCATTCCGGCCTCCTCTTTGCGAAAATGGAAGAATGTGGACTCGGAGCATCGTCGCTACGTGAATTAGATGCTGCGGCATGAATCATGGTCGTTACGCGGGCACGTCTCATTCCTTGCCGCACGCGATCGATCCAGGTTTTCAGTGAACAGCAGCATTGTCGGAATCGTGATTGGAGACACGTTCTATTTTCGCAGATGTGCCCCTTTTGAAATGTCACGCTCGATGTTCTCCAAATAACCGGCAGCTTGCCAGCCACCCCCGATTCCCTGTCGGGAAAGGCGAATGTAGTTTGAAGCGTCTGCTCCCGTGCGTTACGATCCCCCGTTGTGCGTCAACACACTCGGACAACATCAACGGCCATTCAGGGCAACTTATGAGTTTCTGTAAAAAGGGGATTATCCTTGCCGGCGGAACGGGATCCCGGTTGTTTCCGCTGACGCTCGCGATCAGCAAGCAGATGGCACCCGTGTATGACAAGCCCATGATTTATTATCCGCTGTCCGCGTTAATGCTGGCCGGGATTCGTGACGTGCTGGTCATCAGTTCGCCGCGAGATTTGGGTGGATTTCAAAAGCTGCTGGGTGATGGCACCGGTTGGGGCATGAAGTTTTCCTACGTCGAACAGGCCAAACCCGAAGGGCTGGCTCAGGCGTTCATTCTCGGTGCCGACTTCATCGGTCCGGATCACGTGGCTTTGATTCTGGGCGACAACATATTATATGGCAGTGGCTTCCAGAAGATCCTGAACTCTGCAGCGTCCAACGAAACCGGAGCGACGATTTTCGGATATGAAGTCCGTGATCCCGAACGGTACGGCGTGGTGGAGTTTGATCCGCAGGGCAAAGCGATCTCGCTGGAAGAAAAACCGAAGCAGCCAAAATCGAATTTCGCGGTGCCCGGTCTGTATTTCTACGACAACACGGTTGTCGAGATTTCGCAGAATCTCAAACCGTCCATCCGCGGTGAACTGGAAATCACAGACGTGAATGCTGAATATCTCCGTCGAGGTCAGTTGCGGGTTGAAATGCTGTCACGCGGGTTTGCGTGGCTGGATACGGGGACTCACGATTCACTTCTGGATGCCGGAAACTTTGTGGCAGCGATCGAAAAGCGAATGGGACTCAAGATCTCCTGCCCGGAAGAAATCGCATTCCGGCGCGGCTTCATCGATCGGGCTCAGTTGCTTGCGCTGGCGGCGTCTTTTCCCAATGAATACGGCGAGTATCTGAAGCACGTTGCCCGCTGAAACGTTTTTTCTGCACGTTGCTATGGATTGCATTGATGTTCCTGATTCTCGGTGGAAATGGTTACGTCGGCTCGGCATTTCAAAAACATCTGCAACACCTGCGACTTCCGTTTGAAGTGATTTCGCGATCGGTCGTTGACTACTCAGATGAATCATCGCTGCTGCGATTGATTGAGCAGCGACGTCCCGAGTTCCTGATCAACACGGCGGGCTACACAGGGCGTCCGAATGTTGATGCCTGCGAAGTGCATCGGACTGAATGCCTGCAAGGGAATGCCGTGCTGCCTGGCGTCATTCGATCTGCCTGCGAAAAAGTCGGCTTGCCATGGGGACATGTCTCATCCGGGTGCATTTACACCGAGGCCAAACCGGACGGGAGTGGCTTTACAGAAGAGGATGCACCGAATTTTTCGTTCAGGCAGAACAACTGCAGCTTCTATTCCGGCTGCAAAGCCCTGGGAGAAGAATTGCTTTCCAGTGTCGCAAACTGTTTCATCTGGCGACTGAGAATTCCCTTCAACGAAGTCGATGGTCCACGAAATTACATTTCAAAAATGATGCGGTACGATTGCCTGCTGAAGGCGACCAACAGTCTGTCTCAGCTGGATGAATTCGCCGCCGCCAGTGTCGCCTGCTGGACGAGACGTGTGCCGTACGGCATTTTCAATCTGACGAAGCCCGGCTCAGTGACGACGGAAGATGTCGTGGCGATGATCAAACGCCATGGTCTGGTGCAGAAAGATTTTCGATTCTTCGATTCGGAAGACCAGTTCATGCAGCTGGCGGCGAAGACACCCCGTTCAAACTGCGTGCTGGATACGACAAAGGCGGAACAACTGAAACTGCCCATGCGCCCGATTGTCGAGGCTCTTGAATCAGCGATGCGCCGCTGGGTTAAGGCGCGAGCATGAGACCACTAAGCGACAATCACCGTGTGACTCGGCGTGACGTTCTGAAGGTTTCTGCTGCTGGTTGTGGAGCGGTGATCGGGGCGAGTGCTGCCCTGGCGGAGCCTTCGGATGAATCGAAATCGGCGTCCGAAAAGGACTTTGCACTCAACTACATGCTGGCATCGTGCATGTATGGTTATATGTATGTGGGTGAAATATTTCCCGAGGTCGCGAAGTGCGGTGCGACGCATCTGGATCTCTGGCCGAAGAAGCACGGCAATCAGCGTGAGCAGTTGACGGATCTCGGGGAAGCCCGATTCGCGGAATTGTTAAAGAAACACAGCATAAAACTGGGTTGCATCACGCAGTACGCACTGGGACCATTCGGGCTGACGGAAGAATTTCAGCTCGCCAGGCGTTTTGAATGTGAGTTGATTGTCACGGGCGGCGATGGGCCGAAAGGCCTGGCAGGTGCCGAACTGAAGGCTGCCGTGGGCGAGTTTGTGGAGCGGATGAAACCGCATCTGGCCGTGGCGGAAGAGAACAGTGTCACGGTCGCGATCGAAAACCACGCGAACAATCTGTTTGAATCGGCAGATTCATTGAGGTACCTGCGTGACCTCTCGCCGTCAAAACACCTGAAGGTCGGCCTGGCACCGTACCATCTGGCGCAGGATGCCGAACAACTGGCGACCTTGATTCGCGATCTGGGTGACAGCATTGCCATGTTTTATGCATGGCAGCATGGCAACGGCTGCATGACCAGATTGCCCAAGGAGGATGAACTGCTGCAGCTTCCGGGACGCGGACCGCTGGATTTCGCACCGTTGATGAAAGCGCTGCGCGATATTCAGTATCAGGGCTGGACGGAAATCTTTATGCACCCGGTTCCACGCGGGATACCGATCCTTGAAACCGCCGAAGAGGTCACCCACGAGATCAATCGATCGCGGGAGTACCTTCAGGAACGTCTCCGCACAATCGGCAGAGTCTGAGTTTTTTCCCCGCTGAGCGAACATTCAGCATGACTTTGACGAAGGTGGCGAATTGCCTCAGAGACTGATGTGTCAACATCCGAAACTCCGGTGGGAGTACGTTTTCATCAGCTGGATGCAGATCGCCGGATCTGACGGACTCTGCGGCGGCGCTGAGAGATTGCGCAGTTTTGACGATTGGTCAGCCGCGATTCATGGAAGAGACCACTTTTAACGGATTCCGCTAAAGTCAGGCTCACTTCCGTGATTCAATCGGTCCATCGATTTTTACTCGCGAGCCTTCGCGCGTGCTCGATGCTGATCCTGTGTTCCGGCATAACCGCGAACGCACAGGAAATCGTGCAACCGCCAGTGCCGCCGCTGCCACTGCTGCCGCCTGTTGAAACCATTGTTGACGAAGTGTTGTCACCGCAATCGGACGCGATGACTGCGGGATACTGGATTGTCGAGACACAGTCCTCACCGCAGGAATTTGATGAATCGGTGCCGGTGTTTTGTCCCAGTGTGACACGGTTTGAACATTGTGCCGGGTTTCGGCAAGCCAACATGCAGGAGATGACGCAGTCACTTCGGCCCGGTGTTCCAGTCTGTATCTTATCGCATGGCAGTTTTGTGAGTTGGCAGGATGTTCTCACGGAATCGCAGGAAACCTGGAAGTGGCTGCATCATGCATGCCCCGATCAGCCAATTCAGATGATCTATTTTTCGTGGCCGAGCGACCGACCAATTTTATCCCCCGTCATCCAGCTTGACGTCAATCGGCTTGGACGCCGAGCTGGGAGGAATGGGTTTTACATGGCAAGTCTGGTGCAGCAGATTCCCTCGGAATGCCCGATCTGCCTGATCGGCCACAGCCATGGGACGCGCGTCATCGCATCGGCATTGCATCTTCTGGGCGGAGGTTCCGTTGATGGCTACTTTCTGACACAGGGACAGTTTCCGCAGCATCGCCTGCGTGCGGTCTTTGCGGCCTCGGCGATGGACCACAAATGGCTGAATCCAGGTCAACGCTACGGTCGGGCTCTGTGTCCTGTCGAGTGCGTGCTGAACCTGAAGAATTCATGCGATGCCGCATTGCTCATCTATCCGCTGCGACACCCGTTTTCCAGCGGAGCACTGGGTTTTACAGGGACAACCAGGAGGGACAGGAAACAGCTGGGACCACGCGGCCAAAAGATCCAGGATTTGGATTTGACGGACGAAATTGGAATCGGACATTACTGGCCTAACTATTTCAGACGCCCCTGGCTGGCTCGTGCGATTCGGAGCTATCTCTTCCTGGGAGAACAAGCGGCCAATCCGCAGCAGCCGCAGTTCACGTACGCCACGTTTGAAAACCTTGGCAAACGTTGATAGTTGCCGGTTGATCGGAGTGCTTTGGCACGGTAAAAGTTGATTCCTGCCGCCACAACATTTCGAACCTCGCCAGGACCGGACGATCTGCATGACATCAGAAACTGCCATTCGCGAACGCAAAGACGCCCTCCGCAAGCAGGCGCACGCGAATCGAAACGCTCAGGAGAACAAGGACGAACTCAGTCGCCGTATTGTGGGTGCGTTTATGGCTCTTCCCGAGTACGCGCTCGCTGAAACGGTCATGTTTTACATCGACGTGCGGAGTGAAGTACGAACTCGCCATGATTTGGAACTGGCGTTGCAGTCCGGAAAGACCATCGTCGTGCCGTGGTGCAATGTGGATGGCGAACTGGAGTTGTTCCGGCTGGACTCTCTGGACGAGCTCGAGATCGGCATGTACAAGATCCTTGAGCCACGCGCAGAACTGCGTGGCGTGGCAGAAAAGCAGGTCAACGTCGAATCGTTGGACCTGATCATGGTGCCCGGCGTGGGATTCGATCGACGCGGAGCCCGCACGGGGCACGGCAAAGGGTACTACGACAAGCTCCTGCAGCATGCACGCCGTAACACGCCGCTGATTGCATTGGCGTTCGAATGTCAGCTGTTCGACGAAATTCCGGTCGCCGATCACGATATCTTCATGGACAAGATCATCACGGAAGACCACGTTTACCATGGTCGCGGTCGCAGCTAGGGTGGGCTTCTGTTGGTTGAAGCCGGATTCGTCAGAATTCGGGAAGTCGTGATCAAGCTGCGTCGCACCGGATTTGTCACGAACTCTGCTACTGGTTTTCGAAAACCGCTCTCGTTGAATCGATTTTTCAGAGTCATGAAGTCCACAGGATCCAACAGCATCTGATGTCAACGATCGTCGAAGATACCTACGCCGAAGCGTTCCGCAGCCTTTATGTTGAGTTCCTGATTACGGCTCGTGATCGGAAGTGGCTGGATCACGCGATCAATGCGGCGACCGGCTGCGCGTCTTCTTCGATCCGTTGCGACTGTGAAGCCGGACTGGATCGGTATGTCGGACCTGGCGGAGACGAATCATTCCGGACGCCGGATGGACGACCTGGAGCCATCTGCCAGCTCCATGTGCCGCGATTCTGGAAAAACCGCGTAGAGGCACTGGAAAAAGCTCTGCTGACCCGCGTCAGTCAGAACGTGCTCACTTGTGCGACCGCGCGATGCTTTTCGCTCAGCGACACAGAACCCTATTACCGCCTCGGTCGAAAAGTGGCGTTCTTCGGCGACGGCTTCGAACGGATTGAAGATCGCTTCGGTCGGCGGATGTGGGTGTTGCCGACGATGGGTGGTGACTTCTGCATTGACCGGCGGTTCAGCTGTCACGACGGCGTCATGGGCGGCAATCTCTGGTTCATGGCAACCTCCGAAGATGCATCGCTGGAAGCCGCTGAATGCGCTGTGGAAGCATGTCAGCACATTCCCGGTGTGATCACTCCATTTCCCGGTGGTGTTGCCGCCAGCGGTTCTAAAGCCGGCAGTCGGTACAAGTTTCTGTTTGCCAGCACGAACGATGCGTTTTGCCCGACTCTGAAGGGCAGCGCTGGCGTCGAATCCTTGATCCCGGACGGAATTCAGTCTGTCATGGAGATTATTATCAATGGCCACGATCTGGCCACTGTGAGTGCCGCGACTCAGGCTTCGCTCAAAGCCGCCTCGACAGTCGCAGGGGTTGCGAAGATCACTGCCGGAAATTACGGCGGCCGGCTGGGCAAGAGCTGGATCTGGCTGATTCCGGAAAATCATCCGGATCCACCGGGATAATGCAATCCGACAATTTCGCCGCGACAGAACGGGAGCTGTTCGACGCTCTACGGATCGCTTCCTTAACGCGATAACCAGAAGGAAATCAGTACGCAAGGATTGAGGCCAGTGCTAGACTGCTCGGTGATGTCTTCACCCTGCAACCATCGCTCTTCATTTGTGAACTCATGAAAGTCGCCCTGTTCATTCCGTGCTACGTTGATCAGTTCTATCCGCATGTCGGAATGGCGACGGTGTCGGTGCTGGAGCATTTTGGCGTTGAAGTGGTGTTCCCGACAGAACAGACTTGCTGTGGACAGCCAATGGCAAACAGTGGCTACATGGAACAAGCCAGGCCGCTTGCCAAAAAATTTGTCGACGTGTTTGACGGGTACGACTACATCGTCGCTCCGTCCGGCAGCTGCGTTTCGATGGTCCGCAATCACTATGAACATTTGTGCGACCACCACGATGTCCGTGCAGCCACGGTACGTCGGCGGACAGTGGAACTGAGCGAGTTCCTGACGGGAGTTTTGAAGGTCGGCAACATCAAAGGCCGCTTTGCACATCAGGTCGGTCTGCATCAAAGTTGCCATGGCCTCCGCGAATTGCGACTTGGGCCATCGTCAGAAGTGATGAAACCTCGCGAGAATTTCGTCCATAACCTGATCAGTCAGTTCGACGGAATTCGCTTTTCGCAGTTGACTCGCAAAGATGAATGCTGCGGATTTGGCGGAACGTTCGCCGTCGCTGAGGAAGCCGTGTCCTGCATGATGGGCGATGACAGAGTCAACGATCATCTCCACGCTGGTACGGAAGTCCTGACGGCAGGCGACATGTCATGTCTCATGCATCTGGAAGGCATCATCCGCCGCCGGAAAATCCCCATGCGCGTCATGCATTTTGCCGAAATTATGGCGGAGGCGATTGCAAGTTGAACTGAGATCTGAAAATTTGAGATTTGAGATTCGAAAATTCGGAATTTACTAACCCATGCCCCATCCAGCGCTTGCCAAACAATTCGTCGCCAATCGTGATCGCGCTCAGTGGCACGACAAAGCGTTGTGGTTCGTGCGCGAGAAGCGGGATCGCATGGCGGCAGCGGTGCCGGAATGGGAACTGCTGCGAGAAACCGCATCCGCGATCAAGTCCCATACTCGGTCGCGGCTGGCGGAGTACCTGGAACAGTTTGAAGCGAACGCAAAAAAACTCGGCGTCTTCGTGCATTGGGCAACCGATGCCGCCGAACACAATCGGATCGTGCTCGAAATTCTGCAGCGCCACAAAGTGCAGCGACTGGTGAAGAGCAAGTCGATGCTCACGGAAGAATGCCATCTCAATCCGTTTCTTGAAAAGCACGGCATCGAGGTTGTCGATACGGATCTTGGCGAACGCATTGTGCAGCTGCGCGAAGAGCGACCCAGCCATATTGTGCTGCCGGCGATTCATATCAGGAAGGAAGAGGTGGGCGAGTGTTTTCATGAACATTTGGGGACAGAAAAAGGAGCCTCCAATCCGGCATACCTGACAGAGGCCGCTCGGCAGCACCTTCGCGAACGATTCTGCAAGGCGGATGCCGGGTTGACAGGTGTCAATTTCGCGATCGCGGAAACCGGCGGTATCGTGATTTGTACAAATGAAGGAAACGCCGATCTTGGCGTCTCTTTGCCAAAGCTGCACATTGCCTGCATGGGAATTGAGAAACTGATTCCTCGCGCTGCTGATCTGGGTGTCTTCCTGAGACTGCTCGCGCGTTCCGCCACCGGACAACCAATCACGACGTATTCATCGCATTTTCACGGGGCGCGACCCGGCTGTGAAATGCACATTGTGATGGTCGATAACGGGCGGACCGAAATCCTGAAGATGCCCGAATTTCGTCGCAGCCTGGACTGCATCCGCTGCGGTGCCTGCATGAATACGTGCCCAGTCTATCGCCGCAGCGGGGGTCACAGCTACGAATCGACCGTGCCTGGTCCGATCGGTTCAATTCTGACTCCGCTTCAGACGCCGGAGAAACACAGCACGCTGCCGTTTGCCTGCAGTCTGTGCGGTTCGTGTACTGACGTCTGTCCAGTCAAGATTGACCTGCATCACCAGCTCTATGCCATGCGCGGCTTCCTTGACCGTAAGCACCTGATCGGCGGGTCGAAAAAACTTTCGATGAAAATTGTGTCGGCAGTGCTGTCTCGAACGTGGCTCTTCAATCTCCTGGGAAAATGCGCCAGAACGTCACTGCGTGTACTGCCCCGTTTCATGATCTATAACCCGTTCAACGCATGGGGCAAACAACGTGACCTGCCAGACGCTCCGAAGAAATCATTCCGTCAGCAATTCGCACAACGAACAAGACGTGATTCCTGATGCCTTCTGACAACTGACAACTGACATGCCATCTTCCCGCGACATGATCCTCAGCAAAATCCGATCGGCACTGCCGCAGTCATCACCGCTCCCGGATCTGGCGGCTGTGACGAGCTGGCAGACGTTCGCAGATCCAGCGGAACAATTCACAGCGATCCTGAAACTCGTTGGCGGTCAGGCGGTGCATGTCAGGAATCTCGCCGAGGCCGACTCGCATCTTCGCGTCCAGGATCACTGGAGCAACGGAAAAATCCGGTGCAGTGTGGTCGCCGGCGTCGGTGATTCCACGATTGATCTGAACGCGATCGATGATCCGCATGAACTTGAAAACGTGGACTTTGCGGTTCTGAAAGGTCACTTCGCAGTCGCAGAAAACGCGGCAATCTGGGTGACCGACGACACGGTCCGGCATAGAGTCCTCTATTTCATTCCGCAGCATCTTGCAATTGTTGTCCCGGCATCAAGAGTGGTCAACAATATGCATGAAGCTTATTCTCAGATGACCGTCGGCCAGCATGCCTTCGCGGGCTTCATTTCCGGCCCGTCAAAAACCGCCGACATCGAACAATCGCTCGTGATCGGAGCTCACGGAGCCAGATCGCTCATCGTGTATCTGGTGGATGATATGGCGTGACGAAAACCCAACAGGAAAGTGCCGGCGTTGTCGTTCCGTCCGTTACTTCCAGTTCGGCAAGGCACTTGAGCTGACAATGGCCTACACGTGGAGCGAGAGGACTTTTCCTGTGATTCCGCATCAGCAGGAAAAGGGGGAACTCATTCGAATGCAATTTCAGTGGAATTAATGAAGCTGAATCATTGGACTACCCACCATGCGATTGAAAGTGATGCTGGCGATTATTGGCCTGTTGTTGAGCGTCGCACCGTCAACGAGCGAAGCGGATGACGACGCGACGTGGAACCGGTTAAAACCGCATTTCGAAGCACCTGCCGAGTTCGCTCAGCAGTTCGGCAAATATTCCTCGCCGCTTAAGTTTTACGACGGCACTCTGGTCAAAGACGCTGCCGACTGGTCTCGGCGTCGACAGGAGATCCTCGACCGCTGGAACGGGCTGCTTGGCAAGTGGCCGGCGCTGATCGAACGACCTGTTCTCGAACGTCTGGAATCGACGCGGCGTGACAACTTCACGCAGTATCGCGTTCGTGTCGAAGTCGCACGGGGGCAAATGCTTGACGGTTACCTGCTGATCCCCGACGGACCAGGGCCGTTTCCCGCGGTCGTTGTGCCCTATTATGAACCCGAGACGAGCATCGGCGCAAAGGGTGAACTGCGTGATTTTGCACTGCAACTGTCGCGGCGTGGGTTTGTGACCATTGCGATCGGCTCGCCCGGCGGCGATGCACGGCAGCCTGACACGGCGGAGACGCAACTGCAGCCGCTGTCGTACCTGGGCTACGTCGCGGCGAATTGCGGCAACGCGCTGGCCGCACAGCCGGAAGTGGACCCGCTGCGAATCGGAATCGTCGGTCATTCGTATGGCGGCAAATGGGCCATGTTTGGTTCGTGCCTGTATGACAAGTTCGCCTGCGCCGCGTGGTCGGACGGAGGAATCGTGTTTGACGAGTCGCGGGGCAATGTGAACTATTGGGAGCCGTGGTACCTCGGTCTGGGTGAAGGCCGAATGCAAGCCGGGCTGATCACCCCGGAAAACCGCGCACAGGTTCTTATGCTCAGTTGATCGAGCAGGGGCTTGATCTTCACGAGTTGCACGCGTTGATGGCCCCGCGACCATTCCTGGTGTCAGGGGGCTCTGAAGATTTCCGGGCGGTGGCTACCGTTGAATCATTCGATCGCGGTGAACCAGTTACTTGTGCGACGCACCGCGTGGCATGACCAATCGTCCAACGCACGCCCCGACTGTCGAGTCGAACGAGCAGATCTATTTGTTCTTTGAGCACTTTCGAAACCGGAAAAAAGTGAGACTCATGACTTCTCGAAGTGAGACTCATGACTTCCGAAGAGACATGCTCCCGGTCAGGATTTTCGTCACCACATCCCCGTGCACTTCAGTCAGGCGGAAGTCGCGGCCTCCGTGGTGGAATGTCAGCCGTTCGTGATCCAGGCCCAGACAGTGCAGGATGTACAATTCACCATCACCAATGTGCGAGACTCGGCGCAACGACCGATCAGGCGGCAAGGCATTCTCTTGCCGCGAGCGTCGGAGCGTTTCCCGGGGCGACCTATTCCGCGATACAGAACAGGTGTTGCTCACCGCGGATGAAGAGTTGGTTGTCCACGGGTGCCGGAGTGGCATCCACTGTTTCGCCCACACTGTTGGTCGCTACGATCTGCAGGTCGTTGGCGTCTTTGATCACAACGGTGGTGCCGTTACGCGACGTCAGGTACACATGACCGCCAGCCGCTACCGGAGATGCGTAGATGGTGTCGAGGCCCGGGATGCGGCTCCCCATGTAATATTGCATTCCGGTCGCAGCATCGACACATGACAGCTGTCCCGACTTCGCCTTGTGAAAGTAAATTCGCCCTGACGAAAGCAGCGGCGAACCGATGTCAGGCGTATCCTTATCAATGGTCCAGACCACGCTTTTTGTGCCCTGAATGTTACCCTTGCCGTCCAGTCGAAACGCAAGGAATGTCCCTTGTGACCGCTTCCCACAAACACCAGATCTTTGTCAGCAACCGGTGATGCACAGGGACGCTCTGTCTGACCCGCACAACGCCACAGTTCTTTCCCGGTCTCCAGGTCATAACTTCGAGCACACGTCTGGCCATTCATGACGACCTGTTTGCGACCTGCATGTTCCACAACCAGCGGCGTCGCCCAGCAGGTCGGCTCGTCGCGATCCGTTTTCCAGATTGTCGTACCAGTCAGTTTATCGAGTGCATACAACGCTGACGGTCCTTCATGGTCCCAGGGAATCAGAATCATGTTTCCTTCAAGCGTGGGCGAACTTCCTTCCCCAAAGCTGTTCCGTGTTTCCATCTTTGGAAAGTCATCGCGCTTCCAGACCAGATCGCCGTTCATGGCATAGCAGTACAGACCGCGAGATCCAAAATGTGCGTACACATGCTGGCCGTCTGTGCAGGGCGAGGCGGATGCGAATCCGTTGGGACTTTGAGTCTCCTGATGTGGCTTTGCCACGACGGCGGTTTTGTGCCAAACCAATTTGCCATCTTTTCGGTCAAAGCACAGCAGCTGGAATTCGAGCGTCGTCAGACTGCGTGCATTTCCGCCGTCTTTCGAAACGGCCGTGGTCACGTAGACCTGATCTCCCCAAATGACCGGAGATGACGAACCAATGCCTGGAACTTCCACCTTCCATTTGACGTTTTTTGTGCTGCTCCATTCTGTGGGCGGAGTTGCGGTTGCCGCCGAGCCGTTTCCCGTGGGACCACGCCAGTGCCCCCAATTGTCCGCCGACGCAACTGGACTCATCAATACCAACAGCAGGGCGACGCACGTTTCAATTTTTCGCATTGGAATTCCCGAACGAATATCAAATGTCATGTCAAATCAAAAAGCAGGACACGTGTTATGGCAGGGCGTTGACCAATCGTACAGACTGATTGTGCAAATTGGAGCTTTCTAAGAATTCCTGATGCTTTGGCTGTGCATCCCTTGAACGTTGGTTGTTGATTCCCACACGTATTCCACAACATTAACTTTCCTTGTCGTCCGCATGGTTACTCCGAAGGCATTTTTACGGTCTAATCTGCAAGGAACAAGTTTCAGCACTCTCGAGCAGCAGTAACCATGGGCGCGGTTTTTGAGGAATTTCAACGCGAACTCGCGGCGGTCAGGAAGGTATGCGCTGACGATCCGCGGCGGGAGTTGATTCAACTGTTCCTGCTGGCACTGGAGCGAGAAGAGTTGGTGTCGATTGGGTATCGTGAGTCTCTGATGCAGCAACGCATCGCAGCGATGCCGCTCGCGGACGATGTCAAGGAACTACTCCGGCATGCTCTCGTCTGGATCTGGAAAGACGAAGAAATGCACACGATTTACATTCGTGGAGCAATTCTCAAGCTCGGCGGATGGCGTTTGCGCACTCAGGCATTCCTGACTCAGGCGGCCGGAGGTATAGGCGGCTGGGCTGGATCAGTGCTGCAGCACAGTCGCTGGAACCGCGCGCCTGTGTCGCGCTTGGCTGCCACGATTGTCACGGCGATTGGCAGTCTGCTTGGAAAAGTCCCGCGTGACGTGAAACGGCATCTGCAGATCGGGCCGTTTCGAAACTTTTGCATGTTCAATATTGATGCCGAACAAACCGCCGCCGTCTGCTGGTATCGGATTGCTGAACTCGCGGCATCTCAACCGGACCTGGACAAACAGTTGGCGCGGGACTTCAAGCGAGTTGCCAACGACGAAGACCGCCACTGCAAAGTGTTTGAGATTCTGGCCAGTGCATTGACCAACGACGACATGCTGGCTGAGACCCAGACGGTCGAGTCGCTGATAGAGCAGATTCGTGAAGTCGGCGAAGAATTCCTTCCGCGCGGGCAGCGGCGTATCACGGATTCAGAAAACCCCATTGGCAGCGGGCAGAGCGTTCTCGTGCTCCGTTCTGAACGACGAGACGAAAAGCGTGCGCTGTTCCGCCGATTGCTTGACGAATGCGGCCTGGGTAGCGCGATCCGTCAGCGCGCCGCGTTTCTGCATCAGCCTGTGGAGCGGTTGAAGATTGCCATCAAACCGACATTTATGCTGGGATATCATCGGAAAGATCTGTCGCCGCTGACGGACCCTGAACTCGTCGATGATCTCGCGGCGTTTCTGCGTGAGTTTGGATGTTCCGACATCGCACTTGTAGAAGGACGAAATATCTTCGATCACTTCTTTCAGCATCGCACCGTGAGCGAGGTCGCTGAGTACTTTGGCATCAGGTCAGAGAATTATCGGGTCGTCGACACGGAAGTGGACCAGGACCAGCATCAATACTCACGTGGAATGGCGCAGTATACGATCGCGAAAACATGGCGTGACGCTGACTTTCGCATTTCGTTCCCAAAACTTCGCAGCCATCCGATAGAAATGGCGCTGCTGTGCGTGGGGAATATTGAGTGGGTTGGAGGTCGATGCGACGAATATCTGTTTCTCGAACGACAAGCGGATCGCGCGACGGCTGTCATGATGCTGCTGAATGATTTTCCTCCACATTTCGGAATTGTCGATGCCTTTGAGAATGTTCCGGACGGACTCGTGGGCGTGATGGGGTGTCGAAAACCCATTCACCCGATGCGATTTTATGCAGGTCCTGATGCGCTGGCTGTCGATACGGTGGTGTTGCGGCAGATTGGTGTCGAGCAGTTTGAAGCGTCCAGCCTGCTGCGGAGCACCTCGCAATGGTTCGGAGGTGCCACAAACCGGATCGAAGTCGTCGGTGAGGACTCTGCGATCGAAAAATGGCGTGGGCCTTATCATAACGAACTGCGTTCGCTGCTGAGTATTATGGCGTATCCTGTTTACGTGATGGGCAGTGGTCGCGGTTCGTTGTTCGTACCCGAGATGGATCCGCAGGCGTTCCCGCTGATCAGTCGCGAAGGATGGCTTCTGCAGACGACTCGGCGAGCCGTTCGCTGGCTGCTGGGATTGAACGTGCGGGATGAGTAGCTCAGTCGCTCCGCCGACTGAGATTTCGTTGGCACGATATGGTCATGCTGGCCAGGGCGATCTATGGTTACCGCCCCGCAGCGTTGTTTCTCCACGGGCGTGAAGAGGAATGCGAGTCGGCGGAGCGACGTCGCCTGCGGAGTTTAGTCATTGAGGAACACATGAATCGGCGCGTCGTAATTATAGGAGCCGGAATCGGAGGACTGACATCAGCGATTCGACTTGCGCAGCGCGGCTGCCGGGTGACGGTTGCTGAAGCACGATCGTCTGTCGGCGGATTGGCGGCGGGCTTTGACCTTGAAGGGTTTCGCTTCGACGCGGGGCCTTATGTCCTGCTTGATCGCCCCGGACTGGAATGGGCTTTTCAGCAGCTGGAGATCGAACTGGACCGCCACCTTCGGTTGCAGCGAATCCCGGAGGTCTATCAGGTGGACGATGGAACATTGCAGAGCGTCACGGTTTATGACTCGTTTGAGAGAACCGCTGCCGAATTTGATTCGCGATGGCCGGGTTCCGGCGAGCTTTACCGACGCTTCATTGACCGCACGGATTTGATCTATCACAGGTTGCAGCCCCTCCAGTGGAAATCACATCCGGGGTTGCTGGATGTTGTCCGCAACGGTGCATGGCGCGACGTGCCATTTGTCCTGCGGTCCCTGGGTTCTGTTCTGGCATCGTCGCGACTGCCGGAATCCGTCGTGCACGCGCTCGGAATCTGGACGCATGTGGCCGGTCAGGTCGCAGGTGCGGCTCCTTCGCCGCTGGCCCTGGTCACGTCGGTCATCCATCGGGTCGGCGCGTGTTATCCGAGTGGCGGGATCGGAGCGATTCCCGAGATCCTGTTCAAAACCGCGATCGAAGCTGGGGTGGAAATTCGCTGCAGCACCAATGTTCGTCGCATTTGCTGCAAGAACAACGCTGTGACTGGAGTCGAGGTCGATACTGAAACACTGCCAGCCGACGCGGTGGTTTCTAACGCCGGACTGGCCACCTACTCCACATTGTTGGACGACGCGGGCAAGGGAGCGCTGAGTCATCGGACGCGGCGCTACTTCGAACGACTTCCGCTGCAGTCACCAGGCGTCTGTGCTTACCTTGCGGTGAAGGGCAGACCGAAACCGCCCTACCTGCGATTCCGGCTTCGAGCTGAACTCGATGGCTGCCGATTGCTGATCACGCCGGGCGTGATCGATACTTCGCTGGAGCACGACGGATGGTTTCCTGCTCGGCTGATTGCTCCCATGTCTCATCGCCGCGCCGAGTCTGGCGGTGAGGGCGGGCAGCGTGAATTCCTGCATCGCGTTGTTGAAGAAGAAAACTGGTGGCGTGACCTGTTCGACGATGTGCGTGTGTTGCAGACTCGGATTCCTGACGAATGGGGCCGCCAATTTAGTCTGCACCACAACAGCATGAATCCGGTGATGACATCGTGGTTCATGCTGACAGGGCGCATCGCGCACCGGAGTCCGTGGATTCGCAATCTCTACGTTGCCGGCAGCGCGACGCATCCTGGACAATGGGTCAGCTTTTGTGCGGTGAGCGGAATTCTTGCCGCCAATCGACTGTTGGCAGATGCAGGAGTCGGACAATGAACAGCGATCATGCATTGCTCGTTACGGACCGCCTTCGACTGAGCAACGGAATGCATCTCCGAATTGCACGGCTCGGCCACGGACCGCCGATCGTCTTTCTGCATGGCTATCCGGAGAATCTTCAGGTCTGGAGTGGCGTGGCCCCGCTGCTGGCGGATCGGTTTGAAGTGATTGCTTTTGACTGGCCAGGCATGGGTTACAGCGACGAATGGCCCGGCGGCGCGACACCGCAATTACTGGCGAAGCGACTGCTGACAATCCTCGATGAACTCAATCTGCAGCGGCCAACCATAGTAGGAATGGATATGGGTGGGCAGCCCGCTCTGGCCTTTGCGTCGATCTACCCTGATCGGGTGCAACAACTGGTGGTTATGAATTCGCTGGTCTTTGGCGACGAGAAGACATCCTGGGAAATCCGCCTGTTACGAAAGTTCGGCTTCAATCGGTTTGCCCTTCGAACCTTGCCCCGGCTGATCTTTCGCCGCGCTGAACGCACTTTTCTGCCACGAGGCAAACAGATCGATGAACAACTGCGAGACGATTTTTGGAGAGCTTTCTCGTCGCCGGCAGTTCGGCGATTCATCAGCAAAATGTGCACGGGCTATCAGGGTACGCTGAAGCAGCTACCAGAGCTGTATGAAGCGATCCACTGTCCGACGCTGGTTCTGTGGGCCGAGCGTGACAAGCACTTTCCCGTCGTTCAGGCCACGCGCTTGCATCAAACAATTCCCGGATCGACGCTGGAGATTGTTCCGGGTGGAACTCACTGGATGCCGCTGACAAACGCAAATATGTTAGCAGCATCCATCACGGCTTTTGTTCCCGATTTGACAGGCACGGAAACTGCTCTCTGATTGTGATCGCACATATATGCTGAAGTGAGCCAATATGGCACACATTGCGGTATCAAAACTGTGCGGATTAATGATTCGTCGATTGATTGTGGTATCTACCCTGGAGTGATTCGGTCATGGCATTTGATCCTCGCAAGCTCACCGTGAAAGCTTCAGAAGCGATCCAGCGGGCTCAGGAACTGGCTGAGAAAAAGCAGCATCGAGTTCTTCGGCCGTTACATCTGTTGAAGTCGTTGCTCGAGGAAGAAGGCGGGCTGATGACATCACTGCTGCAGAAAATGGGAGTGAAACTCCCACAGCTGCAAAAGATGGTCGACGGCGAACTTGGTCGATTGCCGCAGTCGACTTCGTCAACCGGCGAAGGCGTCAATGCTGGCCCTGAGGCGATAAAGGTGCTCAATGCCGCAAAGAAACAAGCGGATTCCATGGGCGACGAATACACGTCCACCGAGCATTTTCTGATCGCATTGACACAAGTGGAAGACCAGGCAAAGCGGCTCTTGCAACTCAATGGCGTGGATGAGCGAGATTTACTGGAAGCGGTGAAGGGCATTCGAGGGGGACAAACTGTGCAGGATCAATACCCGGAGGACAAGTTTCAGGCGCTCGAAAAATACGGCAAGGATCTTGTTGTTCTGGCTCGCGAAGGCAAAATCGATCCCGTCATTGGGCGCGATACGGAAATCCGCCGCGTAATTCAGGTGCTTTCGAGACGACGCAAGAACAATCCCGTACTCATTGGGGAACCGGGAGTCGGCAAGACGGCAATCGTGGAAGGGCTTGCCCATCGAATCGTGCTGGGCGACGTGCCGCAGAATCTGAAGGACAAACGCGTCTTCGCACTCGACATGGGTGCGCTCGTGGCAGGAGCGAAATACCGCGGGGAGTTTGAAGATCGCCTGAAGGCCGTGCTGAAAGAAGTCCAGGCGTCAAACGGGCAGATCATTATGTTCATCGACGAACTGCACACTGTCATTGGTGCCGGTAATGCGGAGGGAGCGATGGATGCCGCAAATCTGCTCAAGCCTGCGCTGGCGCGCGGCGACTTGCACTGCGTGGGGGCGACCACGCTGGATGAATACCGCAAGCATATCGAAAAAGACCCGGCACTCGAACGCCGATTCCAGCCGGTCATGGTGCAGGAACCCAATGTGGAAGACACGATCTCAATTCTGCGCGGACTGAAAGACCGCTACGAAAGCCACCACGGAGTGCGCATCACTGACGACGCGATCATCGCCGCAGCGACACTGTCCGATCGCTACATCAGCGATCGTTTTCTGCCAGACAAAGCGATCGACCTTGTGGACGAAGCGGGCAGTCGTCTTCGTATGGAAATCGATTCGATGCCGGTTGAGATCGACGAAGCCACTCGCCAGTTGACGCGCATGCAGATCGAAGCGGCAGCTCTCGACCGGGAGACCAGCGAAGAAAGCCGCGAACGGCTGCAGGATCTGAAGCGCCAGATTGCCGAGCGCGAAGAATCGACAAACCAGCTGAAAGCTCGCTGGGAAACAGAAAAGGCGGCAATTTCCGGCATCAAGCCACTGCGAGAAAACATCGAACGCCTGCGCGGCTTTTCAGCAGGCATTTTCAAGGGCTCAGCAGACGCTGCTCAACGAAGACTTCGTCGATGCTCAGAGAACCGAACAGCAACTCAAGGACGCCGAGAAAAAACTGAAGGAAATGGAGCAGAAGTCCGCCGAACTCAATACCAGCAAGGAAAATCGGCTGCTGCGGGAAGAAGTCACGGAGGAAGACATTGCTCGCGTCGTCAGTCTGTGGACAAGCATTCCGGTGTCCCGCATGATGCAGGGCGAACGCGAAAAACTGCTGCGGATGGAAGACGAAATCCACAAGCGAATGATCAATCAGCACGAAGCCGTTGAAGCGGTTTCCAACGCCGTGCGGCGCGCCCGATCCGGCATGGGAGACCCGAACCGTCCGATTGGTTCGTTCATGTTCCTCGGCCCCACAGGCGTCGGTAAGACAGAACTGTGCAAGGCGCTGGCCAATTTCATGTTCGATGATGAACGAAATATGGTGCGGATCGACATGAGTGAATTCATGGAACGCCACAGTGTCGCCCGTCTGATCGGCGCGCCTCCGGGATATGTCGGTTACGAAGAAGGCGGTCGACTCACCGAGGCAGTGCGTCGAAATCCGTATTGCGTGATCCTGCTGGACGAAGTGGAAAAGGCTCATCGCGACGTATTCAACATTCTGCTGCAGCTTCTGGACGACGGTCGACTGACCGATAGTCAGGGCCGCACCGTCGACTTTACAAACACGATTGTGGTAATGACGTCGAACATCGGAAGTCACGCGATTCAGGAACTATCGGGCCAGGCGGATGAAAAAGAGATTCATAATCGAGTGATGGATGCACTGCAGAAACACTTCCTGCCGGAGTTTCTGAATCGTGTGGACGAAGTAATCGTATTTCATCCGCTGGGCCGCAGTGAGATCCGTGAAATCGTGGACCTGCAGTTGCAGCGGCTGAACAATCAGCTTGAAAAGAACGGCTACAAACTTGAAGTTTCCAACGCAGCAAAACAACTGCTCGCCAATGAAGGCTACGATCCGGCGTACGGGGCTCGCCCGTTAAAGCGTGTCATCCAGCAGCGACTGCAAAACGCACTGGCCAACGAACTGCTGGCAGGGACATACACAGCGGGGGATACGATAGAGATCGACGCCGCTCAGGATGGGTTCGTGTTTACGAAGAGGTAAGGCGAGCGGGGGACGTAAGTCCCCTGATGCTGCGGCTTAACGTTCTTCCGAAACTTCTTCAGCAATTCCGTGGATGTGATCCCGAACTCTCGAATAGGCATTCAGGCACGCGGTAAATGCGACGGTCTGAACCGGTGGAATGCTTCCCTGAGAAAGCTCATCCAGATGCTTTCTGCGTTGGTGCTTGATTGCGTCCCGTATGCGTTTCGACATCGGCTCCGACTTCGTCTGCACAGTACGATTGCTGACCGCCATGGCCTCATTGACGGTGACAAGGTAGTCGCGACACAGTTGATTGAGCTGATCCAGTTCTGCACGTTGTTCCGGAGTGAATCGAAGTCCGTCCCGCCTCAGCTTGCGATCGAATTTCTCGAGGTTGGTGATATAGTCACTCATTGATTCGTATTCATCGGCGAGCTGCAGTTGTCGGCGGGCCTCATCGGCGACGGCATGTGGAATACTTCCGGACAGCAGACTGGTCATGAATTCCGCAACTTCGTCCTGCATATTGTCCAGCACCTGTTCGCGGTGTCGCAGTCGATCGGCCAACGCGGTATCCGGTTCTTCCTGATTTCGCAGTTCGTGCAACCAGTCCAGCATCTTGAGGCAACCGTCACCCATCTTCTGAATCTCTTTGTGCGATTGCTCGATCGCCAGCGTAGGAGTTTCCAGCATCAGGACATCCAGGTCTGTCAGCCGTGGTTTTTCCTTGAAACCGCGGTTCGGCACCATCCAGACCAGGAGTCGCACGCAAAGGGGCACAAGTGGAAGAAACAGGAGCGTGTTTGCAATATTGAACATGGAGTGAACCGCAGCGATCGCGCTCGTCACATGAGGAAACGTTTCATTGCCCTCCACGAGTACCATCTTTCGCGGATCGACCCCCAGCATGGATTCGATCCCGACGATGTACCATTGAAAGATGCATGTAATCCAGATGACACCGATCACGTTGAACATGACGTGAAAATAGGCAGCTCTCCGCGCGTTGGTCGTCGTTCCCAGTGACGCCAGGAAGGCGGTAATGGTGGTGCCAATGTTCTCACCCAACACAAGCGCTGCGGCAGTTTCGTAGCTGATAATCCCCTGAGTCGCCAAAGAGATCGTGATCCCCAGCGTTGCTGACGACGACTGCACGATCATGGTGAGTATGCAGCCCACGGCGGCACATTTCAGAACTCCGGGATAGGTGGTTGCGCTGAATGCTTTGAACCATGCCTCGAACGCAGGCATCCCTTTGATGATGGCACAGGCGTCCTTCATCAGTTCCAGTCCAAAGAACACCATCCCGATGCCCATGACTGTCATCGCCCAATAACGCCAGCGGTCTCCGCGTGAAAACAGATAGACCATGGCCGCCAGACCGAGCATCGGCAATCCATATTTCCCAATGTTCAGGACAAGTATCCAGCCCGTAATTGTAGTGCCGATATTTGCGCCCATGATCACGCCGACACCCTGAGTCAGCTGCATGACACCACTGTTCACGAATCCGACGACCATGACGGTGGTGACTGAGCTCGACTGGACGATGCATGTCACCAGGGTGCCCACCGCCGTCGCCGCAAATCGATTCCCCGTCACCGCCCCGATCAGGCGACGCAGGCAGGCTCCGGCAACGGCTTGAAGTCCGTCGGACATGTTCTTCATGCCCAGCAGAAACAGTCCCAGTCCACCCATAAGCCCACAGACCAGGTTGATCAGCGCCTCAGTTTCCAAAATCCACCGCCGTCCCGCAATTCGATTGTTAACGTTTCGTTAAGGAGGCGATTCTACGTGTCTGGAACAATGATGCAAACCAGGGAGGCTGGCTGGTGGCTTGAAACGGGACGACGAAGTCACGGTTTTCGACTTTGTGATATATCACATGGATGTTAGAATCATTGCATCAGTCAAAAACGGGACACCGAGGTTCAACGATGGCGTTCTTTTTCTTTCACTGGGATGACGAAATCATTGAACATCTGGCACAGCATGGCGTCACACAGGACGAATTCGCCGAAGTAGTTGAGAATCCGGATGAACGGGGAACCAGTCGATCGACTGGAAGGCCAACGGCTACCGGTGTCACGTCAACGGGTAAAACGCTGTTTTGTGTTTATGAAATGATCGATGCTGACACCGTTTTGCCGGTCACCGCTTACAAGGTCTGAATTTCGTGGAGAGAACAATGCCGGAATCACCAAAATCCAGCCGACACAAGAACGTGAAAATGACGCCAGAACAGCGTGCCAGGTGGAGACGTGAGGTTGTTGCGATCGAAGAAGAAAAACCGGAACTCACACGCTGGGCAAACGATGTGCAAGCCCGCAAACGAGCCATGTTGCAGGAAGTGACGGAACTGCTTCAGGCTGCCCGGGAATCCAGCGGCATGACGCTCGACCAATTACAGCAAGCAACTGGAATCGATGCGGCGCAGTTGAGTAAACTTCTGAAAGCCGACGGCAACCCAACACTGTACACGCTCCAGCGCGTGGCCGATGCACTCGGCAAGCGTCTGGTGTTCACTCTGGCAGAGAAATGAGGAATTCGATGGCTGGGTAATCACGCCACCCAAAACCGAGTCCGACAGTTCTTGCAAAGTTGCGAAAAGCCATTGCCGAAGAGGAACAGGAAGTAGTCTATGACTGAATTCCGAGAATCCAGCCGACACGTGACCCTGCAAATGACCCCGCCACATCAGGCTGCGAGATCCAACAGAAGCCGAAAAGACAGGGATTCAAGCTGCGATTGCTGAAGTATCGCAGCGCGACGTGATTGATGTAAACCGTGCAAGAATTCTGGCAATGAGAGCAGGCAATGAGAGCAGGCAAATGGAGTTTGCAACTCTG
The DNA here is from genome assembly GCA_037719765.1 of Planctomycetaceae bacterium. Lineage (GTDB taxonomy): Bacteria > Planctomycetota > Planctomycetia > Planctomycetales > Planctomycetaceae > SXXK01. Next base: position 40,655 of record JBBJME010000006.1, read on the forward strand.
CAATCTGCCACGCCCGAGCCATCTGAAGGCAATAGGTGACACTTATAGGTGACACTTCATGAAAAAGGGGTTCCCGACGAATCGGGAACCCCGTCTTTTTCAATGTGAGCGCTGGGACTCGAACCCAGGACCTACGGATTAAAAGTCCGTTGCTCTACCAACTGAGCTACGCTCACAAATGTTGCAAGCAGCAACATTCCTGAACTCATTGACACGCGAAGTTGCGAAACCTTATCTGGAATTCCTGCTTTTTCCATATGGTTCGAGCCAATGGATATAAAAGATCCCTGGAATGGCCCATGATTTTGGAGTTTGAGAAAAAAACAATCGCCGAATCACTCACTCTCTTGCACTACCAATCCCAGTCGCTGCAGCTTGGATCGGCATTCGTCGCGTTCGCGACTGCGGCTCAGCGTGACCCAGGTTGGGTCCTGAGCGGCCATAAAGTCAGCGTCTGAAAAAGGCGGCGCGATTCCGGCAGCGGCTGCGCTGGCGGTCAAACGCTGGATGACGCCGGAATCCAGGCGTGTCAGAAACGTGGATTGCATCCGGTAATCCAGGAATGCTTCCCACACGATCGGAAAGAGCGGGGCGACGATTTGCTCGCCGAGCGTGGTGGCGTACTGCCGAATTTCCAACTGGGCATGGCTGTCCATGCGCAACGCCAGGAAATGCAGCAAATTGTGCAGATCAATTTTCCAGTAGGCTTCTGTGTAGGTTGCCAACGGCAAGTCTTTCCTCGCCTGTTCCCGCGCGACACCGGATGAAATGCGGCCTTGATACACATCGCGGATTCTTGACTGCAGTTCTGCTTCTTCCTGAGTCAACCGCTCTCCAAGATCTTCTGGTAAGGAATCGCCGCTGCCCTGACGATTGGCCTCTGCCTGCGTCCTCCATTCGCGAGGGTCGGTCGTTTGTGCCGCGTCAATCGCCAACGAGTAGCGAGTGCTGTACTCGTTGATATTCGCTGTCCGATGCCGCACCCACTGCCGCCAGCAGTCCATTGGCACCCGCACCAGAAATTTGATCTCCGCCATTTCAAATGGAGTGGTATGCCGGTGCCGCAGTAGATAGCGAATCAATGTCCGGTCGTCGCTGACTTTCTTTGTCCCTTCACCATAACTCACACGCGCGGCCTGGACAATGCAGCTGTCGTCGCCCATGACGTCCACAAGACAGACAAATCCATCGTCCAGAACAGAGAATTTCTTCCAGCGCAGTGTTTCAACCTGAGCGTTCCGCTCAAGTGCAGACTGACGGATTTCGGACGCGATACTTTCCTGAGACATGAAGTGCAGCTACCGTAATGAGAAACAAATCTGAAACTTTTCTTCAGTCCATTCAAAGCCTGAAACGGGAACTGTAAGATGTTGCGGGCAGTGTTTCCAATGCTCATGGCGATATCATGTTAGAGGAGTCGGAAGTCATGTTTTTTACGTATCTTGACGAAACTCCAGTGGGAAGACTGCTGATTGCTGGTGATGACCAGGGGCTGCGACATGTCTCGTTTGGAGAATCCCATTTCAGTGCCCCCGAGACGACTCCCCGCGACGACTGGGAATTCAACGAAAAGCGACTGAAGGAAGCCGTGCGGCAGTTAAAGGCCTATTTTTCCCGCAAACTGCAGACATTTGACCTGCCGCTGGCCGCTGAAGGCACGGATTTTCAGAGACGTGTCTGGAAGGCACTCTGCAAGATTCGATACGGGGAAACCGCTAGTTACGGAGATATCGCAAAGTCGGTCGGTAACCCTGCCGCTTCTCGTGCGATTGGCATGGCCAACGGACGCAATCCGATTGCGATTATCGTGCCCTGCCATCGTATCATTGGCAGCAGCGGCAAGATGGTGGGTTACGGAGGCGGTCTGTATCACAAGCAAACGCTGTTGCAACTGGAAGGTGTTGCGTAGAAGTTGGGGAACACATGCAGGCTGTGAGCCGCGGCGCCATTGAATTGCAGAGCCGGCCACGAACCCGCCGATGACGTGTGTGGTCGTGCATGCCGCGCTGAATTGCTGCGCATCGGCAAGAACCGCTGAATCTCAGGAACGAGCCGCCCGGGCCTGAGTGAAGCTTTTTCCTGCCGCCTAAGTCGTGAAACTTCGGGTTGAATCGTAGCACGCCTCCGAATTCTCACGAATCCGGCTACACGTCATTCCTGCCCGCGCGAGGTATCACGTCGTTTCGCCCAAGTGAGAGACTGATCGATGTCTGCAGTTCATTTTTCCGGTTCCTCCAGTGCCACCGATCGCCGTCGCAGACGGTTAGTGACAGAGATCGACCCGGCGTTCGATTTGCCTGACACCACCAACGAAGCCGCGCTGCTTGACAGCGATGCTGAGATCGCACCGTTTCCGATGCTGTCGCGCGATCGACTCATCCGCCGTGTCATCTCTCCACGCCTGTGGAAACACGTGACGGTCGCCGTGGTCCTTATCCTGACTCCGATCATTTACGCGGTCGTCAATTTGCGGTTGGTGGATCAATCGTCCATCGCTGAACAAGTCCAGTCGGCAGGCCGTCTCGATGCGTTACGAGGTCTGTCGGGCCTCGAACTTTTTTTGGCGGCACAGTTCTGCCTTGTCATCGCGTGGGTGCGTTCCGCCAGCGCCGTAGACTTTCGCGGCGGCTATCGCTGGTGGCGCTGGATGGCGATTGGATTGTTTGCTGCGTCGCTCCTGCTGTTGACAAATGTCACTCCGTGGATCACTGATCTGATTGCGCTGGGACTTGAACCGATCTTTGGTCGAATTGATGCAGCTCGCCCGGCCCTGATCCTTGTTCCCGCGGGCGCCTGCCTCGCACTTGTCCTTCACCGACTGATTCCAGACATGGGACGCTGCCGCGCAGCGCAATCGTTGCTGATGATCTCATACTGTTCCTGGCCGTGCGCGTTCGCCGGTGCTCGACAAAACTCTGTTTCAGTCGTGTTTCATCTGTCCGTCTTCGAATTTCTGATTTCCGCACTTGTTCTGTCCGCATTTCAACTGCATGCCAGATTTGTGATTCATGTGAACCCTCACCCGCCGCTGGCCGTGCAACGGAAGCCCGCCGCTGTTCATGTTCAAGACAGGGAAAGTACTGCTGTTGAGGCTGCCACCGCACAGATCGTCGATCCTCAGCCGGAAGCTGTCCTGATCCCTGAATCATCCGATGCAGGGTCGACTGGAGAAACTGCACTAACCGTGTCAGAACAACCTCGCATTGACCACGAAGAAATTACACGCACGGCACCCAAAGCGGCATCTCCGATCGCAGCACAGCCTCAGGCAAATGGCAAGAATGGCAAGAAACAGAAGTACCGCAAAGCGGGTTAGATCATCCGGAACATTCTGGCCGGCGGCGGTGTGAAGGGATGTCAAATTGTCGACGCGACCGACGAAATCGGACTGAAGTTATGCACTGGCAATTTGCCTCATCGCTTCCAGGAGATGGCGACCCCTATGCCAGGATCTCCTCCAGGACATGCTGTGGTTCCACGCCGGTCAGACGCTGATCCAGACCCTGAAAGCGGTATGAAAAGCGTTCGTGGTCAATACCAAGACAGTGCAGGAGAGTTGCGTTCAGGTCATTCACATGACACGGCTTGTCAATGACATTGTAGCTGAAGTCATCTGTCTCACCATACACCGTGCCACCTTTAATGCCACCCCGGCCATCCACATGCTGAAACAGCGAGGATGGTGGTCGCGGCCATAATTTGTGGCCGTTAAAGTTCCCTGCGAATACACAGTGCGGCCAAATTCTCCGCCCCAGACGACCAGTGTGTCCTGCAACAGGCCACGTTGTTTCAGGTCCTGCAGCAGCGCGGCACAGGGCTGGTCGGTGTCGTAACACTGATGCCGGATTTCGCTCGGCAACGATCCATGCTGATCCCAGCCGCGATGCAAAATCTGCACGGCGCGCACACCGCGTTCGACCATGCGGCGCGCCAGCAGCGCACTTGCGGCGAATGTTCCGGGTTTTGAAACTTCCGGCCCGTACATGTCGAGCGTGGCCTGCGTTTCGCCAGACAGATCAATCAGTTCCGGCACGCTGCTTTGCATCCGAAATGCCATTTCGTATTGCGCAATCCTTGTCTGCGTTTCCGGATCACCGAAGCGTTCAAATGTGCGCTGATTCAATTCTGCCAGACTGTCCAGCATTGCCCGCCGATGATTGGAGGAAATGCCGTCCGGGTTGTCGATATAGAGTACCGGATCGCCCACGCTCCGCAGCGCGACGCCAGTATACGTCGATGGCAGAAACCCGCTGCTCCACATCCGTGAAAACAAGGCCTGAGCCGCCTGCTTCGACGTCCAGCGCGGGGTCAGTACAACGAAAGCGGGCAGGTTATTGCTCTCGCTGCCAAGTCCATACGCCAGCCATGAACCGAGACTGGGTTTGCCTGGCACTTCGCTGCCAGTCGTTACGAACGTACACGCCGGATCGTGATTGATGGCGTTTGTATGGACACTGCGAACCAGTGCGATGTCGTCGATGTGCTGAGCCGTATGATTCAGCAGTTCGCTGGCCCATGTTCCCGACTGACCGTAACGTGCGAACTTAAACAGTGACGGAGCCACCGGCAACCTCGCCTGGCCGCTGGTCATGGTTGTAATGCGCTGGCCCAGTCGAATGGAATTCGGCAGATCCTTGTCAAAATGGTCTGCGAGATGCGGTTTATAGTCCCACGTGTCCAACTGCGAGGGGCCACCATTCATGTGCAGATAAATGATGGATTTTGCTTTGGGGGCGAAATGCGGGAACCCTGGCAACGGTGGATGAACTCGCACTGTGGGGGCCACATCCTGAGCCGCCGCCCGTTCAGCGGCCATCAACGCCAGTGACACGCCGCCCATGCGCAGCGCGCCGTGGCCAAAGAACTGGCGGCGTGTTTGAGACAGTAAATAGTCGTCTATCGAATTCATGATTTCTCTCGATGCATCAAATCGCCCGCGAACTGAGACAAGGGACCTGGACGAAGGAATGGAAAAGGTCGCTTTTCATTTGAACGGCGTCTAATTCCTCACAACGTTCTCGTCCAGGTTCAGGATCAGATTTGCAATCATTGTCCACGCCGCCGTCGCAAGATCGGCGGCAACTTTTTTTGGTACTGATTCACCAACGTGAATTGCTTTGGCGGCAGCATCCGCGTCAGCGGCAAACAACTTCAACTGCGTCTGCAGCGCTGACGTGACAATCAGGATCTCGTCTGCGGTGGGTTTACGCGACAGAACGGTACGATACAGAAACTCCAGCCGAGAATCTGTGTCCGTGCCGCCTTCTGCCAGAACGCGTTCCGCAAGGGCTCTGGCGGCTTCGAAGTGCTGCACGTCATTCATCAATTGCAGTGCCTGCAGCGGAGTGTTGCTTCGTTCGCGGCGGGAACAGAACTGTTCGCGATTCGGGCCATCAAAGTTCGTCATGAAGGGCGGCGGTGCCGTGCGCTTGATGAAGCAATACAGACTGCGGCGATAAAGATCTGCGCCGTGGTCCTGCATATAGAATCGTGTGTTGCTGTTTTCGTAACCGACCGGTTCCCAGATATCCGGCGGTTGATACGGCATCACCCCGCGTCCACCCATCGCTGTATTCAGAAGTCCGCTGACCGCCAATGCATTGTCGCGGAGCTGTTCGCCATCGAGTCTCAATCGCGGGCCGTGAGCCAGTAAGCGATTTTCGGGATCCAGCTGATGCAGTTGATGACTGGTTGCCGAATCCTGACGAAACGTCGCCGAAGTCAGCAAAAGCCGGTACAACTGTTTTGTGTCCCAGCCGGATGCGCGGAAATGAACTGCCAGCCAGTCGAGCAATTCCGGATGGCTGGGCATATCGCCCCGTGTCCCAAAATCGTCGCTGGTCTTCACCAGTCCTGTACCAAACAACTGCTGCCAGACACGATTGACTGTGACGCGCGTGGTCAGCGGATTTTCTTCAGCCAGAAACCACCGCGCCAGATCCAGGCGATTCGCACGCTGATCGGCAGGGAATGGCTCGCCGTTCACGGTTTTCAGCGGTGGAAACTCCGTCGGAACACGCGGTTCCACTTTTTCGCCCGGCTTATCATATTGACCTCGCAGCATAATGAATGCATCGCGCGGGGCGGGCAAATCATTGAAAATGAACGTTCCTGGAATCGTCCCGTTAAGATTCGCAAGGTTTTGATCGGCAATGGCGGCAGCCTCTCGCAGTTCGGCGATCGGCGATTCTGAGATCCGTTGCACGTTCTGCTGCCAGAATCGCAGCAATTTGCTGCGATGTTCGGCAGTAACGGAATCGCTCGGGCCGGCCACCAGCGTCGTTCGAAGCTCACCACTGATGCCTGCCGGATTCGTGCCTTTGCTCATTTCCCACCAGCGCTCGAAAGACGACAATGGATCCTTCGCGCGATCCGTCTTTCCCGCGATTCGCATGTCATCGATCCACACCTTACCGCCGTTCTGAATCAGCACCATGTTTTTCACGAGGGCACCGGACTTGGAACCGGCGGATTCGAAAGGCACTGAAACCTGAATCCATTCACCAACAGTGGGAATCGGTCCCATATCAGCATCGGCTATGTCGAAGCCGATTGCTGATTTGTCGCCCCAGACGACGCGACGATTTCCGCCGTCGTTGTACTGCAAAGCAAACGCCTTCGGTGAGTTGAAGGGATCAATACGCAGCGCGAATTCCAGTCGGCCTTCATTCGGGACAACGACATGTATCAGCGTGAAATCAATGTTCAGGTCATACTGAGAGCCATACGCCAGTTCGATCACACGCCGCCCGGACTTCGCACCGAACTCCGGATCAAGCCGCCATGTCGTATCGTTTCGCGACGTGTTACGTGTATTGGTCCCAAGCGGAAAAGCATCGTCGATGAGTACGTCACGGACTTCCGTCATTTCGACTGCGGCTGCGGCGGCAGGTTCGGCGGCATTTGCGGGAGCGGAGTATTCAGCAGCTGCATCCTCCAGGGCTTTCCTGGCGGCACTGGCTTGTTGCTGAGCGCCTTCCAGGGCGGCTTTCTGTTCTGCCGTAGGCACTTTCAGGAATGGATTCGTCGTGCTGATATTGCCGTCCATTGCCGGATCGGACGTCGAATAAAAGAACGAGTACATGGAATAGAAGTCACGCTGTGTCACGGGATCATATTTGTGGTCGTGACATACTGCACAGCCGGCCGTCAGGCCCATCCATGTCTGCATCGTCGTGCTGGTGCGATCGACGGCGTAGCGATACAGCCATTCTTCAGCGATGGCTCCGCCTTCGCTTGTGGTGACGTTGCAGCGATTGAATCCTGTGGCGATGAGTTGATCCTGAGTCGGTTCCGGAAGCAGATCGCCCGCGAGCTGCCACTTTGTGAACTCGTCAAACGGCAAATTCTGATTGAATGCTTTCACAACCCAGTCACGATATGCCCACATTTCACGCTCATTGTCCAGATGCAGACCATGCGTGTCTGCGTAGCGTGCCACATCCAGCCATTGCCTTGCCTGTTCTTCCCCAAAATGGGGCGAAGCCAGATATCGATCCACCATTTTATCGTACGCATCGGTAGAGGGATCGTTGAGGTAGTCGTCCACTTCCTCAATTTTCGGCGGAAGTCCCGTGAGCGCAAATGCCACGCGGCGAATCAGCACTTCAGGATCCGCCTCGCGCTGCGGCGTGAGTTTCTGTTGCTCCAGCTTTGCCATGACGAATGCATCGACTGGATTTCGCACCCATCCCGGAGTGCGGACGTCGGGAATCTCTGCCGACTTTGGCGGTTCGAACGCCCAGTGCTTCTGATACGGTGCGCCCTGTTCGATCCAGCGACGCAGCGTGTCTTTTTCCGCATCGGTCAGCGACTTTTTTGACTCTGGCGGAGGCATCAGGACTTCAGCGTCCGTACTTGTAATGCGGCTCCAGAGTTCGCTGCCCGCCAGATCACCCGGCTTGACGGCGATCGTGCCGTCGTGCTCAGCATAGGCTCCTTCTGCCGTGTCGAGCCGCATATCGGCCTTGCGCGTCTTGACGTCGAAACCATGGCATTCAAAGCATTTGGCCGCCAGAATGGGTCGCACATCACGGTTGAATTCGATCTCGTCCTCCGCATTCGCGAGGGGACTGAGAGTGAACAGCAGCAGGCCAGTGCAAAGTATCAGCAGCGTTCTGTGATTCCACATCAGACAGACTCCGGAAATCGGTGTTCATAAGCAAACCTTTATGATACCGATTCCTTTGTCGCGCCGCGACGGTTTCTGAGTAATTCGCTTGTCCCCGATTTGGAGTCCGGCGAGCGGAGCGGCGTCAGCCCTCCGGTACATTGTTTTTGGACCGGCAAGCTGACGCATGCCGCTCGTGCGCCTGTGAAGGCGATTGAACAGTTGGGTGAAAGTCCCGACCGGGGAACTGGTTACATCCCCGTAGTCGAAGGTAACTGCGTTTTCAACAGAAAGGGTGGAGAGCAACCGGAGGCGAATGAGCAGTCCGTAACGAAAGTGCCCCTGATCAGATTGAATGACAGGATTCGGCCAAGCCTGTCGGGGAGCGTGCGAGCAAAGCGCGAACCTCTGACCGCACGGTACGTCCCAGACGAGGCCCGACTCCGGGCGGCGGAATGACTCCGCAGGGCGGTGCGGCGACGACGACGGTGATCAGAACGTAACATGTTAAACCGAGCGTCGTGAAATGGCAGTAAGGTGCCTGGAGACGGAATGTTCAGAAGTTCAATCGAGATAAGCAGGGAGACCTCAGCAGTGCCGCAGACCTGTGACGCGCTCAGCTGAGGATTCAGAGCCTTCATAGTAGTGTTGACCGGCGGGAACCAAACCTGTCGCGAGCGAAGGGAGGCAGGACAGTAGATTCGGAAGGACCAGAAGCATGACAAGTAAAGCGAAAGCTGCTTTACCAGAACGAGTGCCATTTTCGGCTACACCTCCTGGAGAGCGACCGGACATTAGCCGGTGGGCTCAGCCTGTTGTCTGGACAGACCGAATGTTGACGACGCTTTTGGAAAACAAAGTGAGAGGAGGCAAATGGCACGCATTGATTGACAAGGTTTACGCTGAGCTGAATCTTTTCACGGCCGCCCTCAAGGTGACCGGGAAGAAGAAAGCAGCGGGAGTCGATGGGCAAAGCTGCGAAGAGTTTGAAGAGCATGTGCTCGTGGAAACACGACAGCTCGCCGAACAAATCAAAGCCCAAACCTATCGACCGAGTGCGGTCCGCCGCGTTCATATTCCCAAACCGGGAAGACCGAACGAGACCCGCCCGCTCGGAATTCCAACGGTTCGCGATCGCGTCGTCCAACGGGCGATTGTGAACGTGATCGAGCCGATTCTGGATCACCAGTTTCATGAGCGAAGCTTCGGCTTTCGTCACGAACGTGGTGCTCACGATGCGTTACGCATCGTCGAGCAGAAGCTCCAGGAAGGCTACGTTTACGTGGTCGATGCGGACCTGAAAGGTTACTTCGATACGATTCCGAAAGACCGCTTGCTGACTTTAGTCAAAGAGCACATTTCGGACTCACGGATGCTGAAGCTGATCAAGTTGTTTCTTGATCAGAACATCATGGAAGAACTCCGCGAGTGGACGCCGATTGCCGGCGTTCCGCAAGGGGCCGTTCTTTCCCCGGTGTTGTCGAATCTGTACCTCAATCCGCTGGATCATCAGATGGCCGACAACGGTTTTGAGATGGTGCGTTACGCGGACGACTTCGTCGTTCTGTGTCGCAGCGACTTCGAAGCTGAAGTGGCATTGCAATTGATCGCTGAGTGGGTCGAGTCGGCAGGTTTAACACTGCATCCGACGAAGACGAAGATCGTTGACAGTCGCGTGGAGAGCTTCGCGTTTCTGGGTTACTCGTTTCGCGGGGAAAAGATCTATCCTCGTCGCGAGAGCCTTGCGAAGATGAAGGCGCGGATCAAAGAACTGACGCCTCGTAAGCGGCCCGGTTCGATTCAGTCGATTGCGGTCGAACTCAACAGCGTTTTGCGTGGTTGGTTCAGATACTTTCGGCACTGTCGCTGGACGATATTCAAAGACCTGGACGGCAAGATCCGCAGTCGCCTTCGGCGATTGCTGCTCCAGCGTCACCGGAACAACCCGAGGCGTTTACCACGAACTCATCGCTGGCCGAATGACTTCTTTGCGAAAGCGGGCCTGTATAGTCTGCGCGAAGCCCACTTTCGTTTCGATCAATCCGTCGCAGGCAACTACTGACTGGAAAGCCGTATGCGGGAAAACCGCCCGTACGGTTTGGAGGGAGGGGAGACCGGATCAACCGGACTTCCCTACCCCTATGCCGTTGAAAATCCTTAAGTCCACGGCATTAGTTGGACAGCGCCACTTTTTGGGCGGCAGTAGCCCGAAGCGTCAGCGAGGGAACGACTTCGGTAGAATCCCTCCTCTCGCACCGCCCACTTCAAATCCGACAGATTTGGGTTGCAGGATCTTCCACCCCCGATCCGAACGCCGCGATCTCGTGTCTTCTGTGAGACCTGACGTATACCAGTTGACCAGTATCGCTCAGTCAGGTCCAATTCCCGACAGAGATGTCCGTGTTCTGCCTTTCGTCGATCGGAACCGTCCTGAAATGACTCGTCAGATTCTTGTACCGCTGCGCTGCCATACGCAAACGGACATATTCATATTGGTCATCTTGTGGAATACATCCAGACGGATATCTGGGTGCGATTTCAGAAGTTACGCGGCCATCGGTGCATTTTTGTGTGTGCCGACGACACGCACGGCACGGCCATCATGATTCGAGCCCGCCGCGAAGGCCGTTCGGAAGAAGCCGTCATCGCCGATATGCGTGAGGCCCACATTCGGGACTTTGCGAACTTTCAGATCGAATTTGACAACTACGGCAGCACAAACAGTCCGGAGAACCGTCAGCTGTGCAACCAGATTTGGGCGTCGATCCGCAAGGCCGGGCTGGTTAAGACGAAAGACGTCGCTCAACTTTACGACCCGATTGCCGGTACTTTTCTGGCCGACCGTTTTGTCCGAGGTACCTGTCCAAAATGTGGTGCCGAGGATCAGCCAGGGGATAACTGCAGTGTCTGTGGAGCTGCTTACACACCAGCAGACCTTAAGAATCCAAAGAGCACACTGTCAGGAGCGGTCCCGGAAATCCGATCGGCCGAGCATCTGTTTATTGAACTGGAGCGACTCCACGAGTTCCTGAATGAGTGGACTCAGGACGGCACGCATCTGCAATCGGAAGTCGCCAATTATCTCAAGGGGCACTTTCTGGGAGAACCGTTGCGGGATTGGGACGTGTCACGGCCGGCACCCTACTTTGGCTTTGAAATCTCAGACAAGCCAGGTCACTACTGGTACGTCTGGTTCGATGCTCCGATCGGCTACATGGCATCGACGCTGGAATGGTGTACGAGGAACAACGAAAACCTGGACGACTGGTGGCGCAGCGATTCAAAAGCTGAGATCCATCATTTCATCGGCAAGGACATCACTTACTTTCACACGCTGTTCTGGCCGGGTATGCTGAAATCGGCTGGCGGCAATCTGCCGAAGAAAGTGCACATCCACGGATTCCTCACCGTCAGCGGTGAGAAGATGTCGAAGTCCAAAGGCACGTTTGTCATGGGCTCGACATTTCTCAAACACCTGCCTTCGGGAGCACTGCGGTATTACTATGCCAGTAAGCTTGGTACAGGTCTTGATGACATCGACCTGAACCTTGACGAATTCGTCTCGCGGTTCAACAGCGATCTTGTCGGCAAGGTCGTCAATCTGGCATCGCGCTCGGCTGGCTTTCTCGCGGAGAAGAAACTCAGCGACGTCTATCCAGATGACGGGGGGTTGTTTGCCGCCGCTGCGGAAAAGGGCGAACAGATTGCCGCTTATTACGAAGACTGCAATTACAACGCGGCGACGCGTGAAATCATGGCACTGGCAGACAAAGCGAACAGGTTTGTCGATGACCGCCAGCCGTGGGTGATTCGTAAAGACGAATCGAAGGCAGACGAACTCCGCGATGTGTGTACAATCACGCTCAATCTGTTCCGACAGATCGTGACGTACCTCGCACCGGTTTTGCCGGAACTGGTGAAGCAGACTGAAGTACTTCTGAACCGCCCGATTGCACACTGGTCGGAATCTCAGACGCCTCTGACGGGAACACCTGTCAGTCAATTCCAGCACTTAATGAAACGTATTGAAACGAAACAGGTTGAATCGATGATCGAAGAGAGTAAAGAAGTGATGGCCGCTGAACAGGGATCTGCACCGCTCACGCCGGAAACACCCGCAGTGACATTTCATGCCGCGGACCAGTGGAAAGACGCCGGCGATGCACTGGCCAATGAAGCACTGGCTGCGGAATGCACGATTGATGATTTTGTAAAGATCGATCTGCGTGTCGCGCGTGTGATCGAAGCGAATCATGTACAGGGTGCAAATAAGCTGCTGCAGTTGACGCTCTCACTGGGTGGCGGCGAAACTCGTAATGTGTTTGCCGGGATCAAGGCGGCTTACAAACCGGAGGATCTGGTCGGACGCCTGGTGATTTGCGTGGCCAATCTGAAGCCGCGTCAAATGAAGTTCGGCTTGAGCCAGGGGATGGTTTGTGCGAGCGGCAGTGGCGGGACGGAAGTGTTTCTGTTGTCTCCCGATACCGGTTCGGTGCCAGGCCAGCGCGTGCATTGAATTCAGAAGAATCACGTACGATGGACATTCATGTCCGTCGCGTTCCATGCGAAAATGTCGGTATCAGAAACCCGGGCTACTTTTTTGTTTAACGGCGAGCCGGAGGCGCAGGCGTAACGAGGCACCGACGCGTTCGTCTTACCGTTAAACGAATTCGAAAAGAGTTTTCAATACGATGCCTCCGCAGCACCCTTCTCGCATGGGCCATCCGGCACCGTCCGTCACGGTTCCCAGCTCGCCGCCGATTTATCAATCGACGGCGTTTGATGTGCCGGACCTTGATGTTCTGGAAAGAATTCATACCGGAGAGCTGCACGGCGACATCTATACGCGTGACAGTAATCCGAACCATACGGCCCTTGCTGAATCCATCGCGGCCCTGGAAGAAACTGAAGCCGGGGCTGTATTTGCCTCCGGCATGGGCGCGCTGGGAAGCATTTTCCTGACCCTCGCGTCCGCTGGTGATCACGTCATCCTTGCCAGAGCCATCTACGGCAAGACGATGCAACTGGCACATCGGATGCAGCGGTTCGGGATCAGCGTATCGACATTCGACGCGACAAGACCGGAGCAACTGGCTTCATTGATCACGGAGAAAACGCGATTCGTGCTGGTCGAAACGGTGTCCAATCCTCTCCTTGAAGTGTCTGATATCCGAGCCCTGGCCAACGTGCTGCCCGCAGAGATTCCACTCGTCGTGGACAGCACGTTTACCACTTCGGAACTGATCAAGCCCTGTCAGCTGGGGGCCTCGATTGTGATGCACAGTGCGTCAAAATACATCAACGGTCATGGAGATGTGATGCTGGGGCTGGCTGCCGGATCCGCAGCGCTGATGAAGCGATTGAACAGTACTGCGAGCGTCTTCGGTCAGAATGCGAATCCATTTGAATCCTGGTTGTGTCAGCGCGGGCTGCGAACGCTTCCGCTGCGGATGAATCAAATCTGTCGCACGACGCTGGAACTTGCGCGGTCCTTGAGCGGACATCCGGGGGTGCGGCGTGTCTATCATCCGTCGCTGGAAAATCATGTGTCGCACGAGATCGCTCAGCAACTGTATCCCTTGGGAACCGGAGGCATTCTGTCGCTTGAGCTTGCAGGTGTCGGAGTTGAAGCTGTCAACACTTTCATGCGGGCAGCCGCGTCGATCCCGTTTGCTCCGACGCTGGCTGATGCACGTACGACGATGTCACATCCAGCCTCGACGTCGCACCGCTTTATGTCAGCCTCGGCCCGCGCCGCTGTTGGTATTCGTGACGAACTGGTACGAATTTCAGTCGGTCTGGAACCGTTTGAACAGCTGCGGACTGAGCTGTCAGCGGCACTGGATGTGATTGCGAAGGGATAGTGCAGTCGAATCTGCCGGTGGAGCTCGTGGTCTGAAGTGGCGTTCGCCCCATGTCGGCTTGCCTGACATGAGCGCACGTTTTGAAATTAGAAAACTCGCCCGGAAAAACCGGCTCCCCTTGTCGGCTTGTCCGGCAGGCAGCAAAGTTTTTCATCTTCTGTAACAATACGGCATGGCCTGTGTATTGTTAGCAGGAGAAGTGATTGTTCGGTCCTGAAACCCGCGAATCTTTGCTGGCGAGGCTCAGCAGTCCTCAATCCGATGAGGGCTGGCGTGAGTTTGCCGCGATCTATCGCCCGCTCGTCTATCGAGTGGCCAAGGCGAAGGGGTTGCAGCACGCAGACGCCGAAGACTTGACTCAGGAAGTGCTTGCTGTTGTCGAACGATCGCTCGATCAGTTCGACCGAGCGATTGGTGGTTTTCGCAGTTGGTTGTACCAAATCACTCGCAATCTGGTCGTCAATCACCTGACGCGACGACGTGGACCGATCGGTACTGGTGACAGCGATGTCCGACGCATGGTGTCTCAGCAGCCCGATGTGGATGATCAGACCGCGACACTGTTTCGACTTGAGTATCGTCGGGCTTGCTTTCAACATGCCACGTCAATCGTGAAGACCGAATTCAGTGATGTAACCTGGTCCGCGTTCTGGTTAACAGCCGTCGAATTACAGTCGATTGCAAGCGTCGCAATTCAGCTTGGAAAATCGGAAGGAGCTGTCCGAGTCGCTCGGTGCCGCGTCCTTGATCGACTTCGTGTGTTCGTCTCCAAACAAAGTGGCGGCTTCGAGCCGCCCGAATGAAACCGTACGACAGGCTTCCAGCCTGTCTTGCAGAAATCGACAGGCAGGAAGCCTGGCCTACGCCCCTGCACACCGGAGCAAAACATGATCGCAAACAATCACTACGACGATGACGAGTTACTCAAGCTACTTCGGCGACGAATGGGCGACGGAGACGACCTCGCGCTGGCCCACGTCGAGTCCTGCACGACCTGCCAGACCAAACAGGAAACGATCTCGCGATCCGGCATGACGTGGAATGAAGTGTCTGACTTATTGCGCCCCGACGAGACTTCCTTCGTAGCGGACTTCGCCAGAAGTCCCGGATCGAATGACGCCGAGGGAATTCTGGCGAATCCCACTACGTTTCTGGAACCGAGTGATCATCCAGATTCACTTGGCCGCTTTGCACGATACGAGATTATGCAGTTGTTGGGGCGCGGGGGCATGGGGATCGTGATGCGAGGTTTTGATACTTCGCTGAATCGACACTCGGCCATCAAAGTCCTGGCACCTGAATTGGCCAGCAGCGCGGCGGCGAGAAAGCGATTCTCGCGTGAAGCCAAAAGTGCCGCTGCGGTAGTGCATCCTCACGTGGTGTCGATTCAAACAGTCGATGAACACAACGGTTTGCCGTATTTGGTAATGCCGGTCGTGGAAGGGCAAAGCCTGCAACAGCGAGTTGAGCAAAACGGCCCGCTAACCGTGATCGAGACAGTTCGCATCGCCGCACAAGTTGCATCAGGTCTTCAAGCAGCCCATGAACAGGGCCTCGTACATCGCGACATCAAACCCGCCAACGTGCTGCTTGAGAATGGCGTCGAACGCGT
>JBBJME010000366.1:0-5908 GCA_037719765.1 Planctomycetaceae bacterium
CGGAAGCCGGCGACCGGAGATGCCGTAGCCCGATGGCGTAGAGGTCAGGTGGTATGAATAATGTGGATAAGGGGCTGTCGCCCTACCCGCAAAAAAACCTCTGGAAGCCGCTACGGGTGCAGCATCATGGATTTGAAATTCTTTGTTGTGCCCGTCCTCGATTCTCGCGTGTTTAAGGACGAGTTGAACCGTTTTCTCGCGAGTTACCAGGTCCTGTCAATGGACCGGCAGTTGGTCGATAAGGGCGTGAACTCGTTCTGGGGATTCCGTCAGTCCCCGCTGAACCCGATAATGGTAATCCGCATACCACAGACAGGTTGACCGCGCGGGAGCCTTTCAACGACTCAGAGCGTTGGACAACAACGATATTCAGACGCGGACGCTGCCACGAAATTGCTCATCGAAACCAAAGACTACGCGGAATCGCAAGCCCCAATCTCGGCGAATAGGCAACGCCGTGAAGGATTTTTTGCCGCGTTTTGCAAGGCGATGTTTTCTCCGCAGAGCAATATCAGAAACTAGCCGGTCGTTAGCTCTCCACCCGACCCCGTGTCGGTGGAAGCATGACTGGTCGGCTACAGCACAAAGACAGCGCGATACAACCACTCCACCGACCTCGTGTCGGTCGTTGGGCGACTTCGCTTGTTGTGTCGCGGCGACACCGACGCAGGGTCGGTGCAGGCCAGAGCATGGAGCTCGAACTTGTCAGTTTAGCCCACCGGTCGGCGGTCCACCTACGCGGGGTCGATGGAGCCGTGAAACGGTCACCGGTCGTACGGCTGCGGCAACCACCGCTTAATCGCAAACACCGTGTTTTCATGTGTCAATTTCCTTCACGGCGTTGGCTGATAGGGCATTCAAATGCGTAAATCGTTAAAGCAATGGATTCGATGCAGCCTCGCTGCCGGAGTCACAATGTTCTTTGTCGGATATGTATTTCACCTGATCGTTCCAATTCTGTTCCCTGAAGTTCAGCTTCAGTATGAGACGCAGTCCGAGTTGTTCCGACGGTGGGAAGGTACTTGGGCAGAAACATATATGATGGTTCTCGCCCCTGTTACGATAACAATTACTACGCCCGCAAAGTAATCTGGTCTACTCTGAATCCGTTAAACATCTGTGAGCCCGGAAAGGGATCGATCCATGAAAACCATCACAGTCTGTGTTTCTTTGCTTGCGGTGGGCATTGCGATTTTTGCCGCACACGATAATCCGGCAACTGCCAGGGAGAATCGCCGAAACACGAAGCGCCCATGTTGTCCGCCAGTGTGCGCCGCCAGTCGGACCACACCGGAAAGCCCTGCGACTTTGTCCTCGGCATCTCCAGTTCCTGTCGAAGACGCTGGACTGCGGGCGAAACTGATAGAACGCCGGGATACGTTGAAGGAACTTGTGCGGATCCAGGCTCAACGTGAACAAATGGGAGGGGAATCGACCTCAATGTTGAATCAGGCTTACATCGATCTGCTGGAAGCGGAACTTCCCCTCGCGAAAACGCATGCCGAACGAATCGTGCTTTACGAAAAGTCGCTGGAGGCACGGACTGAAATCGAGGTGACTGGCAATGCAGAGGCAGCGGTCGGTACACAGACAGACTATCTGGGCAAAGCGGATCGCATCAAGGCAGAAATTGATTCACAATGCCCGAAAAATGAAATAACAGTCAGAGCGGGGGCTGGGGAGATCGTTCAATGCGACTCCTGCAAGACGAAAATTGAACAGATGTCCCGTATTTCGCCGTTGCGACTTCAGTGCCACCGAGTTTGATCTTCCAATAGACGGCGATGATCGAAGGCGGCATTCTCAGGAAAATGTGCGCCCGATTCGTGCGTATTTGTCGCCTGCCTGAGAGAGTGTGGCATTGACGCCATTGACGCTGGTATCTCGACTTAACAAAATCCCTCGCTAGATCTAAGGAGAACTCTATGCTATTCAAGTTCACGGCGGTTGCTGCGTTCTTCATCGCATTCGGGCTGACCATCCCGGTGGCATTTTCGCAGTCGACGCTGCAGGAGGCCTCAGGCAATCCTGAGATCCATGAAGCCCTGCTGAAAAAGATCGCCCGCGACAAGCAGGAAGTTCAGACCTACAAAATTGGTCATGTGGTTGTTGGACACGTTCAACTGGACGGAACTGACAATGCTGAAGACATCACGGCACAAATGCTGATCCTGCCTGACGGATTCTATTCGGATGCCATCAAGGATCTGAATCGTCCCATCAGCTTTCGGAAGGTGGGATACCGACCGCTGGAGGTGATGATTCCTGCGGGTGCTGCCCCTGATGAGAGCGGAGTGATTGATCTTGGGACTGTGCGGATGGAGCGATCACAGAAATCAGAGATCCGAACCGCTTCCGGAACTATTTCTCTGGGGACCGGCCATGAGCCATCAACCTCCACCGTGACGTTGTCGATCATGGATGGTCGAGCAAACACGCCGCATAACGGCACCGAACCACGGCCAAAATATGCGGCACCTGTTAAGGCCGTTGTTGACAAGTCCGGTCAGATCACGGCCACGGGGCTGACTGAGGGCGAATACTACGTCATCTCAGATTGCGAAGGCTTCGTTCGTCAGGCTAAAAGTTTTCAGGTGTCCTCGGATAAGGACCTCGACCTTGGCACAATCCGCCTTGAGAGACCACTGGAGTTCCATGTCGAATACATTGTCGCGGAGAATCCAGCAACGACCTTTAATCCGGATTCGTTGCAAAATGCTACGTTTCCAGCAGGAACCAAATGGAAGTCACGGCCAGGGCGCGAGTGGGATCTGGAGTTCCTGCAAAAGGACGGAACGGTCACGTTCGGCTACGGCTACGGTCCCTGCACCATGGCGGACCTCGGTGACGGCAAGCTGGCCGACTTTGTGACGACCGATTTCAGCGTCGCGAAACTCGATCCTCGCGAAGTGCCGTTTACTTCCGGTCATGTGTACCTGCTCAACCATCAACGGTCACTGAAACATGTAGTGCTGTTTCGCGTGGAAGTCAACGGAAAGCAGCAACGATCAAATGGACAGCCGACTCGAAATCATCCGTCCAACGCCAACGATCCGGAACTCTTGCAGCTGCTGACGCAACGCAGAGACGCAATTAAGAATTGGGCTGATTTTTCTGTAGATCGATTGGATGCAGAAAATAATCGTGATCCCGTCTTACTCGGACGAGTTTGCGAAGTGAAGCGTGAGCTGCTGAAGGCCGAATTGGAGTTTGCGAGCACCAAAGAGGCGCGCATTCTGCTTTTGGAGCGGGCGTTGCAGGATCAGACTCGTTGGAAGAAAATGTTGGAAGTTCGGGACGAGACCAGTGACAGCATGTTCCAGGCCGAGGCCGATCGACTGAGTCTGGAGATTGAGTTGCACCGCGAAAGGCAAAGGGAGTAGCTTTGTGGCCGACCGCATCACCGTTAATTGTCCAGTGTGCTCCGCAAAGCTTGCAGCGCCGGAATCCGGTCGTGTCACAGCAAGCCGATTTCTCACGAATCCGGCTGTTGAAGTTAACTCGGGAACGGTAGCAGGGCTCTGAATCATGAAAAATACAATACGGCAGAAGCTTCCCTTTTGGGCGGGCGTATTCGCGGCAACGTTCGCGCTGACGACCTTGCTGGTTTCGATCTGCTTATTCCATCGCGGCACCTCCATCGGCTTGCCGAAAGCCAGTCATCCTGTGATATCCGAGCAACCGCGGGAGGATATGGTCTCGCAGCTGCAACGCGGTGGCGACGCATCTGAAGAGCTTTTGGATCCTGTCACCTTTGAACGGCGCGATCATCGGGCGGACCGAAATTTCGCCTTCAGCTCCGACGGGAAGCGACTGGCCCCCGCGATGCAAACAGAGCCCATCAAAACAGGGGACATCTTGAGTCGCGGGGCGATCTCCCGTTCCGAATCACCTTTCCCTCGTGGATTTTCCTTTGCTCCCAGCTTAGGTCGGCAAAGGCCTACCGTGGGCAGCGGCGACAGTGGTAGGATGATTATTGTTGATCTATTCGAGACCAGTGTGCGATGAATTCACTTCTGAAATGTCAGCCATGACAGACACCAGCCTCGACCCAGATAATCGGGAGCGTCAATTGAACGCCATCATCAATCGCTACTATGAGGCAGTCGAATCGGGAGAGGCTCCATGCGGAAGTTAGTCGCTTCTTTGAACAACTCAGTGCGTAAGCCAGTCTTATGGGGCGCGTATTTTGTCTTTGCCGCCCTGGTTGCAGTGTACCCCGCTTCCGGAAGTGAAGGGGAACTTCAAGGTCCGACGAAGGGCTTCATTAAAAAGGGCGTGATGAGTCACTGCGTTGCCTTCAGTCCGGACTCAAAGTCGATCGCGTCTGCGGGAGCGGATGGGGCTGTCAGGGTCTGGGACATCGCGACGGCTGAGGAGGCGTTCGTGCTGACAGGTCATCGGCAGGCGGTCAACAGCGTGGCCTTTAGCCCGGATGGAACGCGATTGACCTCCGGCGGCTGGGACGGGATCCTCCGGATCTGGGACATGACGACGCATGAACTCATCCACAGCCTGCGGGGGCGGTGTGGTGCGATTCACAGCGTGGCATTCAGTCCCAGTGGAGAAAGTGTGGGCTGCGGATACCACGACGGAGCCATCAAAATCTGGGACACCGTAAATGGCGCAGTGGTTTTTGACCAGAACGGAGATTCCGGCAAAGTGTTCAGTGTTGCATTCAGTCCGGACGGGAAACGGCTCGCATCGGGTGGTAGCGACAGACCGTGAAAGTCTGGGACGTCGCGACGAAGCAGGAGTTGTTCTCCATCGACGAACATTCCGGAGCCGTGCGAAGCGTCGCTTTCAGCCCGGATGGACAGTCACTGGCATCGGCCGGAGGGATCTACGACCAGACAATCAGGATCTCCAATGCCGCCAATGGGCAGGAATCACTCAAGCTCGTACGAGATACGGGAATCGTCGATTGCATTGCCTTCAGTCCGGATGGCAGGATGCTGGGTGCGGGCGGTAGAGACGGATCGGTTAGGTTGTGGGATACCGCAAGTGGTCTGAAGCTACGGGAAATCCAGGGACATGCTGCCGACGTGGTCAGTGTCGCGTTCAGTGCGGATGGAAAAACGATCGCATCGGCCAGCGAGGACAAATCGATCAGAATCCGGGACGTGGATCCCATTGACTGACGCCATTCAAGTCGCGATGGAGTCAATCCGCCGGCGAGCAACCATGTGAGTCATTTGCGAACCTTCAGCGAAACCTTTGTAAATCTCGCGGTCGGTTTCAGTAAAAATATCGCCAGTGTCAATGAGACAGAAGTGTGAATTACACGCGTCCCCGACCGAAATCAGGATTTTCAATAGTGAACAAAGAATGGTCCCATATGGACGCTCTTGCCACTGAAGCGAGCACAGCGGATCCAATGCCGGCCCCCGTTACTCCCGCGCGGCAATTTCAAACCCTGCCCGATGTCGCCGACTGGATCGCTGGGAACTGGCCCGATTTTGACCTCGAAACAAACCACCCCGTCACAAAAATTCGGGCCGTGGAAACATTTCAGTGAGCGAGCGTGGCAATTTCATGTGGAATATCGCGAGTGACCGGAAAACAAATTCAGGAGTGACCGGAATGAAAACGAGTGCTGAATTGATTGTATTTCTCGCTGTTGTGCTGGGTGCGATCTTTTGTATCGAAACCGGCGTTGCTTGCGCGAGTGGAACGAGTGCCGGACAAGATCAAGCTGCTCCGACTGCGACGGCACAGGATCCGGAATTGCTCGAATTGTTGAAGGCTCGCAAGGCAGCACTGAGCAAACGTCTGGAACACTTGCAGGCTCAGGCAAAGGGTGGCATGAAAATTCCTTCTGACATGCAATACTGGGCGATTCAACAACTGAAAGATGCTGAGCTGGACCTTGCCAGAACAGACGACGAACGTGTTACAGCACTTGAGG
>JBBJME010000367.1:0-5907 GCA_037719765.1 Planctomycetaceae bacterium
AGGGATGCCAGAAACCCGAATCTGGCACCCTTATCAGGGTGCGAACCCAATTTTTTGCAACGTACCGGTGGTGGCGCTCCGCTTACCACCGGCTAGTTTCTTGAACCGCTTCGCGGTAAAGCTCACAGATCACAGTTACGTCCACAACATAACCAATCTGGCCGTTGACAGCACTCGCGCACATGATTTGTGGTTGAACCGTTAATGACAATTCATTTGTCACTCAGTCAACTTTGTCATGATAGACTTCGTGGGCAAGGGACGGGGTCAGCGCCCATGCAATTCAATTCCGTCCTTTGTCTCACCTTCTGACACCTCGACAATCACCGACGACTCGGAAGGGGCGTCCTCAGCATTCATTTGAAATGGCTCGACCTGAATGTAATGCTCGCCCGGACGAATGAATCCGATCTCAAACTCGCCATTCTGATCCGTTCTTGTCGTGGGGTCATAGTATCGATTCCCGCGATTGTCATGAGCGTGCGCTCTGACCGTCAGGCCCTTGACACTCTGTCCGTCGGGCACGCTCACTTTTCCACGAACCGTCGCGGGTCGGTGAAGCTGCATGTCAATGCCTTCGATTCGCTGTCCGGGTTTCGTATGCATTGGCTCGCTGACGCTGCCCGCAAAATTCCGCCACTCGGAATAGACTCCATCATGTGCGATCAAGTTGTATTCATCATTTCCGCTCGGCGGCAGACTGATAACATAATTCCCATCGGTCTGCGTCTTCACACTGTACCGAGTGTCGCCGGTCAGCGAATTTCCGGTTCCCGTTCGAGCTGGCGCAACTGTGGCATCTGCGACAGGATTTCCGTCCGGGTCTGTGACTTTTCCCAAAATGACAACACCCGCCTGAACAATCTGTCCCACATGCGTCATGTCCCGTGACAGGTCAAACATGATGGCGACTTCTGTCGTTGAATTGCGATGCCATGGTTTGACCGCATCCGGAGACCACCAGCTTCCGAAAGGTTCAGTCGGGCACTTGTAGTAGCCACGAGTCAACTCGGGGATGCCGCTGCCAATCTGGAACTCTTCATTGCCCGGCAAGGCTCCGGGAATCTCAATCACACCCTCCGCATTTGATATGCCACGCAACTCTGGTCTGGTGCGATGATACAATGTCAGCCCGGCGATCGGAGCTTTCGTTTCCGCATCCGCAATTTTGGCTTTGAACACGACACCAGGCTGCAGTGACAGGTCTAACGTCTGCCCCTGGTTCTTTTGAACTTTAACATTTTGCACGCGTGCCACGCCCGCTGATCTGGTAAACACGCTGACGGAATAGACCTCGGGCCACAAATACAGTCGATACCGTCCGCGATCGTCTGTGAGAGTAGTTGTTTCTCGATTGAAGCTGGGATATTCGCCGCTCCAAATATATGGGTGTCCGGCAATCACCTCGGCATGCGGCACAGGATTTCCGGCTTCATCCGTGACCTGACCTTCAAGATGCGTTTTGTTGTTCAATACAACTCGAAGGTCGGCCACGCCCAATGGTTGTTCCCCGGTAGACCGGTGAGAACCCCTCTTTCGAAAACCGCACTTCAATGGTGTTGCCCCGGCCCTCTGTGTCGAATTTGTATCGAAACATTCCAAGCTCGTCGGTTGTCGTTTCGTCACCGGTGAAAGCCGGGTAGCAGTCGATGAGGGCACCGGACACAGGATGACCTTCTGTATCGACAATGACACCGGCGAGTTCGTTCTCCTGCACATTCGCCGGGAAGCGGAGTGGCCAGTCCTTGCTGAGTTCAATGTGTTCGGCCTGATCTTCCGCCGCGCGCCTGTTCCGCAATTCCTTTTGAGCCAAGCGGCGGCGGAATTCTTAAGGAAGGCGATTCCAGGCCTTTAACGGGAAGCGCTCCGGTCGAGCCGAGGCTTTGTCCGAATCCGATGTTTCCAAACTTCGCCTGTCATTACTCGACGCTGCTTGAGACCGCCGTGCCAGTGAGCCACTTGAATTCAATGCACCTGCCTTTGCCAGAGGATTGGCTTGCAACGTCAGAACGCGAATTCGCCGACTCCCAGCTTCAAATCGTAAGCCGGTCTGTTCCCTCAGACGATCAAGAGCAACATCTGCGTTAGCTGAAAACTGACGTGGCGGGATCGTGTCCCAGATTGTTGTTTCGGGATGATCGTACGACAGCAGCCATTGCAGATAATCCTCGGGAGCATTTTTGGATTCATCGACAACTCGTCTTCCCACACGCAGGCTGACAGCCTTCCAGAAATCTGGATACTTCCCCATGTCATGCAGCGGATGTCCGGACTGTGTTTCTCCGTACAGCAGGTAGGGGGATCGGGGCTTCGCCTGATATTGCAGGGACGGCCCCGCAGGTTTGCCAACAAAGTTTCCTGAGGCAACCAGCACTTCGCGTTCGGCATCTTCGAATTTCAGCGACACATTGAGATTAAGTTCGTCTTTGAGAATACGCTGCAGGTCAGAAATGATCTGGTCCTGCTGCGCGCCGGAACGAAGAACGAAGTCCGCAGAAATCTTCGTGAGCCATAGCGACGCGGTGCCTTCCAATTCGCACATTTCGACATCGGCCAGGAGTTCAACAAGCGTGAAAAGGCTTTGACCGTCTCCACCACCGAACGCAGCCTTGTGGATTTTTGTTTCCTTGCCGTCAAACTTCCAGATAACACCGGACGGTCCGTCAGGCATCGCGGCCACCTGCTGAGGACCAACGGCCGCTTCGTAGCGTTTTCTTGCACTTGGAGTCAAAGGCAGCGGGACACGATGCAGGACTCGGCCTTCGGGAATGCGGTACAAATCATCGAAGGTCACATCGGATGAGGGTTCTGCAGAGGCGGTCTGTTCCAACTCCGGCTCCTCGGATGCAGGCGTTGCTGAATCAGGCTCTTTCGCGTTGACCTCTCCTGACGTGTTCGACTGCGAGGACGTTGGCCCTGATTCGTCAGCAGAACCACTCGGCGAATGAAACAGCATTGCCATCGCCAAAAAGAAGAACACGCCGACGACAATTCCAACACCCAGTCCATCGGAAACCATCTTGTCCGGTCTCGCTTCCGTGCCTACGAGACGTCGGATGCGGTTGACAAGGGATCCACCCGTCGCAGCGGGCAGTGTCTGTGGCGCAGTGACATGCAGTTCGGCCAGAGTCGCCAGTGCTCGTGCCAGAACTCGATTACCTCCGCTGACCGCAGCAGCAATGTCATCGCAGCAGTTTTCCCGTTCCTGGCGGATCTGCTTCGACAACCACCAAATCGCGGGGTGATAAAACAGCAGATTCTCGATCAGGATCTGAACAAAATTCACCGCGTAATCGTGTCGCCGGACGTGAGCCAGTTCGTGAGCGAGAATTGCTCTGAGCTGCTGCTCTGACAAACCCGACAACAGACACGCGGGCAGCAGAATCAACGGACGCAGCCAGCCAACCACGACCGGAACCTGCACGAGGGTCGATTCGCAGACTCGCACCGTTGAGCGTACCGCCATCGTGGCCGAGAGTTTTTCGCACACGGATTGAATGTTTACAGAAACATCCGACAACCCCATGCAGCGAACTCGGAATGTATTCGCCCAGCCAACGATGAGTCGCAATGAAAAGCAGACAGACACCGATGCACCAGATCGCAACCAATGGAATCAGGTACGACCGTAACGAACGTGGTGTGCTTGCGGAATCTCCAGCAGGTTCTTTGATAACAAAGGCCGGCATGCTTGTCGACGGAATCTGCTGGATTGCCGGTAGAGTTGGAGATGGAATATGTTCGCTTTCGACGATTTCCACAGCTCCGAACGCTGCCGCCGCAACTGAATGGGAAGCTTCCTGCGAACTCGGACCCTTGATCAGACATAACGTGGCAACCGGACACACCGCCATCACCAACAACAAACTCAACAGCACGACATATCGTCGGTCCGCCGTCGCCGGGCGCATGATGCGTAGCACGACCGCTGCGATCAAAGCAACGATGGCACCCTGCCAGAGAAAGTGCAACAACGCGTAACCCAGCCGAAAAACATACTGATCATTGAAATCGGCGAAGTGAAAAGCCATCGAACAACTCCAGCGCAAGTGATCGTCGCAAGAATCAGGAGTGAATCGGAGTTCCTAAACGCAGGCTGCCCACGTTTGCAGCCTGAAATCGTCAAGTGTCAGCGTCAAGTGCATCGAGCAACGCCCGAATTTCGGCAAGCTCTTCTTTTGTCGCCTTCGTTCCGTCAATCGCGTGCTGCAGCAAAAGGCTTGCCGACCCGCCAAAGACTCGAGAAACTAAATCGCCTGCCAGGTTTTTGAGAATCGTCTTCCGAGCCTGTTTCGGGCGAAACACCTGAGGACGCTGATCGACATCGCAGACCAGTAACTCTTTGTCACGCATGATCTGCATGATCTTCAGCACACTGGTCTGACCGATCTCACGCGATTGAGACAACTGTTCCCAAACCTCACGGACAGAACTTGGTCCCCGCTCCCACAGGACTTTCAAAATCTCAATTTCCTGATCGGTCGGTCGACCGGTTTTCGGTCTGGCCATCGAATGCTCCTGATGTGATGCGAAACAAAAACTCTTCAGCATCGGTCAATTCTGTTTATGTGTACGAATTCCTTCGTCATTCTAGCGGGCATTGAGCATCCAGTCAACGAAAGAATTCGTCGAATCCTGGCGACGGACTGTATTGCCCGATGGGCGCAGGAAAACGAGCACTACGACAGCCCCCAGCTCATCCGGAATTCGGACGTGCGATTCCCAGTTCGACAGGACGATCCGCCTCTGCCCCGAAACTGGCGTTCATGGGTCAATAAAGTGGAGACGGAAGCAGAGCTGCGAGTTGTTCGCCACAGCGTCAAACGAGGACTACCGTTTGGCGACAGCCAGTGGACCAAAAGCAGTGCCGTTCGCCTCGGCCTCGAAAGCAAAACTCGCCAACGTGGAAGACCAAAGAAAGAGACCTGACCACTGGTCCTCTTTTTGTCCCACCGCCTTGCCGCTCATTAAATCAACACGCGCTAGCGTCCCGTTGTTCGGGAAAGCCGAATCGAGCGGGAAAGCCGAATCGAGCGAGGAAGCCGAATCGAGCCACCCACCTTGACGGGGGTTTGGTGAAACGATATTGTTCGCCCGTCGATATGTCAACCTTTTCTTGTTTGGAGGTGATTGCGATGCCAAGGGTGAATCGAACGGAAATATGCGCGACGGACGAGATCCAGGCGTTTCATTTGATTAATCGCTGCGTGAGACGCACGTACCTTTGTGGGGAAGATGTGACTACCGGCAAGGATTACTCGCATCGCAAAGAATGGATTCGCAGCAGGCTCGAAGAACTGGCAGGCATCTTCGCACTGGATGTGATGAGCTTTGCCGTGCTCAGCAATCACCTGCATGTGGTTGTGAGAACTCGGCCGGATATTGTGAAATCATGGTCGGATGAAGTAGTGGCTCTGCACTGGTGGCGGCTGTTTCCTCAGCGTCGTGATGCAAACGGGGCGGCTGCAGAACCATTGGAATCGGAACTGAATTCCATTCGCAACAATGCGTCCGGGTTGAAAGAGAAACGCCGGAGACTGTGCGATATTTCGTGGTTTATGCGGTGTCTGGCAGAACCGATCGCTCGGCGAGGAAATGTTGAAGACAAAGTTTCGGGCCGATTTTGGGAGGGTAGATTCCGCGCCCAGCCGCTTCTGGATGAAACGGCGATTGTGGCCTGCATGGAGTATGTGGATTTGAATCCAATTCGAGCGGGGATCGCGGAAACTCCGGAGACCAGCGACTTCACAAGCGTGAAAGAACGCATTGAAGATCGAGCGTCTGCGGCTGAAGTTTCGACAGCGGATGCTCAGGATCATCGCATAGAACACGGTGAGAAAGCAGGCTGGCTCGCTCCGATACCGCTGGAAGCGAAGCGTAAGAAAGTGCGTGAGAAGGAGACCGATC
>JBBJME010000368.1:0-5901 GCA_037719765.1 Planctomycetaceae bacterium
AGTGCGACACATCTTCATTTTGGACAATTTCCTGAATCGTTGTTATCCGTTTGTCACTCTTGAACACGACAGCAACCGTTCAACACCGCTGGAGCAGTGAGGTCTCTCACTGTTTCATGAAACTGCAGATTTACTCATATGATTGCTATCATCCGCTTGCCGCCAATTCGCGTCTCCACACATTTCCCTGGGCAGTTTACTCACAGATCTCCAGCTTTCAGAAGATTGACTTCCGTCCACTATGCCGAATGGTCACACTGAAGGGCTCTATCTGACGGTTCCTACCGCCGATATCACTCCCACTGACTACAGGATTCCCCGATGCTTCGCTTTTGAGATCTCGATTTAAGTCGCCGCGAATTCGCTCCCTTGCTGATCACTGGCGGAGGTGTGAACGTGGGACAGGTCATCGGTCAGTCAACTCGCGTTTGACCAGCCCCCCGGTTTGCAGGATTGTCGGGCAGGATCAGTAGTTGCCCTTTTCGCCGCGAGCTGGCGTATTGCAAGTGATGTCACAACTGTTGTCGCATTCGTCCTGAAAGTCCTTGTTCGTGCTTCCAACAGCTTCACCCTTTTTGCCACAGGCCAGAGTAAAGTAGTAAGTCTGATTGATGGCTCCGATGCCTGAGCCAAGGTCTTCGAGTTCCTGATTGACGCTGTACGACAATTCTGTGAGTCCGACGATCATGCCCAGCACAAGGATCGTGCCGACCAGAACCAGTTCAGCAGAAACGACAAACCCGTTTTCGTCGTTCTTCAGAGCGTTAAGAATGTTCATTGCGATGTCTCCCGTTTCTTCACCTGAATCTCGTGGCAAGTACTCAGTTTCGATGAGCCTCACTCACTTTTCTAACCGGCTTCACTGTGATGCTCGGTTCATGAAAGCGTGTAAAGCAGAGGGTGTGCCAATTGCCTTTGCGCGCAAAGAGCCATGAGCAAAATCCGCTGTACCAGCGACGCAGGCATATGCAGCTATAAGGTTTACGCAGATTCCGGAAAAAATCAGGTCGCTTTACATTTTGTAAACCTAAAGCCGAGGGTTGTTGCGTTTCAACAACGTTGCAAATCCTTCGACGCGGTTCAAAAGCGGCTCAAACTCGATCCGCATCAGTGAAAGTACGCGAAGTCACCGCGTGGCATCATGTGTTGCCGATCTGCCACAGGATTCTGAAATCTCTGCCGCGTTATTGGCTCGAAACCATCGCAAGTCTTGCGGCGAGGCGCTTCAAGGCAGGACTGACGTCGTGTTTGTCGAGGTGGACGTTGAGCAGGCTGAAGGAATCCTGGTTCGCGAATGCGGCCTTGAAAGCCTTCTCCAGATCGCCTTCCGTAACGACTTCAAAACCCCAGCCAGAACCCAGGAGTTCCGGCATCTTGTGATAGTTCCAATTGTGGATATCGTTGAATGGCCCTTCCTGAATGAAACGCTCGGTGGAGTAGCCCTTATTATTCAGCACGACGACAATCGAATTGAATCCCATGCGTACGGTTGTGGACAATTCCATACAGGTCATCTGAAATGCTCCGTCGCCGACCAGCACTAACGGGCGCAGATCTTTGTTGGCGACCTGGACCCCCACACTGGCGGGGATCGCAAAGCCCATGGAAGTGTAGTATGCAGTACTCAGGAATTCCGTGTGCTGTGTGATCGACAGATCCGCTGCGGCAAACAGGGAATCGCCAGTGTCCGCCACCACAACCACCTTCTGATCCAGCACTGAATTGATTTTCTGGAACAGCCTTTTCATCGTCATCGTGGACTTTGCGACGGGTTTCCATGGCAGGATCTCCGGGTGACTGATTTTCGGAGTCGGACGTCTGCCCTTCACTTTGACACAGGCCAATGAGTTCATAAAATCAGTGAATACGACATCGTGAAAATGGTGATGTCGGATTCGCAGTTTCTCACTCGTCGCGTAGATGCATTTCTCGGGATCTAATCGAGCCGTAAAGCCTCCCAGATTGACGTCACTCATAAAGGCACCCAGCAGCAGTATGCAGTCGCTGTCTTCAACGTAACTGCGAACTTCTTCACGGCCCATTGCGCCTTCATAAACGCCTAAATACAACGGATGTCTTTCACTGACGACGGATTTTCCCAGGAGTGTCGCACAGATCGGAATGTTGTTGCGTTCCGCAAACTGCAGAATCTGATCTCGCAGCGCAAACCGATGTAATTCAATCCCGGCAATAATAACCGGCTTTCCGGCAGCATTCAGATGCGTCAGTGTTTCATGAATCGCTTCCTTCAACGCCATCTCATCGCTTTTTGGATGCTCATGCAGCGGCGTATGGTTGTGTGGTGGACATGCCAGAACCTTGTCGCGTGGAAGCTCCAGAAACACCGGGCGCTTATAACGAAGGCAGGCATCAAGGCAGCGATCGATTTCGCGGAATGCCGTGAGGTCATCTTCGAGTGCGGCGGACGCAACTGTGATTTTCTCAAAGACTTCGCGCTGAGTATTGAAGTCTTTGACACGATGATGCAGCAACGGGTCAGCCAGTCGTTCGTTCATGCCTGGTGAACCACTGATGATGATCACCGGGCTTTTTTCGGCGTAGGCCCCTGCGACAGAATTACAAAGGCTGAGTCCCCCGACACAGTATGTCACACAGACCGCACCAATGCCGTTAATCCTCGCATACCCGTCGGCCGCATATCCGGCGCATGCCTCGTTCGTTGTGCCGACAACGCGAATCGGGCTGTCTTCCAGCATTCCGTAGAACTTCAGCACGAAGTCGCCCGGGATTCCAAAAATGTCGCGAACACCCACGTCCTGCAGGCGCTGGATCAAATAACTTCCGATGGAGACGGGAGTTTTCCCGTGCGACGCAGAGTTCTTAGGCGTTGCGGCGTTTCTGGCACTTCCCTCGGTCTTGCGCTTTGACCTGCTGCTGCCTGTCTAATCATCGTGTATGCGGCGTGTGACATCCAATCGACGTTAACTCGGGCGATCGACATTTCGATTGTAATCGTACAAAACGCAATGGCTATCCAAATCAGAAACTTGTTGTCTACCGCGCACACAACCGAGTTGCGTGAGTCGAGGCGTCAAAGCCTCGACTCAACCCGCTCACAGAACCGTACGTACGGGATCGTATTCGGCTCCTGTTTGTCAGGACTCAGCGACGGATCCAGCCTGCCAGCTTCGCTGGCCAAACGAAAAGGGCAACCTGCACAAGCAGCTTGCCCTTAATGTCGATCTGCGTTTGCACAGAAAGCATTACATACACCGAATTGTTATTCGCTCTTTGGAGCGTCATCAGCCGGAGCTTCAGTCTTTGGCTCTTCTGACGTTGGAGCGTCATCAGCCGGAGCTTCAGTCATTGGCACTTCCGTTTTTGATGCGTCGCTTTCATGTACGTGTGCATCTTCACCTTCATGTGCGTGCGCATCGAAACCTTCATGTGAATGTGGCACCACGGCACCACCAGCCACGCCGGAACCACCAGCACTAGCGCTTGGTCCGGATGTATTCTCATCTGCCGTGCATCCCAGCATCCAGGACACGCTTCCCAATAATACCAATGTACTCAATGATCGAATCAATTTCATTACCCAGCCTTTCAGAAAACAATAGTCAAGATCCATGTCGCGACCCCAAAACCGCCTGTCCAAACGGTTAAGCGACTGCTAAACCCTACGAAAAACCCTCTGAAAATCAATGCCTTGCCAACGCGAAAACGACCAAGTTCCACAATTGAGGCTGGAACATGAGTAAACAAGGGATACATTGCGCAATCTGAGACGATTCAACGAGTTATTCAGTTCATTTTATACGAAAACCTTCTCATGGACGGCGAAGAACCAGACGCCAGGCAGCCGGACGATGAATCGTTGTCTGCGGATTCCGGCGTTTCCGCTGAGCCGCATAATAAGGTCCGCACATTTCCCACAACGCCGGGCGTTTATCTGATGAAGGACGCTCAGGGGCGAGTCATTTATGTGGGCAAGGCGGTCAACCTCCGGAGCCGTGCCGGAAGTTACTTTACAAAGGCCGCTGAATTCGAGCTGCGGACTGCGAAGCTTATCTCCGAGATTACGGACATCGACTATATCGATGCTGACAGCGAAGTCGATGCTCTGCTGATCGAAGCGCGACTGATCAAGGACATTCAGCCTCGCTTCAATGCGCAACTCAAAGACGATAAGACTTTCCCCTATCTGCAGATCACAACCCGGGAAGATTTTCCTCGTGTCGAATTTACGCGACAACCGGAAACATCCGGCGTCAAACTGTACGGCCCGTTCACCAATGCCGGGCAACTCCGCGGCACGATTGCTGTCCTGCAGCGGATCTTTCGTTTTCGTACCTGCACTCTGGATATCGCCGAGAATGACGAACGCTGGCGCTGGTTTCGACCGTGTCTGCTGGCCAGCATTAATCAATGCACCGCTCCCTGCAACATGCGAATCAGCAAAGAAGATTATCGCGAAGACATTCGACGTCTGCGTGTCTTTCTGGACGGTGGCAAAGCCAGTCTGCTGAAAGAGCTGTAAACCGCTATGCTGCTGGCATCAAAGGAATTGAAATTTGAAAAAGCCGCCCGCATTCGTGATGAGATCGAATCCTTAAAGAGTCTCAAAGCCGGGCTGATCTGGAAAGTCATGCACAGCCGGAAGTGTTCTATGTCGATCCCCAAAAAGTTGGCGGGGCTGAAAAAGTGCTGAAGCTGACGGAACTGCCGCGCATTGAAGGCGTGGACATTGCTCATCTGCAAGGCAGCGAAACGGTCGCCAGTCTCGTGCAGTTTATCGATGGACTTCCGTTCAAGCCGGGCTACAAACGCTACCGAATTCAATCGGTGGAAGGCGTCGATGATTTTGCCTCAATGCGCGAAGTGATCACGCGTCGATTTCGCAGACTGTCGCAGGAAGGCGAATCATTTCCGGACCTGCTGCTGATCGATGGTGGCAAAGGACAACTGAGCGCGGTGATGGAAACCTTCGCGGTCCTCAACATCACTCCGCCCACGACGATCTCACTCGCCAAACGAGAAGAAGAGATCTACGTCCCAGGCGAATCTGAACCACTGCGGCTCAGCCGCCACGCCTACAGCCTGCGGCTCTTGCAGTACGTCCGCGACGAAGCCCACCGCTTCGCGCAACACTACCACCACATGCGCCGTCACAAAACCACGTTTGAAGAGAATCCGGGGAAAGGCAGAAAACGCAATCCGAAGTCGTAAGGAACGGGAAGACTTCAGCGCACAATAACACGCAGGCGAGAATTCAGGACTGCGGTCGCTGAACCGGATGAAATCGAAAGCGATCGGTGTTAAAAACCGTGCGGGATCAGAACTGAACCCGCTGAAAATGTCCCTCTATTGAATTCGAACTGAATCTCATGGCTGCTCCTCGAGTCTGTGTATTAAGAGCCCCTGGAACGAATTGCGACGTTGAGACGGCTCATGCGTTTGAGCTGGCCGGTGCGTCTGCGGATCGAGTCCATCTTTTTCGTCTGCTCGAAGATCCTGCCCAACTCAGTCAGTATCAGATTTTGTGCATCCCTGGCGGATTCAGCTATGGCGACGACCTTGGTGCCGGCGTGATTTTTTCTCGCCAGCTTCGAGGTCAGCTTAACGAGGCCATGCGAGAATTCCTGCAGGCCGACAAATTGGTGCTAGGTATCTGCAACGGATTTCAGACGATTTTGAAGGCTGGCCTGCTCATGCGACGTGGCATTGAAAACCAGGCCGAGAAAACGTGGGAAGACCAGGTCACGCTGACATGGAACAGCAATGGCCGCTACACGGACCGCTGGGTGCGACTGAAAGTGACGTCCTGCAACAGCGTCTTTCTGACGGGTATCGATGAGTTTGACGTCCCGATGGCTCACGCTGAAAGACGCATTGCACTGAAGCATCCCGAGGTGCTGGAAGAGCTTCGCGAGAACTCTC
>JBBJME010000369.1:0-5899 GCA_037719765.1 Planctomycetaceae bacterium
GACAAGCGGACCCATGAGTGTCGTACGATCGAGTGGATCGCCGATCCTGACTTGTGAATATGCCTGCAACAGCCTCGCCTGAACTTTCTCCATCACGGACTCATGCACCAGCAATCTCCGTGTTGTCGTACAGCGCTGACCAGCAGTGCCGACCGCTCCAAACAGAATGCCGCGAACTGCAAGTTCGAGATCCGCATCCGGTTCGATAATCACGGCGTTGTTGCCTCCCAGCTCCAGCAGCGCCTTTCCCATCCGACGACTGACAACTTCCGCTACGTGTTTTCCAACCTCGCAGGACCCCGTGAAACTGATGAGCGGCAACCGACGATCTTCGATCATCCTCTGCGCAACGCTTTCGTTTGTGCCAATAGCCAGATTGAAGAGTCCATCGATCTCATGATCGGACATGAGGTCATTGCAGAGATGCTGCACAGCAATGGCGGTGAGCGGAGTCGCAGGTGAGGGTTTCCAGATCATCGTGTCACCGCAGACCGCCGCGAGTGCCGCATTCCAGCACCAGACGGCCACCGGAAAATTGAAGGCACTGATGATGCCAATCGGCCCAAGCGGATGCCACTGTTCATACATTCGATGGCCCGGCCGTTCGGAGTGCATCGTGCTGCCGCAAAGCTGCCGGGAAAGCCCCGTGGCGAAGTCGCAGATGTCGATCATCTCCTGAACTTCGCCAATCCCCTCCGCCTTAATCTTCCCCATTTCCAGTGAGACCAGTTCGCCGAGCGGCTCACAGAACTCACGCAGCCGATTGCCGAGATCGCGAATCAACTGCCCGCGAACAGGTGCTGGCACGCTCCGCCATTTTAGAAAGGAAGCCTGAGCCCGGTCGCTGACGGCATCGTACTCCGCCGTGCCCGCCAGCATCACATCCGCAATAGCTTCGCTCGTGGATGGAGCATAGGAAGTGAGCCGCTCTGTACCGGATGCCCATGAGTCTGCTCCGGAACAAGCCCCCGCGTTGACGGACTCGATGCGAAGTTTTTTCAACAAAGCGTTCATAAGTGTTTCGATGCAGGTCGCACAATGGGCAGTGTTGCCTCCGCCCGGTCGGAGCGATGGCGTTGATCATTCGAATGATTGTACTTCGCCGCTAGATGTTATGAAAACTGCAAACGCGACGAGAGAGTTGCCGAAAACCAGGTTCACATTTTGTCCTGGCAGCCTGACGCTTGCGTTTGTTCCTCAATTCCCGACACTTCGTCTGTCTGAGACAGTATCGGATATTTTTAACACGTTCCAACGACAGGATTTGAGAGACGACATGAGCAAAAATCGCCAACCTGAGGTCACGACCGCGATCAAGGATATCGACTTTGACAAGAATAATTACCAAATCGAGCTGAAAACGAATCAAGGCCGTATTCTGCTGGATCTGCTTCCGGACGATGCTCCTGGACATTGTGCCAACATGATTGGGCTGGCACGAATCGGCTACTATAACGGCGTGACATTTCATCGCGTTATCAAAGGGTTTATGATTCAGGGTGGTTGTCCGCTCGGAACCGGAACCGGCGGGCCAGGTTATACGATCAAGGCCGAATTCAACAAGACGCCACATGTCGCTGGCGTGCTGTCGATGGCTCGTACAAGTGATCCGAACTCGGCGGGTGGCCAGTTCTTCATTTGCCTGGGAACCCAGGCCTCGCTTGACCGACAATATACGGTTTTCGGCAGGACCTCCGATGATGGAAGCCTTGAAGTCGTCAAGAAGATCGGCCTGCTTCCTACAGATCAGAATGACAAGCCAAAACAACCGGCGGTGATCGAAACGGCAACTGTCGTCTGCACGCCGCAGTAGGCAATTCCTGTTCTGTGGGGCTGGTGGCCCCCAACTTCCCGGGCTACAGGGCACGGCTGGCCAGTTCGCGAAACAACGCCGTAGGCAGGGTGGGACAAGCGAGCGCCGGCCCACCATTGATTAGATTTGGTGGGCCCGCGTTCCGCTGGTCCCACCATGCAAATCCACAAATTGGCTGGCTGTGCGCCACCGGTATTGCTTCTTGTACGAGGCGTTGGCAATCGCTACGCTTTGCCGAAGTCATCCCGCCTTTCTCCGATACGCCTTCCCACCGGAGAGTTTTAATGCCGTTGCACTCGCACCCTGCACATCGATGCATTGCGCCACAACATGCTGGTCATTCGTTCGGCAATTTCTTTGGTCGGACTCGTGAGGGCCTTTTTCTGGAAACGCGCCGCTCGATGCTGAAGGCCGGAATGGCGGGCATCGCAGGATTGTCTCTGCCCGGTCTCATTCAGGCTCGGGCACAAGGAGCGGAAACTGGCAATTCCGTGCCCTCGGGGAAAAGTATCATTCTGCTTTGGATGGCGGGCGGGCCAAGTCATATCGATACATGGGACAGCAAGCCCGACCGTCCATGGATCAATCGCTGGCCGTTTGGTGTGACTCAGACAAGACTGCCTGGTGTTGTGATCAGTGAACATCTGCCGAAGCAGGCCGCGATGCTCGATAAGTTTACGATCATCCGATCGGTCGATTCGAAGCACAGCAACCATGAACCAAACACGGTGTTTCAGACGGCAAACCTTACGGCGGAACCTCGCGTCAATCCGGAAGCCGTCAAGTATCCGTCTCTGGCGTCCGTTGTTGCCAAACATCATGGTGCGAACGATCCTGCGATGCCACCCTATGCGGCGTTCATGAAATCAAGATCTCACCTGGCATTCGCCGGCTATCTCGGCAAGCAATTTGATCCGTTCATCTGCGACAAAGCCACCACGCTGCCGGTTTATACGGATGTCGGTGTGGACACAGGACGCATCACGGGTGGAGATCTGTTTCAAATGCCAAAAGGTCTGTCCGCATCCCGCCTGCATGAACGCGTCGGTCTTTTGCAGCAGTTTGATCAGATGAAGGCCGGGCTTGACCAGGACGGATCTCTCGCGGCATTGAATTCGTATCAGCAACAGGCCGTCGATCTGCTGCTGGGTGAACGTGCTCGCAGGGCCTTCGATCTGAATCAGGAAGACTCGATGATTCGTGAGCGTTACGGTAAGCACCTTTGGTGTCAACAGGCACTCATTGCACGGCGGCTGGTTGAAGCCGGTACGGCGTTCGTCACTCTGGACCTGAGCTACCACAGCGCTTCAGGGACATGGGATACTCATGGCGACAACATCCCGCCTTATGGGGGCATCTCGAAAGGACTTGGGCCGCTGCTGCCGTTGTTCGACCATTTGATTACGACGCTCGTGAACGATCTTGAAGAGCATGGATTGCTGGACAAGGTGATGGTGATTGCGATGGGTGAGTTTGGCAGAAGTCCGACCATGGGAACGCAGGGCAGCACAGACGGTCGTAATCACTGGCCGGACGTCATGTCCATGTGCATTGCGGGTGGTGGTCTGCGACATGGTCAGGTGATCGGAGCGACTGAAGCCGATGGCGGTTCGATCAAAGAACGTCCCGTAACTCCCGCTGATCTTGCCGCCACAGTATTTCGCTACTTTGGCGTTCCGCAGGACGTGCAGTACACCGACCACCAGGGCCGACCGCGTTTTGTCGTCGATGGCGGAAGCCCCGATTGCGGAATTGTTCTGAAGAATGGCCCTCATTCCGGAAACAGTTCAGACAGACTTAACGCTTCACTACAAAAGCCGGGCAGCAAAAGCGAATCGGCATTTGAGAGAGTTCGCTTTGTTGTGTGATCCGGTCGATGCAGTTTTCGGATAACACAACCTGTTTCTGCTCAGGCTGTACCAGCAGATACTGACTAATCCCGGCAGTGGCATAGATCGCCGCCTTGACTCGATCCATGTCTGCAGTTGTGATTGCAACTTCAATTACGAGCAATGCAGAGGCTGGATGGCATAGCCTGAAATCATCCCGACTTCCCGCAATGACAGCCAGATCGGGTTCGGTTCCAAAGTTCCATCGCGAATCACGGGATTTTCAAGGAGGCTCTGCATCAGACCTGAACCTTCGATTTGACACTCTGATTGACGGGGCAATGGCCGTAGCTTACACGGAGGTTGCACGCCTCACAACGTGCATACTCGGATGCCCGGGCTCGACGGTCACATGTGGGTCGCGGACATAGCCCGCGTCAGGTGACCCGTTTCAACGGCGAAATTCGTACATCGACTCCCGGACAGTATGCTGCGTGGTCGGCGGAGGTGATGTTCAGATCGTGACACCCGATGACTGATGTAAGCGACTGCGTGCCGACAATCGAAGTCGGTGTTACGATGCGATACGGCTGGTGATGCACGCGACCTGTTCGCAAGCGGTGCTTTCGATCGGTGGCAAACAGCAGATAACGCTCCACCAGGAAATGTTCGAGCGTGCCTGGTTGGGCTGGCTTTGGTTCAGTGTCCGCCAGGTCGAGCGTCAATTCATACTGAGCGGCGGGGGATTCCTTTCGGAGACCTGCATACGTGATTCGTGCCGGTGTGGCGTTGTCATGACTGCAACTTACGCTCAGCGACAAGGCAGCCAGCTTGTAGGGCAGATGCCAGAACGTGCGTGCCAGGTTGACGGCGAGTCGACTGTTGGCATCGAGTGAAAAAAACCAGACGCCGGCGACGCCGCGTTCATCGACTACGTAGGTGCGGACGTTGGTTTCCAGAAACCATGAAACGCCTGGTACCGGTGGTGACCACCACGGACGAACTCGTTCCATCGAAAACGGTACAACACCCAGCCATGCGCTGCCATCAAATTGCTGAATCCGAAGGCCGCCGGGAAGCAACGGCTGCAGGTTTTCCGCCGCGATGCGCCAGTGCAGAAAGGTGAGCTTTGCCCAGCGCTGATAACCGGCGGTACTGGGATCTGATTCCGCTTCTGTCGAAACCATGACGTCGTTTCCTGTGATGAGATGACTCAGACATCAATCGGAAAACCGTATTTCGGTTCGAAACGTAACTCATGGACTCTCAAACGCCGAAAAGCCCACAGGAAACCCCGTGAGCTTTTTAAGCGGAGAGAGGGGGATTCGAACCCCCGGACCCCATTTCTGGAGTCACATCATTAGCAATGATGCGCATTCGGCCACTCTGCCATCTCTCCCTGCGTTCATCGACAGCGACACATGATAATCGGTTCGCGTTTAGACGCAAGTTCAGCCCGTTTTGTGCCAATTGTCAGGAATTGCTCTTCACTCAGATAGCAGAGCAGTGGGAATTCGCGCCTACGCATTCGTTGAAAACTGTTCTGCGAATTCCAGCACGATTCCGTCGACAATCTGCTTCAGGTCGGGCAGGGTGGCTTCCTTCAAAAATCGGTAATTGCTGCGATTGAGTGATTCGCGGTTGCGGAGTGTGCCTTTGGTTGCGATTTCCAGAATGTGCATATCTGAGAAGGGGCGAACAAGGACCTCCAGACGGCTGTATTCGTTCCTGGCCGTGCCGCGGCCCAGTTTGATGTCTTCGCGGCTGATTCGAGCTCCCCAGCCTTTTTCGTTGAGCACCGTATTATAGTCGAAGCCAGGGAAATGGTCGCAAAGTTTCTGCAGACATCCTTCGATATGTTCCGTCAGATCACTGCGAAGTTGCGAATGGATCGTCCGCAGTTCTTCTTCAGTCGCCGCATCTGCTTCGGCAGACGCGTTGTCAGCCATGCGTGCCTGTTGGCCGCGCTGAATGGCTCGTTGCAATCGTTCGTCAAAATCTGACATGAAGGAGGCTTTCCGGTGCCGCCACGCACGTGGATTGGGTAAACAGGTTTTACAATAATCTTCACTGCGCCACAGCATATCTTTCAGCGGACGGTTTCAACAGTGTTTAAGAAGTTATGCTGACGATTTAGCGACGGGCAAGCAATCGATAGCCTCCCCCGTCAGACATTTTCAGAACCGAACATTCCGTGCGACCGCCACAACCCCTAGATCAGAAAACGTCAGACCCCGAGCCAGATATACTGCACGAT
>JBBJME010000129.1:0-19083 GCA_037719765.1 Planctomycetaceae bacterium
CCTGTATGTGATGTACGATCGCCTGCGACTCACTGCCGACGGCAAGACGCGAAAGTGCGCCAAGATCTGCGGGGATACGACCGGTTCGTTCCATCCACATGGCGACATCGCTGTCTATGAAGCACTGGTGCGGATGGCTCAGGATTTTACGCTTCGCTATCCGCTGGTGATCGGACAGGGAAACTTCGGCTCGATCATGGGACTGCGAGCGGCCGCATCTCGATACACCGAAGCCAAAGTTTCGCGACTTGCCGAAAACCTGATGACAGAGTTGCGGTTTCAGACTGTCGATATGCGTCCGACCTACGACGCCGCAGACGAAGAACCCGTGGTCGTCCCTGCACGCTACCCCGCGTTGCTGGTGAATGGGTCATCCGGCATCGCAGTCGGGATGGCGACCAACATGCCAC
Source organism: Planctomycetaceae bacterium (assembly GCA_037719765.1). Lineage (GTDB taxonomy): Bacteria > Planctomycetota > Planctomycetia > Planctomycetales > Planctomycetaceae > SXXK01. Next base: position 411 of record JBBJME010000129.1, read on the forward strand.
CGCACAATCTGGGTGAAGTCATCAAAGCCTGCGTGCACCTGATCGAGAATCCGGACGCTTCTGTCGCGCAGTTGATGCGGTATGTGAAAGGTCCCGATTTTCCGCTCGGCGGCCGCATCATGACGGATCGCGCGGCGCTGAAGGAAATGTACGAAACCGGACGCGGCTCGATCAAAGTTCGCGGCGAATGGCGCTTCGATCAGCAGGGGAAAAAACAGGACACGAGTCGTATCATCATCTCGACGATTCCCTACGGAGCGACGACCGGCCCGCTGATGGCTGAGATTGGCGAACTGATTGCCGCCCGCAAAGTGCCTCAGCTCGAAGGCGTCAACGATGAGACCAACGAAGAAAACGGTCTCCGGATTGCGATAGATCTGAAATCCGGAGCGGACTCAGCCGCCGTCATGGCGTATCTCTTTAAGCACACTTCGCTTGAGCAGAATTTCGGCTACAACGCAACGTGTCTGGTGCCCGCTGATCGCGGCTCGACCGTGCCGCGTGTCCTGGATCTGAAGCAACTGCTGCAGCACTTTCTGGATTTCCGACACGAAACGGTGCGCCGACGACTGGAATACCAGCTCGCTCAGCTTCGCAAACGCATCCATATCCTGGAAGGCTTCGCGATCGTGTTCGACGGACTCGATCGCGCCTTGAAAATTATCCGTGCGAGCGACGGAAAGAAGGACGCCGCCAGGAGGCTCATGGCCGAATTTCCGCTGGACGAAATTCAGACAGATGCAATTCTGGAATTGCAGCTGTACCGACTATCCATGCTTGAGATCGATCAGATTCGCAAAGAGCTGGCGGCGAAGAAAGCCGAAGCCGCTGCGCTGGAAGCGATCCTGAAATCAAAGACGAAAATGTGGAAGCTGATCACGACGGAACTGGAACAGGTTGCGGCGGACTTCGCTGACAGTCGACGCAGCGAGCTTGGTTCGGCGGAAGAGATTGTGGAATACGATCCGCAGGCGTACATCGTCCGGGAAAATACCAACGTCGTCGTGACAAAAGATGGCTGGATCAAACGTGTCGGCCAGATGAGCAGCGTGTCAAAGACGCGTGTTCGGGAAGGGGATTCGGTGCTGACCGTGGTTCCCGGCAGCACGCTCGATCATGTCGTGTTCTTCTGCAACGATGGCATCGCGTACACATTGCCGATCGATCAGTTGCCGGTGTCATCCGGTTACGGAGAACCGCTGGCGAAGCGCGCAAAAATGAAGGACGGCGTGAGCGTCGTCGGCGCACTGACGACCGATGCGCGCTTTGTCACGAGCCTGGACGAAGTCGGCGATGGAGTCGGACTTACCCTGCTGATCGCCACGAAGGCCGGCTTGGTCATGCGTCTGCCGTTCGAAGCGTTTCGTACGCCTTCGACAAAGTCAGGACGGAAGTTTTGCCGACTGGGGAAAACCGATCAGGTCGCCTATGTGGAACTGGTTCGCGATGCAGAGACCATGTTCATGGCTTCAAAGAAAGCCCGCATTCTGCACTTCGCCATTGAGAATGTTCCGGTGCTCGGAAATGCAGGCAAGGGCGTCCGCGGCATCAAGCTGGAGGTCGGTGACGAACTTCTCGGCGTCGTCCAGCTTTCACGTCCCAGCGATGCACTTCGAGTCCGCAACGACAACGACAGTGTGCTGAGTTTCGGGCAGACCAAGTACCAGATCACGTCCCGAGGCGGTCGCGGAGTCAAAACCAGTTCGCGAACCGGTTTCGTGGAACTCATTCAACCCGAGATTCAGTTAGTCGACTGGAGCGAACTTGGCGGCGTTGGAGAAGGTTGAGTGCTTTCACGCCTGCAAAAGAGAACTCCCGCCCCTGTCATTAAGAGGAACAGCACGATTGAACCCTGCAGAAACCTGCCAGACTTTCACGTAATCGGTTGCGGATCTCTCCAGAGCGCGACCGTCGATCGCTTTAAACAACGAACACACCTCATCGGTCGCCGCAATATCAACATCCACAGAATTCGACGAATCGTCGATCGACTAGGCACTAAACTAGAATAGCAACTGCATTGATGGCAATCAAACATTTCACGCCTTTCATGAATGGACTCAGCAGAGAGCGTTGTGGGGCAATCTGCATAGTGTTCGTAATAATATTCAGAAACAGAATTGCAACGACGGCGTTACAGTGACTAGCAAAATTCTTGAAGTCATTTCTTGCAACATTCACCCCATGAGTTTTTGTTCAGCGTTCACGCTCACTTATTGATGACCTGACGTACACGGATTTTCAGGAACTCTCATTCATGGCATCAACCGCCAAAACAAATTCGAGCTACACCGGCGAAGACATCGAAGTCCTCGAAGGTCTGGAACCCGTACGCCGCCGCCCGTCGATGTATATCGGCGGTGTGGATTCGCGCGGGCTGCATCATCTGCTGTGGGAGATTGTCGATAACTCCGTCGATGAATTCCTTGCAGGCGAATGTGATCGCATCACCGTCACGCTGCACAAAGACGGAAGTTCCTGTACGGTCCACGACAACGGTCGCGGCATCCCGGTCGATAAGCATCCGAAGATGAAGAAGTCGACACTGGAAGTGATCCTGACGACGCTGCATGCAGGCGGGAAATTCAGCGACAAGAACTACACCCGCAGCGGCGGCTTGCATGGAGTCGGTTCGTCCGTCGTCAACGCTTTATCTTCTGAACTGGTCGCAACCGTCCATCGCGACGGATTCGAATGGGTCCAGACATTCCACCGCGGCAAGCCCAGTGGTCCGGTCCAGAAGGTGAAACCGTTTCGCGGGCGAGGCACCTCAATCTTCTTCCGTCCTGACGACGACATCTTTCGCCGGACACTGTTCAACGGTGAAACGATTCGGCAGCATCTGGAGGATATTTCATATATTCACGGAGGCCTGACCATTGTCTTCGACGACGAACAAAAGAAAGAGACACATGAACTGCATCATCCTGATGGCATCGTGGCGTACATTGAAAAGGTCACGACGGACACAGGCAAGAAGCCAGCGCATGAACAGCTGTTTTTCGCCTCCAGGGACGACAAAGATGCAAAAGTCGAAGTGGTGCTGCGCTGGACGGATTCGACCGAGGAGAACATTCGCAGCTACGTCAATGGAATTCGCACGCACGCCGGCGGGACGCATGAGAATGGTCTGAAGTCCGGCGTCAACAAGGCGGTCCGCAATTACATGGATGTGCATGGATTCAAGCCCCGCGGTGTGACGATTTCTGCGGAAGATATCCGGGAAGGCATCGTGTGTGTGCTGAGCATCTTTATCAGCGACCCGATGTTTCAGGGGCAGACCAAGGAACGCCTCAACAATCCTGAAACGTCATCCGCCGTGGATGGCGTCGTGCGTCCGGCGCTGGAAAACTGGCTGAACAACAATCCGTCATTGGCAGATGTCATTTTGGGTCGCATGGTCCTTTCCGCCCGTGCGCGGCAGGCCAGTCGTGAAGCCGTCTCTGAGGTGCGACGCAAGACGGTCGGTGGTCGCAAGACAAATTTGCCCGGTAAGCTCGTCGATTGTCAGTCGAAGAATCCATCGGAATCGGAACTGTTCATTGTCGAAGGAGATTCGGCCGGTGGTACCGCCGTGATGGGTCGCAAAGCGGGCACTCAGGCCGTCCTGCCGCTGCGAGGAAAAATTCTCAACACAGAATCGCTCACCATGTCGAAGATCATGGAGAGCAACGAAATCCGCGACATCGTGGAAACGCTGGGGGCAGGCGTCGGTTCGAACTTCGAAGTGAATCAGCTGCGCTACGCTCGCATCATTCTGCTTATGGATGCCGACAGCGACGGATATCATATTTCCACGCTGCTGCTGACGTTTTTCTTTCGGCATATGACCGAACTGATTCGCCAGGGAAAACTGTTCATCGCGCAACCGCCACTGTATCGCATCGAAGTCGGCAAGGACGTGATGTATGCTCGGCACGATGTGGAAAAGGAAGAGATCCTCGCTTCCCTCCCTGCCAATCGCACGGCTGTCGTACTCCGCTTCAAGGTCTGGTGAAATGAACGCTGCACAGCGCGATACAACGCTTGATCCCCGTGCGCGTGTGTTATTGAGAGTCAACATCGAAAGCCAGCTGGAAGCCGACGCCACGTTCCATCAGTTACTCGGCAAAGACGCCAGCGAGCGCTATCGGATCATCATGGAAGACGCCAGCTTCGCCGATGACATCGATTTGTAATCCCCGTAACGCCGGGTCCATTCACCGAATCCGCGAGCGGCATACGTCAGCTCGCCGGTACGTTGCGATTCTGACTTTCCGTGTCAAATACAATCGTGGGACTGATGCTACAAACAGATAAATCCTGCGGTGGCCAGAAAGGTCTTGAACGCCATGATCCTCAGCTTACTTTTGGAAACACTCCGACGTCCCACCAATACCTCGCGACGAACGAATCAAGCTGACGGATTTCAACGAAACCCACGAACTCCTGATACTTAACTTCAAAGTGCATGGCATTTTTTTGTGTTTCTGGCAAGGTAGGACATCATTCAGCAATTCGAGGTCCACAAGATTTGCAAAGCCGATGGGTATCAGAACGAATTCAGTTGCCCGCCCGACGATTCGCCGTCCCGCCACCGCAAGCAGTTGCCCTGTCACCCTAAGCTTGCTAACCTTCCGCGAGCGTGTATTGCCCAAATGTCCCTGCAGGCAGGAATATAGTAGTCCCCGATTTGTAACGGAGAGTATCCATGTCCATGACCGAACGTCTCGTTGGCAGTCGTCGATCGTCCAAGAAGCAACAAATTAACACGGAACAATTGGAGGCTCGCGTACTGCTCGCAGTCGTATCGGACTCAGGAGGCCAAATCGCCAGTCCTCAAGTCTATCCTGTCGCACTTTCACCGGGGCTAAATCAAATCACTTTCGCTGGGAAAACTACTCGATGGACGAGTTTCAGGTTCTGTATCGAGATTTGCGGATTGTAGGCGATGTGGGTCTTCAGAGCGGAGGCGATAGCGGGACAACGTTCGTAACTGCAGTAAATTCTTCCGATGAGTTAACGGTGAAGGTGACAGCGCCCAAGGATGGGACTGCATGGAATTTTCGCGTCGAGACTCAACCAGTTGTGCTCGAAGCAGGTGGTTTTCTGGGGGACGTCGTTAAAGTCGACGTCGTGGATTTGCTTCGAAGAGCGGGTGTCTCGGTTCGTGAACCGGGCGTCTCGACGGGGGGCATGGAACTAATACCGAACGAGTTTGGATTGAAGAGCACGACCAACATCCGCGTGGTTGCCCAAGTCGATGACTGGGAATGAGCTGAAGAAGGGAGTGTTTATTTCGTCCCGAAGTCGGCATTCCGCTCGAAGATGGCGCGTCACGAATCGACGCAGGACTTGGCGAGAGTGAATTGATCGTCACGAACAACGGGATCGAACTGCCGATTACATTTCGGATTACCGATGGCTTCTCAACTTCGGGCGACAATATAGTTACCTTGGAAAAAAAGAAGCTCGACATCTACAGGCAGGAGCAGCGATTGGCTTACCTTGGTTTTCCCGGAGGCTACGCTCCGGGGAATGCCCTTAACGTCGATGGTGTCTTCGACGACAGTACGAATTGGGCCATGAAAGTATTCAGCGTGGCGACCAACCCAGAAGCGAGGCGCCCCTCGGTTGCAACATCCGATACAGCATACTTCAAGCAGAATATAAATCAGCAAATGCCCCATCTTGGGCTGGACTCGGCAAGATCAATGGCGATAGCGATAGCGTCAGCTATTACAGTGGGGCGCAGGTGATAATACAACTAGAATGCTTCTCGCCAAAGCTCAGGCGACAATTCAAATCAACCTTCAATCTGGCGGTTCCGCCTTCCTGACGGGTGACGCCCCGCCCAGTACGTCACACGATGGCGGTCGCGGCCTCGACATTGACAATATTCCTGACCGTTTTCTATTCCGCACCGTGCCCTACCAAGGGAACTCGGTAGCGTACGTAAAGGCACCGGGGGAGGACGGCAGCATCGTAGTGCGCAGCGGCAACAGTTTTCGAGTGGGCAGCGTCTCCGAGCAGTCAGACCGTGACAATGGGCTCAGCGCCGTCGAGCTGGCGAAGTCGAAAACTGCAGCCCTCGCCACGCAGTTGCACAACCTCAACCTGTTGGTGTACACGCAACCCGAAGATGTCGTGAGGAACATGCTCAATGCTTTTACTGGTGCTGGCGCAACTGCCGCCATTTACAACGACCCACGATTTCTAGGTACTGCGATCAACAACGTCACGATCACGTTTTTCAAGGACCACTTCAACCACATGCACTTCGGTGTACCGAACCCCATTGATGTTGGCGTACCTTTGCAACAGTCGGCCGTTCAGGACGCCACCCAAACCCAAGTATTCGCAAGCTCCGCCGCAGCTGGTGACCCCGATGGTGTCATCGACCTTGGCCGACTCAACGGCAACAGGGCCGTCTCAGCAGCACTAGACAACACAAACTCCGAGTTCGTGTACCGCTTCGAAGTCGGGGACATCACCAGCGGCTTTCATGAGCGAGAATACTTCGACACGCCGCGGGACCTGTCTGTAACCCTGAACGGACTGAATGCCGACGCAGATTTGGAGCTGAGCTACGACCTTAATGAGGATGGGATTCTCGGCATTGATGAAGTGTTGTTCGACTCTATCTCGGCGGGGAACGCGGCTGAGGCGATCGACGCGATGCAGCTTCAAACTGGTGTCTACTACGTCCGCGTGCTCAAGCGGGCCGGTGACACGAGCTTTAACCTCACGCTTGAGGTCACCCCGTTGGCTGTCCCGCCAGACAATGCTGCGAATACCACCCGCGGTTCAGCGGAACTTGGCACTCTCGCCAGCAGTGTCAATCGCACGGACTTCATCGGGGAAGTCGATACGGACGACTATTACCGTTTCCGGCTGACAGGAGTTAGTGATGTGGATTTATCGGTGACTGGCCTAAACACAGGCGATGTTTACCTTACGATCGGGCGCGATGTCACCGGTGACGATATCCTTCAGTTCGACGAAATGATCAGGTTTTCCGATGTGGAGGGAGACGCATCGGAATCGCTGCAGATGGTTAGGTTACCGGCCGGAGAGTATTTTCTCCGGGTCTCACGGGTGAGCGGAAACTCAACTTATCAACTTCAGGCCTCAGCGAGTGCATCGACAATCCCAACTGATCAGGCAGGCGATACGGTCGCGACCGCGTTCGACCTTGGAACATTAACCGCCGCGGTGACTCGAAGCGATTTTGTTGGATCCATTGATCACACAGATCTCTACAAATTTGCCCTTGATGCCCAGCGAGGCCTGTCCCTGCGACTTTCGGGACTAATCGATGATGCGGACATCAGAATCTATCGCGATTCCAATAACGATGGGATTGTCGCGCGGAACGAAGTGCTGGCGATTTCTCAAAATCCCGGCAGCGAGGATGAAGAAATTGACTTCGCGGGACTCGCACCCGGAGAATACTTAGTCATGGTTGATCGATATGAAGGCGATACAGACTACAGCCTGTCGCTGTCACCAAAAAATGCGACGGGGGTGGACTTGGTCATCTCTCGAACGGACCCCAGCACTGCCCCGGACCTTGGAACTCAGTCGATGTATCGGTTGACCGTGACCAACAACGGGCCTGAAGCAGCCACGAATGTGGTCCTTACGGACAAATTGCCTTCCGGATTGCGACTCATTCGCGTTGAGAAGTCACTTGCCTTGAGCACAGTTCAGACCAGCGGCAGTCAGATTACCGGCCGAATCTCTTCTCTCGCGCCAGGGGAAAGTGCTTCGTTTGACGTGATCCAGAACTCGTTTGTGGCTGGCCAATTGCTGACTGACACGATGGTCACGTCAGCGACCGCCGATTTTGACTCTTCAAATAATCGCCTTGACGATGGTTTTCGCGTAAACGCCATTGTATCACCTCCCGCGGATTTGGAGCTCTCGCAGACCGTCAGCAATATCAATCCGAAGATTGATGATCAGCTGACAATCACTCTCAAATTAAGCAGCAAAGGTCCGGGGACAGCGACGGTCATCAAGGTCAAAGATATTCTTCCTGCCGGGCTGACGTTCCTGTCGTACACCACCGACTCGGGAACGTACGATTCCGGGTCCGGAATTTGGAGCGTCGGAAACATGCCGCCAGACGAAACCGTCGAACTTCGCATTCTGGTGAATGTTGCATCCGGGCTCTCGCTGACAAATAAGGCAGAGATCGTTGCCGTGGACGAAGCAGACCCGGATTCGACGCCGAACAACAATCAGGCGATGGAGGACGATCAAACGACCGTTGTCATCAACGCAACGGCAGATACCTTTGACATCGATGGCGATGGCCAGCAAAATCCTTTTCAGGATGCGGTGCTGTTGTTCGCATGGATGTCTCCCGGGACACCGGATTCCGTTTTTCAGACGTTTATTGGCGCGAACGCGGTGCGTAAGACACCGGCGGAAGTGAAGCAATTCCTTGACAACAAAGCAGCATTGTTCGACATCGACCTGGATGGGTCACAAAATCCCTTTCAGGACGCCGTGTCGGTTTTCGCATGGATGTCGCTCGGCACTTCGGATGCGGTGCTTCAAAACTTCATAGCTGAAAACGCGGACGCTTCGCGTGATACCGCTGCAGAGGTCCGCGATTATCTCGACGGATTGCAGAATGCCAATGGAACTGCTGCAGCACAGCAGACCGTACTGACTCAGGATGACGCCGTGTTTCGGCAACCGGATGCTGCCGATAATCCCTCGTTGTTCAAGATTGACGAGGAACCAGTGACGATATTTGTCCCTGAACCTGAGGAAGAGCTTGATACCATTTTCTCAGCAAGCGATCAAGAACCTTCAATTATGGAACGTCTGTTCGGTTTGATCATAGCCGGTCACGGCGTGTTGATTTGACCACAGAAGCGTAACCGTCGCGGTGGGTTCGTCGCTGACGGTTCGGGCGCGTGCCGTCGATACCGGCGGTAACGCAACGTTGTCCGCACTTCAAACGTTCACCGTTGTGCCGGATACGTTTGCTCCGACGATCGAATCGGTTGACCCGGCAGACGGGAGCAGTCGGTTCGAAGGGCAAAGATTTGTTCGCATTCGTTTCTCTGAGGCGATTGCTGAAAACAGTCTGTCAGCGAACAACTTCCGTTTGGTTGGGGCAGGCCCGAACGGCACGTTCGGGGACGCGGACGATGTCGTGATTGCGGCGGATCTTCAATTGCGTGACCGGGATCGACTGGTGCAGTTGACGATGCCCTCACCAGGCCTTTTGCCTGGCGCGTATCGTCTGCAGATTAACCAGCCTGCGGTCACAGATCGAGCAGGAAATGCACTCGGACAGAACGTTCGGACGGAAACATTTACCGTCGTGGAATTTGATCAATCGGCAGAGTTTCTGCCCTTCGGTACAGACGTTTCACTGCGTCAGGATGACAGCTCCTTCGCGATCAGCCCCATGCCCTTTGCGTTCGACTTCTTCGGTGAGGCGGTCAGCGGCCAAATGTTCGTGACGACAAATGGTGTGATCGAATTCGGTGCCGATTCAATTGGCAGCGATTATTCCAACAGTGGGCTGCCGACGCAAATCGCAAAAATTGTGATGCCGTTCTGGGATGACATTGATCCTCGACAATCCGGTACCATCGGCCTCTATGATGCGGATGGCGTCCGGGTGATTACCTTCCTCGATATCCCGTATTTCTCGAACACTCCAGAAAAGGTCAGCTTCCAGGTTGCATTCTTCTCGAACGGTCAGATTCAGATGCGCTACGGTCGCATGGATGCGCTGCAGAATGGAAATGCCACAATCGGAATCTCGGATGGAACTAAAATTGCCGTTCCGGCGCTGGGCCGGATTGAAAACGCACCTGAGCTTGAGATCACAACGACGGACGGTCTGCTGAATCAGGCGGGACTCGATGCATTGACGGCAGATGATGAAAATGATCTGCTCGTGTTCACTCCGGACGGGAGCGGTCAGTACACGATCGTTCGAAACCCGGGCCGGACTGCCGTCTTGGCTTCCGCCTTGGTCAGATTGCCAGAAGAGTCCGCGATTGACGATCTGTTTTCTGAAGCGAATTTGTCTGTCCTCTGACGACAAAGCGTCTGTCAAGATCGATTCGCGTCAAATGGGGCTGGTGAATAATCGACCGTCCTCATGGGGCATTTCGTTCTAGCCAGTCGCTAATTCCACGATAAAATCTCACCCAAGTGTTTTCAGGAGGATGCGTACGACTCTGAAAGGGATCACGATGGTAACCACATTGAGAGAATCCAGTAAACCGGGAACGGATCAGGTTCGGAAATCCGAATTTGGGCTCGTGAGCCAGCAGGGCGTTTCGGAAGCGACCCGGATGGGCGCGAATCTTGTCTCGGGTGGCGCGACGTTCCGCCTCTGGGCTCCTCAGGCACTGGAGGTTCATCTTCGCCTGGCGCGGAAGGGGCAACGTCATCAATGCGAATGGTGACTCCTTCTCCCGTCGCCGGACACAAGACTGCAGTTAGGTTCCGATGGTTACTGGACTGGTTTTGTCCCGGGTGTGCAGGAAGGTGATCACTATCGCTTTCATGTGATCGGGAATCCGCAGCCTCTTGTGCGTGATCCGTATGCGCGGGAACTGGAGTTCCACGGCTGGCCGAACGTTGACTGCATTGTCCGTTCGTCGAATTCATACCCGTGGCATGACGATGGTTTCCGGACGCCTTGGTTTCACGAGGCGATCATTTATCAGCTTCACTTCGGGACCTGGTATGGTGTCGATAATCAGGGCCGTGACGAGCGACCGAACCGCATTGCGACGTTTCTGGACGCCGTCGAACGGATCCCGTATCTCGCCGGGCTGGGCGTGACGTTCATTCAGCCGCTGCCGGTGACGGAGTTCAATTCCGTGCCGAATCCATTTGATCCGACACCTCGGAGCCTCGGCTACAACGGAACCGACCTGTTCTCGCCGGAAATGGACTACGGCGTGGAAGAAAAGGATCTGCCGCGGTATCTGATCATGGTCAACCGGCTGCTCGCAGACCGTGGACAGCCGCCGCTGGAATTGAAGGATCTGGTGCCACAGGTCAACCAGCTCAAGGTCTTTGTCGATCTCTGCCATCTGTACGGCATGGCCGTGATCTTCGACGTGGTTTACAACCATGCCGGAGGCTTCTTCGGCGACGAGCAGAATCTCTACCAGTTCCGCGATGACAGCGGCGGCGAACTTTACTTCACCCCGCATGGCTGGGCAGGTGGTTTGATCTTCGACTTCAACAACGACGGCGTGCGGCAGTTCCTGATCGACAACGCTCGGTTCTTCCTGGATGAATACCACGTGGACGGTTTCCGATATGATGAGGTCTCGGTCATCGACCAGTTCGGCGGCTGGCACTTCTGTCAGGATCTCACGGGGACCGTCAAACATCACCGTCCATCGAGTCTGCATCATGCCGAGTACTGGAAAGATCAGCCGTATTGGGCGACTCGTTCACGCTACGAGAACGGAGCTGGTTTCGACACCGTGCTGACACCAGGGATCCGGGACACTGTGCGACGCGCAGTTGTGCAGGCAGCGGCCGGACAGAGCGCGCCAGTGAATCTGGATCCTGTCCGCGACTCGCTGCGACATCCCTTCGGTTTCGCAGCCGCCAATCAGGTCGTGAATTGCCTGGAGACACACGACCGGCAGCGGGTGCAGAACGATAACGATCGCGAGCCGCGAATTGCGGCACTTGCTGATTCCACGGATGCCCGTTCCTGGTACGCTCGCAGCCGGTCGCGAGTTGCAAATGGATTGTTGCTGACCGCCCCTGGTCTGCCGATGCTGTTCATGGGACAGGAATTCCTGGAAGACAAGTACTGGACTGACGATCTGGACAACCATCCGGGTCACCTGATCTGGTGGGACGGACTCAGCAGCGATCGGTCGATGCAGGATCATCTGAAGTTCATGCAGGATCTGATCTGGTTGCGGCGGCGGCATCCGGCTCTCCAGGCAGGATCTGTGAATCCGTTTTATGTGCACAACGACAATCGCATCCTGGCGTTTCATCGCTGGATTGAGGGCATCGGTCGTGACGTCATTGTCGTGGCCAGCCTCAATGAATCAACATTCGATCAGTACGAACTTGGTTTCCCGCAAGCGGGCCCCTGGTTCGAAGTCTTCAACAGTGACTTTTACGACAATTTCCCCAACCCGTGGGTTGCGGGCAATGGCAGCATGATTGAAGCGTTTCCGAGTCCCCGAGATGGAATGCCCGCCTCGGCCACGATTCGCATTCCTGCAAATGGACTGTTAGTGTTCTCACGCAACCCCGTTAACTGATTGCTGTGACATCTGCGAGTGGAGAGGCATGCCTCTCCACCGCAACTGTCCGATGGCGTGGACTCAGCCCTTTTCGCCGTGAGCGGCACGGCGCTAGCCGCCGGTTTTTCTCAGTGTATTCAGGAACAGTTACCGGTGGCTAGCGCCATTCCGCTCATTAAGTCCACGCCATTGCCGCAACTGTCCCTGGTGCCGTAACTGAATTTCCGCGTGCGGTAAGCTTCCAGCTTGCCATCGCTTAACGAGAACTCCAAATCTCCCTGACAGCAATGACAAGCTGGAAGCTTATCCCGCGTTTAGGGGGCAGATCGTTGCCGCGTGGCGACTGGTGCGCCACTGGCTTCTCGCACGTTCCTGCAATCCTTACGGCATGGCATCGTGCAGAATACGCTCGACAACCGTATCAAACGTCAGGCCGGCCTGCGCCACTGCTGCGGCGAATCCGGCATCGGGGGACAGGCATGGGTTGGCGTTGATTTCCAGAATCCACGGCTGACCGTCCGCATCGACTCGAAAATCCACTCGCGCATAACCCTGCAGGCCAAACACTTCCCAGCACCGACGAGCCAGCGACTGCAGTTCATCCAGCAGCGGCTGGTCGCCATGCGCGAACGTAAAACGCCGCGGCGTGTTGATGTACTCCGCCGTGTGTTCATTCCACTTGGCATCATGACCAACGATCTTTGGCTTGTCGTCGGGAAAATCTGTGAACTCGATTTCCGCCGACGGCAGGACGCTCGGGCCAAAGTCGGTCGCCAGGACGCTCAGATTAAACTCCCGGCCATCAATGTAGTCTTCCGCAAAGTGCGGAGTTCCGAGATCCGCGGCTTTGCGGGCAATCAGATTCGCCAGACGCATCTGAACAGATTCGCCATCACCCCGCAGGTCCGCCAGCCGCACGACGCTGTCATCATTCATTCCAAGTGAAGAATGTTCGGCCACGGCTTTGATAATCGCCGCAGCGGGGATCGCGTCCGGACTGCGAAGCCCCTGCCAGCCTGAGTTGTGATCCGTCATCCATGCCGGCGTGGGAAGTCCAAACATCAGCAGATGTCGCTTGGCCTCAAGTTTCTGAGTTGTTTTGAGCATCGCGAGTGTTGATGCACCGGTGAAGGGTAACCGCATCGATTCCACCAGCAAGGCAGCCAGCGGCATCAACTGGTCCGTACCGCCCAGCGACTCCACCAGATTGAACACGACCTCCGGCCGTTCGGTGTTCAGGACCGACCGCACATCATCCAGTCTCAGATGACAACCCACGCGTGCCGACGAATGTCCAAGCCGGGCTAACGACTGTTCCACGGCAACGACCTGCTTCAGAACATCCAGATCCCCCGCTGAATCATGCAGTGAAACACGGTTGTAGAGAATAACGACATGCATAGCGACGAAGTATGTCCCTTCGCGCGGCAACTGCAAGCGTGAAGACCACCGCAGAAATCACGTTCATCGACAAATCATGCGGCGCCTTTGCGAAACGGGATGAACATCCGAGGATCTGCGTCGGTTGCTGCGGAATCGCCGTTCATCAGTCGCAGCAGCAGATCAGCCGTGCGTCGGGTGGCTCCGGTCGTGGTCGCGTGGCCGGCGAGTCGCGCCAGAGTTTCCTTCTGAGCGGCAATCACTTCGGGTTTCGAAACCCATTCTGTCAGCAGGCTCGTGATCTTTCGGATATCAGGCTCGGGATCTCCATTGGAAATGAATTCGGGCATCACTTCCTGATCGGCAATCAGATTCGGCAGTGTGATGAATCGACAGTTCATCAGGAATCTCGCCACAAACCGAGCAATCGTGTTCGCTCGATACAGCACGATTCCAGGGGTTTTCCGCGCCAGCAGTTCCAGACTAATGGAACCGCTCACCATCAGGCAGCAGTCACCGGATTCAATCACTTCAGACGTGCTGTTGATGAAGTACTCCAGCGGAGCCGACACATTCGCTGCCATCTGCATTTCGCGACAGCGCGTAAGTTGTTGCGGACGATAGTTGCCCACGATCCAGCGCACCGTCGGGACGATTCTGGAGACACGTTTAATGATCTCCAGCATCACTGGCCAGTTCTTTTCGATCTCATGATTTCTGGACCCCGGCAGCACTGCAACTGTACAGCGTGTGAGCCCGTCCGGACTCAACTTCCGCATCGTCTCAGCATCCAGCTTCCGTTCGGCCACTTCATCAAAGAACGGATGTCCGACCCAGGTTGCCTGCACGCCGCGCGATTTGTACCAGTCATATTCAAACGGCAGCGCGCAGATGACATGATCCACCCATTTGCGAACGCGCTTGATTCGCCACGGTGCCCAGCCCCAAAGTTGTGGAGGCAGATAGTAATAGACCGGGATGCCACGTTTTTTTGCGGCCCGCGCGATCCACCAGTTGAAACCAGGAAAGTCGACGAGCACGACCGCATCGGGGGGATTCGCCTCGAAATGAGCTTCCGCCTGCTTCACCAGTCGCCGAAACTTTGCGATCAGGGGGATGACACGCAGAAAACCCATCACCGCCAGTTCGGTCAGCTCAAAATGAAGTTGGCATCCCGCCTCCTGCATGTGCGGGCCACCAAACCCTTCCGCGACAAAATTTGGACGCTGGGCAGACAGTTCCTTAATCAAATGGGAGGCATGCTGGTCACCGCTGGGCTCACCAGCGGAAAAAAAGATCTTCATCAGTGGAATCCGTTCGCTCCGACAATCGTGCGTGCGCCAGCCGGTCCGTCGCACGCTGAATTTCCCTCTGCAAATGTTGATTTTGACAGGAACCGCCAAAATGGTCTAGACTTCCCTGGCTTTAAAAAAGGGGTCAGGAACCAATAGCCAAATGGCCCAGAGGGTGCTCCGCACTATTGGTTCCTGACCCCTTTTTTAAGCCCAAAGCACCAAGGCGGGGTCGGAACCTCGTCCTTCGATCGAACAAGGATGTCAGGCATGAAAATAGTTGGAATTATCCCCGCGCGACTGCACTCAACCCGCCTGCCACGCAAGCTGCTGTTAAAAGCCACGGGCAAGCCCTTGATCCAATACGTCTGGGAAACAGCGTGCCAGTGCCCGGAATTGCACGATGTTGTCGTGGCCACGGACAGCCAGGAAATTGCCGATGTCGTCACGTCGTTCGGTGGTCGAGCGGAAATGACGGGAGAACACAACAGCGGCACAGACCGCATCGCCGAACTCACGCGCCGCAGATTTTCTGATGCCGATGTGATCGTCAATCTGCAGGGCGACGAGCCGGAACTTGACCCAAACGTGGTGGCATCACTGGTGCATGAATTGAGAACATCCAACAGCCAGATGGCGACAGTGGCTTCACCAATTACGTCGCCCGATGTTGTGCGTGATCCTGGCTGCGTGAAGGTTGTGACGGATGTGAATGGTCGAGCGATGTACTTCAGCCGCTCGCCGATTCCCTTCAGCCGCGATCAGCCGATCGAAGCATACTTTCGAGATGGTGAACCATCGCCGTGGCTGCTGCATGTCGGATTGTATGCATACCGCCGCGACTTTCTGCTGAAGCTGACCTCCATGCCGCCATCACCGCTGGAACAACTGGAAAAGCTGGAACAGCTTCGCGCCCTGCAGAGCGGAGCAACGATCGCCGTGTCAGTCGTCAACCACGCCGCTGCGGGGATTGATACGCCCGAAGATTACGCCGCGTTCGTGCAGCGACAGTCACAACGTCAACTGCGGCGCGTGGCGTAGAAATACCGGACACACCTATGATTGCCCTGATCGCTCACGATGCACTCAAAGATGACCTGCTGGAATTTGTCCGCCTACATCTCGACTATTTCCGGACAGCATCATTGGTAGCGACGGGAAACACAGGGAAAATGCTGCAGGAACAACTGGGGCTGGATGTCGAAAAAGTCGCGCATGGACCGTATGGCGGTGACCTGATTATCGGCGGTCGAGTCGCAGAAGGAAAAATCGAAGGGATTCTGTTCTTCCGCGATCCGCTGACGGCTCAGCCGCATGAACCGGACGTGTCGGCACTCATGCGAGTTTGTGACGTCCACAACGTGCCACTCGCCACCAACAAAGCCACGGCGGCGGCTGTCGTCGCATGGATGCGGATACAGTAGCCTGACTCTGCGAGTCGAGTGCGATTCCTGAAGCTTGGACATTCATGTGCGAACCATAGCAAGAAAAGCGATACTCCCGCAGGGATTGTGTGTCACAAAAAAGTTCTGCCTGCGACACAGATTCATGGCAATACGACGGACATGAATGTCCATCCTACGCGACGCCAGTCTTTTGTTGCATTCACACGTTAAACAGGAAGTGACAGATATCACCATCCTGCATGACGTATGTCTTGCCTTCCACCCTCAGTTTGCCCGCCGCGCGGATATCTTTTTCGGTCTTGTGGGTTTCCAGATCAGGCAACGTGTAAACTTCGCAGCGAATGAAACCGCGTTCAAAGTCACTGTGGATCACGCCCGCCGCCTGCGGTGCAGTGGCTCCCACAGGAATCGTCCATGCGCGCACTTCTTTCTCGCCGGCAGTGAAGTAACTCTGCAAGCCGAGCGTCTTGTAAGTTGCCCGAGCCAGCGGTCCCAGGGCAGGCTCTGTCAAGCCAACCGACTCGAGCATCTCCTGGCGATCTGCTTCATCCAGCTCCGCCAGTTCCGCTTCCAGCTTGGCACAGACCGGTACGACTGACGCACCGTGTTCGGCAGCGTACTTGCGCACCTGATCCACAAGTGGACTCTTGCCTTCCAGATCGTCTTCTGCCACGTTCGCCACGAACAGGATTGGTTTCGCCGTCATCAGCCCGATGGCCCGCACGACCTTCTGTTCCTCGTCGGTAAAGTCAGCACTGCGCAGTGGTTTGCCGGCATTGACAATTTCCAGGCACTTTTCCATAACGACGGCGCGCTGTTTAGCGTCCTTGTCGCCGCTCTTTGCCGATCGCTGAGCCTTCGGCAGTGAGTTTTCCAGCGTCTGCATGTCGGCGAGCATCAATTCCATTTCAATGACTTCGATGTCAGAAAGCGGATTGACGCCGCCACCGACGTGTGTCACATCGTCGTCGATAAAGCATCGCACGACCTGCAGAATGGCGTCCACTTCACGAATATGGCTGAGAAACTTATTGCCAAGCCCTTCGCCTTCGCTGGCACCTTTCACAATACCGGCGATATCGACCAGCTTCAGGATCGCAGGGATGACTTTTTGGGGAGGGATGTATTCAGTGATTCGATTCAACCGAGCATCAGGCACGCTGACGATCCCTTCATTCGGCTCAATCGTGCAGAACGGGTAGTTCGCGCTTTGGGCGGCAGTTGAAGAGGTCAGGGCGTTAAACAGTGTGCTCTTGCCGACATTCGGCAGGCCGACAATTCCGGCTTCCATCGACGATCTTTCCGATTCAGTAACTTCACGGCAGGCGACGGTTCAGAGTCACCAGAATTCGAAGCGGCGGATTGTATCCACCCAGGCTCCCGCGCCAAATGGGGGATCTGCAATGACACGACAATGGGAATTGGCGGCGATGTGATAAAAAGCGTAAAGTCAACCCTTGAGGTTAACCACTCACTTCATTAAAAATTCAGAAACGTTACGCTCTGATACCGATCAATTTCCGGCAGCTTGTTATATCCGCGCGGCCTAAAATGACTCTTTTGCGAGGCAGGATCGCTTGAAAGCGTCAAGAGTTAGGTGCGCCCTCACTGACGCTTCGGGTTAATATCACCTGCTACCGCGTGAGGTATATCAAAGCGATTTAGTCAAGGTAATACGCGCATGTCAAATCCGTTTGCCGCTCCCGATGAATTCTCAGGTTTTGACCCGACTGGTCCCGGAGAATTTCGTAGAATTTCAGCGAGACCCATTGAACGCCTGACAGAAGCAAAAGCCATGCTGGGCGATCAGTACTGGCTCTTTGTCGGGATTTGCCTTGTCGGAATTCTGATCGGGTCCATCGTCCCTATGGGCATTATGATGGGGCCCATGATGTGCGGAATGTACCTCTGTTTTCGGTATCGCATGAATGGCATTCAGGTGCGGTTTGAGACTTTGTTCAAAGGCTTCGATGTCTTCGTGAATTCTCTGCTGGCGATGCTGATTCTCCTCGCCTTTTCGATGGTAGTCATGCTTCCGCTGATGATCATCATGATGATCATGATCGCCACCGCCGGTAACAACGAAGCGCAGGTCATTGGTACTTTCTTCACGATCTACCCCTTAATCATTGTCCTGTCATTGCTGATTTACATTCCATTCCTGTTTGTGTTTCCGCTGATCGTCGATCGCGGAACCGGACCGTGGGAATCTGTCACGCTGAGCGCTCGAGCGGCATGGTATAACCTCGGTCCATTGTGCGGAATACTGTTTGTGCATTATCTGGTCGCCCGGGTGCGCGACAGGGTTCGTTTGTGGCCTGCGGGGTGTAAAAATGTCAAGATC
>JBBJME010000130.1:0-19032 GCA_037719765.1 Planctomycetaceae bacterium
GTTTGCCGATCGACAATCCACATGTCGCTGCCGCCGTTGGGGTCGATCGTGATTCCGGTTGGCTGTTTGTTTCGGCTGTCGATCGTCCATTTCCCGAGGTACGCGCCGCTGGACACGTTATAAATGAAGACCGCTGAAGCATTCTTATCCACGACCCAGAGTTTCGTGCCGTCCGTTGCAAGGCCGTACGCATCGCCGTTCTGCGAATGCAGACGAAAACTGCTCACCGCCGACTGAGAACCGCTGCGGCGTGACGCAGCTCCGGCAAAGCGGTAGACCTTGTCATCACTGCGATCCAGAATCCAGAGATCCGTGCCGTCGGTTGCGATGTCTTCCGGATTGTTCACACTGGTGGCTTTCCACGATCCGGTCAGCGTGCCTGCGACAGAATCATAGACGTAGACACGATCGTCGTTATCGATCGTCCAGATCGGATTGCCTGCGCCGTTCGTCGTGACACCTCGGACATTTTTCGAAGACCCCAGTGTGAAATCTCCCGGCCCGACACCCGTGCTGCCGTAGCGAAACGCTTTGTCGGATTGTGAATCGACGACAAAAAAACGCGGCTTGTTGCCGGTGATCGTGATCACCGTGATCGTTTTTGATGGCCCGGTGAAGGTGGCGTCTTCGTCCATGGCGGACACCCTGATCGTACGGGTCGCAGCCACCGTGTAGACATGCGTCAGTGTCGTGAGCGTACCGGCAACCGTCGACGTCGCCCCGTCACCCCAGTTCACGATCCACGACGAAACGGTATCCGTGCCTGGGTCGCTGGCTGACACGGACAGCGAATACTGCGTACCGACACCAATCGAATTCAGCCCATTGATGGAAATCGTCGGCGCCACATTGAGAACCGTCACGGTCAGCGGAGCCGCAGTCACCGAGCCACTGTTGCTCACAGCCGTTGCGGTGATCGTCGCCATCTGGTTGTCAGTGTAGGTGTGTGCAACGGAGGTTGCGTTTCCCGGCACCGTTTGAATAAACGTGCCGTCGCCCCAGTTGATGTTCCATGCGGTTGGTGAATAATTATTCGCGTTCAGTGTGAGCACATAGACAGCACCTTCCGCTACTGTGGCCGGGCCGCTGATGGCTGGCGGCTGCGGGGCGGCAGTCACTGTGACCTGAAACGAGGCCAGACCGGCACCGCCATCGTCATCGGACACGGTGATCGTGACGGTGTACGTGCCGATGCCGGCAAACGTGTGCGTGCCGGAAACGTTGCCGAGCGTCAGGACGCCTGCTGCACCGTTGGTGACTGTCAGAGCTGCGGTTTGAATCGGTGAGCCATCGCCCCAGTGGATTGAACCAGTGAATGTCTCACTGGCGCTCACGGCGGCGTCTGAGTAGCCTTGATCCGTATACGTCGCGATCACACCGGAAAGCGGAGTTCCGACGATGACCGACCGTGAAGGCCCTGCCACAACGGTTGGCACAAAGTTTGCGATCGCAGCGGTGGTCGTTCGCGAACCAGTCCGTGCGGAACTGTTGATGACTGCAGAACTGTCGGTGACTGTCACGGTGACGGCGTAGTTTCCGTCATCGGCGTAGGCATGACGTCCCGTCACAGTGCCAGTCCCTGACGAAAAAATGACCGTCCCGGCTGTCGCCGTGCCGTCGCCCCAGTTCACGGTGGCAGCATGCGGACCGGAACTGCCGGGATTGCTGACTGTGGCCACCAGCGTCAGCAACTGGCCTTCCGAACCGGAGAGACTGATCGCGGTAGAAATCTCAGGACCGTTTGAGTTCACCGTGATTCCAAAAATCTGGTTCACACCGTTGTTCAAACGATTGCCGCTCACGTCCACAACGGCCGTCGCAGAGTTCGCCCCTTCCACCGTGAGCCGGTAATTTCCGTCCGCGATGACGGTCAGTGGCAACGTCAGTGTCGCGCGACGAGTCACGGCGCTGTACGTGACCGACTGCAACGGGATCTGGACGTCATCGGACGTTCCATGAACACCATCCAGCCCGGCCTCGGTCAGACTCCATGGGGCCAGTGAGGCCACAGAATCTGGGCGCATTGCTTCTGAAAATTCAACAACGATCGTATTGCCGACTCCCGTATTCACATCATTTGCAACAGGACTGATGAGGCTGGCCTGCGGCGGTGTGTGGTCGACCGTGAGCGGCGAAACCACATCAGGCCGTACAACCCGACCGCGACATGGTCTCCGCCGTCGACTTCACTGCTGCCAGCCAGCGCCACCGCGATCACACTGACGGGCTGAGTCCCGAATACTGCCAGCGACACATCGGTGCGTGTGAATCCGCCAGCCGTTGTTGCGGTGAAAACAAGAAGGCTGGTGGCAGCGCGTCCAGTGATCAACACATCTCGCAGGCCATCGCCATTGATATCGCCGGAATCAACACCCATCGCGTGCTGAAACGAACCCGGCAGAGTCACGACGGCGAACGTGTCATTGGTCATGCGTTCCGGCGTGATGACGACGTTGTCGAGGACAACCGTGGATGACGTGCCAGGCGGGTTCCCGATCAGATCAAAAAACAGTATCGCCTGTGTGCCCGCAGTCAATCCTGAAATATCGACCGTGACCGTCGTGCCGTTCAGGGTGACTCCGTTGGCCAGCGTCGTTTGTTCGTTCGCATTGACGTTGTAGAAGGACGTGGTTTCCGGTAGATGCGTTGCCACCAGGGAATTGCCCGCGCTGTTGAGCAATGACACTTCAAACGCATCCGGCAAACCCGATGCGGAAAGCTGGAGGGCTAAGGACCGACATCGAAGGAAAGTGTCTGCGGCGACGCCGGAACAGAAAACGTCTGTTGCAGAGACGTGAGGAACGACTGATTCTCTGTGAGTCGTGCAAAGCCATTCAGTCCTGCGACGACACCCGGCTGATCGGTGGCGGCGTGCCCGTTGATCTGCGTCGTCCATCCGGTCAATCCCTGATCGAAGCGGCCATTGACGATGCGACTGGAGTTCAGTGTGTCGCCCGCGTTCAACAGCAGCAGGGCCGTGTCCGTGGCGGTGACCGCCAAATCAGATTCTCCGTCGCCGTTGAAATCGTCCACTGTGATCGATTCGATCGATGCTCCTGAAACGCCGTCGGCCGCCAGGATCGTAGTGTCGGAATGCTGTGAAAAGCTTCCGCGGCCGTCGCCCGAGAAAAACGTAATCGTCCCGTCACGGTGCGCGACGGCCAGATCCGAAGCCATCCCGCCCACAAACTGGCCAGTCACGACTGCAACGGGTTCCGTACCGCCGGAAGCATACCGCACGGGTGTTCCCAATGAGCCGTTGCTCAGGCCGCGATATACCAACAATTCATTCGTCCCCGGCACGACGACAGCGAGGTCTGTTGACAGATCCTGATCGAACAGACCAAACGTCAGTCCCACCGGCAGTCCACCGCTACGAGCCAACTGTCCGGGCGACGCAGGAATCAGCCTTTGCGTCACCGTAAACTCGCCGCGCCATTACTGACCGCGATGGTAATCTGGTCAGTGGACTGAATTGCCAGATCGGCAAACGGATCCGAGTTGACTCGTCCCGCTGCAAGCCCGACGCCGCTGGACGGCCGAGTCCATGGATTGAATCGACGACCACGCACCATCGCCACGATTCAGCGCGACGGTCAGATCTCCGGTCGCAGACAGCGTGACGAGATCGTAGCTGGCGTCGGCATCAAATCGCTCGGACACGTGAGCGATCGGTCCGCCGCGTACTGAGAACGGCTGATCCACATCAATCGTCAGCAGCACTCTTGCTTCAAGACCCTCGATCGGCTGGCCGACCCGTTCCGTCAGTCGTTGACCGCGTCGATGACTCCTCAGGAATCCTGATGGTAGAGTCCATTGACGAAGTTGATTCAGCCAGCCATGCAACAGCATTTGATCAGCCCCTGGATTAGGGTGGAAATCGACAATCCGCGTGCGGACAATATGACACGGAAACCGACTCGTCAAACGATGTCTTAAGTGACAGCAACATGCAGCACTGCAGACAGATGTTCACAACTGCGCCTGCTAGTGAATTTCGTGGGCTTAGTGCAACAGTGTCCGCATCGATCCAGGCCATGGTGGCCGAGCGATGCCCGCGGCGTATACCGATTTATTTCCCATGCAGCATCCGACATCGGAATGAAAAGGACTCTGCAGGAGCCCCTGGCAGACGCATGACAGCCTGCGACGCCGGAAAGCTGCTGCTCTGGAAGATGCGTAGGAAGCCTGAAGTCAGCCGGTGGTAAGCGAAGCGCCACCACCGGAAAACTTTTCACCCGATGTCGGGCAAGTCGAACATTTTGAGTTGTGAAGCATGTCGATTGAAAATGAAAGCGGTGACAAGTCACAGCACTTCAAATGTTATCGATCAGTAACCGGCCGGCTGGCCGTGTTTTCTGGGGTCGCTGCCGCCGGTGAGTTGGTTGGTCTGAAGTGCTGCGCCTTGAGTGGCGGCGAGGGATGATGCACGTTGTGTGATGTGGCCTATGGCTTGCAGTGGCGCGGAAACCGTCTGGAAAAGTTCTGGTTCCAGCAGTAGCTCGTCAGGTGACCACTGATGGTGAAATCGCGGTGCTGTGACAGCCTGATCGACAGGCATTTGAAACACCGTGTGATTGAGAAGACTCTGCAGCGTGGCCGTGATGATACGCGGACCACCGGATGCGCCGCAGGCGTAGGTCGCTTTGCCGTCTTCGATGATGATTGTCGGCGTCATGCTGCTGAGCGGTCTCTTACCCGGAGCGACCGCGTTGGCTGCGCCTTGAATCAGGCCGAATGCGTTGGCCTTGCCGGGATTCGCGGCGAAGTCGTCCATTTGATTGTTGAGCAGAATGCCAAATCAGGCACCACGACAAAACTGCCGAATGTCAGGTTGATCGTTTCGGTACAGGCGACTGCATTGCCTTCCGCGTCCATGACGGAAAAATGACTCGTTCCGCCGTCGTCGTTTGTAAAGAAGCGACCGTAGTCCTGCATCGGACGCGTCTTCTGCTGATCAATATGAGCCCCGATCTGTGCGGCATATTCTGCGCTGAGTAGTTTCGTGACAGGGACATCGACGAAGTCTGCATCACCCAGATACTCCGCGCGATCCGCGAAGGCGTGTTTGAGGGACTCCGTGACGATGTGAATGTAGTCTGCGGAATTGTGCCCGAGCGACTGCAGCGACATTTGCTGAGCCTGTTCCCATGCTTCCAGCGACTGCAGCGTCTGGAGCAATGCGATTCCGCCGCTGGAAGGTGGAGGCATCGAGATCAATTGTCGCCCGTGAAAGCTGGCCTGCAACACGTCGCGTTCCGACGGTGTATACTGCTGCAGGTCCGACAGTTGCATTTTTCCTGATTCATTGGCGATGGTGTGACAGATTGCCGCTGCGACGTCCTCTTCATAGAAGCCAGCAGTTCCGTGAGCGGCGATGCGTTCCAGAACTGCCAGCTGCGGCGAATGAAATCGATCCCCGATTTTCCATTTTACGCCCCCGTTCAGATACCCTTTCACCAGCGGGGCGAAGCGAGAATCGTAGCCGATGTGAGTACGGATCTTGTGCAGAGTCGAAGCCTGTACCTCGATATCGTGAACATCGATTTCAACACCATTGCGGCACAAATCTATCGCAGGCTGAAGTAATTGGTCAATCGGCAGCGTGCCGTATTTCTCTGCGGCATAACACAGTCCCGCGACTGTGCCCGGCACGCCGACTGCCTTTCCGCCTCTCACGCTGACCGGTTCGTCGTGTCCCGCATCCGCAGCGTCGCCGTAGTCTTTGGCCGAAGCATCTGCAGGTGCTCGTTCACGGTAATCCAGAGCGACGGCCTTCTGTTGTTTTGAGTCCCAGATCACCATGAAACCGCCGCCGCCAATTCCGCAACTGGCTGGCCGGACCACGGACAGGGCAAACGATGTGGCTACAGCGGCATCGACGACATTGCCGCCTGCTCGCAGGATCTTCGCCCCCGCTTCACTGGCCGTCGCATGATCTGCGGCGACAACGCCGTGCTGATAGACGCGCGCGTTCGAGGTCGCTTCATCAGCTGCGACTCTTAATCCGCTGCAGCTGACAAAAATGGAGATCAGCAGAGTGACGACGTATATCCAACGCATGATTGATTGTCCAGCGCGTGCATTGTGTTCCAAAACTAAGCTTCGTGTACCTTGGACATTCATGTCCGAGACCTTACCAGAAATCTTTGAGTTATTGAAAGTCCCTCGTAGCGCGAAAACCTTCGCTTCGAACATGTCATCCGGCAATGCGACGGACATGAATGTCCATCCTACATACGATCCGGTGACGACCATCGCTTGGTGTCACGCGCGAAACCTGCACTCCAACAGGTCATCGCTTCAAGAACATCTCATCGACATTCAGCAGCACGTTGCACACGACTGTCATGGCAGCGGCGTTGATGGGATCCATGCCTTCGGGCAATGCACCGAGTGGATCGGTTGCGAGTTTTGCGGCGTTGTCCGGCTGCGAAGCCAGTTCCTGGTGCATGTCGTTGAACAGTGTCTCCAGTGCCGACAGTTCGGTCTCCGATGGATCTCGCAGCAGGCAGCGTTTGAATCCAACTGCGATCTGATCTTGTACAGCACCGACGTGTTGCAGCATCGTGCGAGCCAGAGCCTGCGCCGCTTCGACGTAGACGGGATCATTCAAGGTCACCAGTGCCTGGAGCGGTGTGTTTGTCTGATTTCTGCGCAACGTGCAGACTTCACGATTTGGCGCGTCGAAAGTGGCCATTGAGGGATAGGGATTGCTGCGACGCCATGTCGTGTAAATTCCGCGACGATAGCGATCTTCGCCCATGCTGGTTTGCCAGTCCGTCGAACTTCCAAACGCGGCCGTGAGCCCTAGATTTGGCTGCGGCGGCTTGACTGGCGGGCCGTACATTTTCTTACTCAACAATCCAGCGACCTGCAACGCCTGGTCTCGCACCATTTCGGCACTCAGACGCACCCGCGGCCCGCGGGCCAGCCAGCGATTGTCGAGATCAGCGGCGGCTGCCTCGAGAGTCACCTTCGAAGACTGGCGATATGTTGCTGAAGTGACAATTGTCCTGAGCAGGTCGCGTGTGTCCCAGCCGGATTCGACGAGTTCCCGCGCCAGCCAGTCGAGCAGTTCCGGATGAGTCGGCAGTTCACCCTGAGAGCCGAATTCTTCACTCGTCAACACGATGCCTCGACCGAAAAGATTCTCCCAGTAGCGATTGACTACAACTCGGGCCGTGAGCGGGTTTTCATCGTTCACCAGCCACTTCGCGAAGTTCAGACGGTTCGCCGGTTCGCCGTCAGGAATCGGTGGAAAGACGGCTGGCACGCCTTCGTGGACGTCGTGGCCTTTATCCAGATAATTGCCGCGAAACTGCAACTGCGTTTTTCGCCGCGCGTCACTGGCAAGTTCGCGCAATACCGGCAGGGAGGCGTCGGGCTTCATACCGTCCTGTTCTGTCTTCAGCGTCTTCAATTCCTGCCGCGCGTCGGCAAGTTCTGGGGCAAGATTGAGCCGGAAATGATCGGCCAGCTGCGATGCCTCGGCTGGCGTTCGTTCGGCACCTGGCTTTTCGACGATCGCAAGAATGCTCTGAGGCAGGCGGGCTCGTTCGATTGCCACTGCGTCGTTGCTGAAGCTCATACGAAAGTTGCCGAGGATATGATTCGGATACGGCGAATTCTGTTCGATGATCAGCCGGAATGTGGCAGGCTCAGTGATGACGATCGGGCTGTTCGGCACAAGCACGAGGGCATGGCTGTCCGTAATACTGCCGCCAACCGCCCAGCCGTTGTCCACTTCTGTTTTTCCGTCAAAGATTTCTTCGGGCGAAAAGCCTGGTTGCTGAAAATCGGCGATGGCGGTCAAGAATCTGATGTCGCGCACATTGCTGGGCGAATAGTCGGCGGACGGATTTGGAGGTTCAGCCACCATTTGTTCCCAGACCACTTCGCGGGCCTCGTTGAGCAGCGAGATGCGGAAATCGGCCAGTCGTTTGTGAATGCCGCCGCCGGTCCGGTTCCAGATCGTTAGTCGTTCGATCGCCGTGTTGGTGCCCAGATCGACTTCCCACCAGGGATTGTCCGACATAGCGGTATGCGTTACGGATTTGTTTTCGAACTCTCCGTCTGTCTTTCCATCAATCGCGTATTCGGCGGGTCCGGCATAATCGGTGGAACTCTGAGTCGCTTTGCCCGCCAATGCGACGTTCGTCCCGGCGGAGAAGACCTGAACGTCTGCGAGTGACAGAATCTTCTGTGGCCCCGGAATCTCAATCCGCACAATTCGCCCTGTGGGAGCTGACTGACCCGCGGGGACGATCTGTGCTTTCAGTTCCGTGATGGCAAAGTTGCCACCGCCGTGCCCTGCGCCGGCGCCCGGCAAAGCCGCCAGCGGCAGTGTCTGCAGACGAATTGCAGCGATGCCATTTTCAGTGATATTTGCCGGATCGATCGGGAATTCAACGGTGTAGACATCTTTCTCTGCAGCGGTCGCGACGAAAATCGTGCCATCGTCTGCAATGCCGGCTTCACCGCCTGAAGCACGATTGACCAGCGCTGGCTTCATCGCGGACCACGTCGGTTGAGTCTGCACACGCTGCTCCCATTGAAGCTGCGACGCAGTGATCGCGTCTGTCGGGCTGGCCAGAGTCTTCTCCAGTTCGGCCAGTCGTTTGTCAATAACTGACCGGCGTTCCTTCTGTTCGGGCGTGAAGAATTCCAGCAGCGGAGATTCATCGCGGCGATCGGCATCCTGCGTATTGTTCAGAATCGCAAAGATCTGAAAGTATTCATCCTGCGTCAGAGGGTCGTACTTATGACTGTGACATTGAGCACACGCCATCGTCGTTCCCATCCAGACTTCCATCGTCGTGTTGACTCGATCGACCACCGCGACGTTGCGAAACTCTTCGTCCTGAGTGCCGCCTTCGTTATTTGTCATCGTGTTGCGATGAAACGCCGTGGCCATCACCTGTTCGTCGCTCGCATTCGGCAGCATATCACCTGCCAGTTGCTCGATCGTAAACTGATCAAACGGCATGTTGTTGTTGATCGCTCGAATGACCCAGTCACGCCATGGCCAGATCGTGCGCGAAGGGTCATCCGCGTAGCCTGCGGAGTCTGCATAGCGGGCAAGGTCCAGCCACTTGCGCGCCCAGTGTTCACCGAACTCAGGTCGTTGAAACAGATGATCGATCAGTTGGGACCAGGCGGCTCCATCGATGGCGGGGGTCTTGTCGGGCTTCGCACCAGCTTCCAGTCGTTGCACCCATGAATCACATTCGTCAACGGTTGGGGGAATTCCAATGAGATCCAGAAATAGTCGCCGCACCAGAGCTCTTGCGTCTGCCTGTTCCGTCGGTTTCAGTCCATGCTCCAGCATTGTGTGCAGCGCGAAGTGATCGATGGTGTTCTTTGGCCAGTTCGCAAACGGATCACTGGCGACGGGAATTTCGGCACGGATGGGTTTCACGTACGCCCAGTGTCTTGCGTACTGTCCTCCCTGTTCGACCCAGCGTTGCAAGGTCGCAATTTCTGTGGCCGTGAGTGGCTTGCTGAATTCAGTAGGGGGCATGCGAATGGATTCATCGTCACTGGTGATTCTCGAGATGAGTTCACTTGCGCTGGCATTGCCGGCGACAATCGCCGCGTGCCCCGAATCCAGTATCTTTGTCGCAACGTCAGGATCATCCAGTCGCAGCCCGGCCTCCCGCTTTGCATCATCGGGACCGTGGCACGCCAGGCAATGATTGGAAATGATCGGTCGCACGTCGCGATTGAAATCGACTTTCTGAGCACTGACAGACGTCGCAGAGGTGGTGAACCAGGTCAGTGAGAGCAGGGCGGTTAACGCGAATCGCATGAGTGACATCCAGCGAAAATATTTCAAGGCGGGAATCAGATCGGGGAGGAATTTGTCTCGGATTCCTGGATCATAACGTACGCGTCGTATCAGATCACGCGAGAAACGGCATTCCTGGGACACTAAAAAACCAAGTGACAATTGCAGGATCGCTCGATAGACTTCTCGTCTTCCAGCGCTGTGGACCTGATCTATTCCGCACGTGTCACGGAATTCATGAAGCGAAAAAAAGGATCACCCACAATCGAAACGACCTCTTGCATGCTGCCGCATGGATCGCAATTCGTCAGGCACAAAGAAACAGGCTTTGACATTCTGATCCAATGAAAGTCAAAGAACTTATCTCCCTCATAGAGTCCGACGGTTGGCGGCAAGTACGCCAAAAAGGCAGCCACCGTCAATTCCAACACCCCAGCAAAGTGGGCACAGTCACGGTTGCAGGCAAGCCCAACGTTGATGTCCCGCCCGGAACGCTCAACAGCGTTCTTAAGCAGGCTGGTCTTAAGGATTAACTCTTATGCGATATATGGTAGTTTTAGAGCAAGGTCCGACGAGCTACGGCGCGTATGTACCAGACCTTCCGGGTTGCGTTGCTGTGGGTGAGTCGCAACAGGAGGCCCTGCAGCTCATTCAAGAGGCCATTGCGTTTCACCTTGAGGGTCTCAAAGAAGAGGGGCTTCTCATTCCCTTGCCTCATTCGTCAAGCACATTTGTAGAAGTAACTACCGAACAATAAATCGTTCATTGTCCGTGAGGCGAATGTCACTCAAGAGGCTGCGCAGGTCTAAATCTGGAAAGACCAGGCACCGTAGATTCAACAATGATTCGCATCGTCCTGGAACAATGTACTCGTGTCGGTTTGCTCCTGCCCATGCTCGCGTGGATGACAACACTGGTGCTGTCTGCGATGGCTTCGACGGAGCCGCTCGATCAAATCCGGGTGAGCGATGACAAGACGCACTTTGTCCACGGGCAGTCCGCTGAGCGGTTCATCGTGTGGGGCGTTAACTACGATCACGATCATGCGGGGCGGTTGCTGGACGAGTATTGGATCGATGAGTGGCCAACGATTGTTGAGGACTTCGGAGAGATCAAAGCACTCGGTGCCAATTGTGTGCGCATCCACCTGCAGCTGGGCATGTTCCTGGATGCACCCGACACGCCGAACGTCGCGGCGCTGGCGCAGCTTGAAAAGTTGGTTCAGCTTGCCGAGGACAGTGGCCTGTATCTCGACGTGACCGGCCTGGCCTGTTACCACAAGAAGAACATTCCGGCGTGGTATGACAAGCTGAACGAACAGGATCGCTGGAAAGCGCAGGCCGTCTTCTGGGAAGCGATCGCGCGAACATGCAGCGACAGTCCGGCGATCTTCTGCTACGACCTCATGAACGAGCCTATTCTGCCCGGTAAGGAACCGGAGTCTGAATGGCTGGCTGGCGACCTCGGCGGAAAATTCTTTGTGCAACGACTGGCCCTGGAGCTTAAGGATCGTACGCGCGAGCAGGTCGCCGAGGCGTGGGTCAACACGATGGTGGATGCCATTCGCAATCACGACCAGCGTCACATGATCACGGTCGGTATCATTCCTTGGGTGTTTGTGTTTGGCGGCGGAAGGCCGGACTTCTACGCACCGAGTGTCGGCCAGCGCCTGGATTTCGTTGCCGTGCACTTCTATCCGAAAAAAGGCGAAGTCGATAAAGCGCTCACGGCCTTGAAAGCTTATGACGTGGGCAAGCCCATGGTCATCGAGGAAATGTTTCCGCTGGAGTGCAGCGAAGACGAGTTGATCGAATTCGTCTGCAAATCGTCCGACATCACGGACGGATGGGTCAGCTTTTACTGGGGCGCTCCCGCCGACAAGTTGCGCGCCGCCAAACCACCGACGTTGGCGGAAGCGATCACCGCGTCGTGGCTGGAAAAGTTTCAGCAGATTTCTAAAGACGTTAAAGCGGGCCGCCTGTCGCCCGAAGCTAAGTGATCAGGGAATTCAGATTCTCACTGGGTGCAGTTGCGTTCGATTATGCAAATGGGAGGGAGATGTTCCAGAGCTGGAAGCAAATGAGTGGATGGACTCAGGCTGGGCTTTTGGAAAATCGGTTCATCGACGTCGATTGTGCTCTCACCGAAATCCGCGACGACAGACTTCTCAACCGACGGTTCCTGTCCCTTCATCATTGCCAGGTCTGGTAGTTAGGATTTTGACGCTGGCAAGGGGGCGGGGCGAAACAATCGGCGAACCTGAACTGGATGCGAATTTTTTCGTGAATCGGGTCGCGAGTGAGGGTAAACAGGTACGGCATCTTCCCGTCCTGACCAGTTGATCCTCGTCGGAATGACGCTGGTTGACCCTTACGGGGCCGTCGCCGATTTTGCTCCGAGACCACGACATGACACAGATCGATCCGTATTTCGCATATCCGCTCATGGAAATGGCATATGAGCGATTCGAGACAATGTCCGGCGAAGAGTCAATCTACCCGTATCCGTGTGCTTATCCCGTCGCACATTCGGAACCGAGTCAACGTCGCACTCGGCGGACGCGACCGCTGAAGGTGGCTCACATCGGCCCGTCATTCGTCTGTGCGGGAGTGGAATCGTGGCTCAGAGCGTTAGTGGCGCACTGTGACCCTGCGGTTCTGCGTTTCGTTCGCAATGTCGTCACGGAAGACTATGCAGTGGACCATGAGTTGCTGCAGAAACTTGGTATACCGTGTACGTTTGGGAGGGACACCGCTGTCAGAGATGCCGTGCTGGAGTCCGATGTGGTTCTTGTCTGGGGCGACGTCGCTCCGGAGTATCTGCGCCCGGAAGGTTCCAACGCCAAAGTCATCTTCGTTGCGCATGGGGTCGGTGATTGGACAAAGTCGGCACTCGAGGCTTGTAGTCCGGTTGTCGATCATGTTGTGGCGGTCAGTCGTGTGGCTGAGGAACAGGTATGCGGAGGATTTCCGACAACTGTGATTCTGAACGGCGTCGATCAGCGTCATATTGCGTGTCGCAGCAGTGCGTCGGAGGTCCGACGGAAACTGGGATTCTCCGCTGATGATTTTGTCGTCGGCTTTGCGGGCCGTTTCTCTCCGGAGAAAAATGCCCATGTGCTGATTGAGGCCCTCAGAGCACTTGGTCCCGACGCGAAAGCTCTTCTCGTGGGCTGGGGCCCGCTGCGATACCAGCTGATGGAACTTTGCAATGAGCTGATCCCTGGTCGATTTGCATTTGCCACATCTCGGGAGTTTCTGGGTGACTACTATCAGATCATGAATGCCCTCTGTATGCCATCTGCAGAAGAAGGATTCGGCTCGTCGCAGCGGAGGCCATGCTGCACGGTGTTCCCGTCGTCAGTACGCCCGTCGGTGTGGCGCATGACCTGTTTAACCATCGTGTCAACGGCCTGCTGGCAACGCAGGGTGAGTTTGCCGCCAACCTTCGCCTGCTGCAGCAGAATCCGGAATGGGCGCGCGGACTTGGAAAAGAAGGACGCCACACTGCGCTTAAACACTGCCTTGCTTCGACGATGGCGGTGAAGTATGAGGAACTGCTGGAGTCCCTTGTTGACGGATGTCACAAAGAACAGCGGTGACCCATGGTCAGTCAGCCGGTGATGCCTGTCTTTGTTGCCTGGAATACGCGGCGCTGGATGCCCGTGGGTCTGGGGTCGTTTCGAAAACATTTTCCGTCCTGGCAAGTGTTGATCATCGACAATAATCCGGTGATTGGAGAAGCGCGATGGCGTGAAGACCACGAAGCTGAACGGCTCTGGATTCGGTCGCAGCCCGGCGTCATTGTTGTTCAGAATCCAGGGCTATCGCGGACTCACGGTGCTGCCATGGACGTGGCCGTCGCATGGTGCCGTCGGCACCGGACGGAGTTTCTGCTGCACCTTGAACCCGACTGTCTGATCTCAGGAATACGCTGGTACGAGAACCTGTGGCGCGGCATTGATTCCGGAGCCTGGATGGCGGGAAGCCACCGCAAGGAGTACGGTCCGATTCATCCGACTCCCAGTCTGTGGCGGGTTGCCGAAGTTCGATCCAGTTTTGACTACGCCAACCGGCTGCCCGATGAAGGACATTCGCGATTCTTCGAACTCTTCAGGCGGGACTGGCTGCTCAACGCGATAACGGAAGCGAAGCAGGACACGGAGTTCTGGAGGACAACATGGGACACCGGTCAGCGTGCGTGGTTTGATTGTGCGGTCGTAGACAAAGCGTTCCATGCGGAGAGCACGGAGGATTTTGAACATTTCTGGTTTGGTTCGGATGCGTACTTTACAGAACAGCAGTTGTCAGGACGACCTGAGTTGAAGGAGTACACGGAATCTGCTGTCGTCGATTTTCGAGAGTCTCAGAGCGGCGTGCCTGTCGATCCTGTTCGTCCGAAATGAAGCTGAACGCACCCTGCTGTAGTGATTGCGAAGGGCAGGGCACACCGATATAGTGGCGAACACAGTACAGCTCCTCTGCTGTATGGACTCAGAAATTCGGGATTGACATGTCGGTCCTGAAGATCGCTGTCTCGCAGGAACGTGTTCATGTCTCAGCCCGATCCAAACTCTCCGCCGCCTGAAGAGCAGCCGACTACACTCAATGACGGTACAGTGCCCGACCCATCGGAGCCCGTATTGCATATTTCCGACAAGGACGTTGACGATCCACAGGCTGAGACAAAAATCGTATCTGTCGAAAACGAGGAACATCGGTTTTCGCCCAGTGCCGACACTTTTTCAGCCATCAAGGATCTGGGGCTCAGACTTCAGCCCGCGCCTGACCACAATGTGATTGGCCGAATGGCTCACTACGACATCATCCGCTGTCTCGGCCGTGGAGGCATGGGGACCGTATTTGAAGCGTTTGATACAAAGCTGTTTCGTCCAGTCGCCATTAAGTTCATGGCCAGCAGTCTGGCAGCCAGTGAAAAAGCCAGAAGCCGTTTTCTGCGGGAAGCTCGAGTTGCCGCCAGCATCAATCATCCCAACGTCGTGACGATTCATGCGGTCGATGAATACGACGGGCGTCCGTATCTCGTGATGGAGTTTGTGTCGGGGGCAACGCTTCACGATCATATGCGGAAAATCGGACCGCTGCCCCTTGGTGACATACTGCGGATCAGTCGCCAGATCGCAACTGGACTGCGAGCCGCTCATGAAAAAGGTATCGTGCATCGCGACATAAAGCCGGGAAACATCCTGCTGGAAAATGGTGTTCAGCGAGTCAAGATTGTGGATTTCGGGCTGGCTCAAGTCATCTTTGAACTCTCCGACATCACATCGATGGGACAGACTCTCGGTACGCCGCGATATATGTCGCCGGAACAGATCGAGGGCAGCCGGGTCGATGAGCGGGCCGACCTTTTTTCGCTTGGCTGCGTGATCTACATGATGTGTGTCGGCCATCCGCCGTTTTCCGGAAATTCGATTACCGTTCTGCACACGATTCTGCGGGACCTGCATGTTCCGATTCGCCAGGTGATGCCTCAGATTCCACAGGCGCTCAGCGATCTGGTGGACTCACTGCTCAGCAAATCGCGGGAAAAACGAATTCAGTCCGCGGCTCTCGTTGAGGAAACAATCACAGACATAGCCCGAGGCGGCACTCCCTCCGATGAATACCTGCGTGTGCAGCATCCGGTCGAAAAAGAATTACCCGCAAAGTCGCGCCGAAGTCTTCCTCGCATCGGTGCCGCATTAGCCCTTGTTGCTGCTTCCGCGATGCTGACATGGGCGATCTGGGGACAGGGAAATTCGCGGGACTGGCCTGATTCGGATCCGATTTCAAAAAAAAGACCGCCGGACACGACGGATCCCTCAGGTAGTCCGTCTGAATCTGCAGTTCGCGAACCGATCATGATCAAAGTCGGCGGGACTCAGCCGGACTTTCCATCGCTGCAGGCAGCTCTTCTCAAGGTTCAGCCGGGTGACACGCTGGCTGTCCAGGGGAAACTCCCACCGGATGACATTCTTCTCCTGAACGATCCGACCCGGCATTCCAATCTGACGATTGAATGGCAGACCGACGCTCAGTTCGATTACTCTGGAAGTGCAGCCGCGGTCATTACGGTTGATTCCGTGCAGGGCGTTCGAATCCACGGGGCAAAGATTCAGGCACTGAAGGCTCACGTGCTGTCGGTTCGCGGCGACTGCTCAGGACTGATTCTGGAGAATTGCCGACTGGAACAGGCTCCTGAATGTGATCCGGCAGTCGTTGTCTTTTGGAATACATCACGGGGGACAACTGCCTCTCCGATTCAATTGAGTCACTGTGAAATCGTCTTCTGGGAGCTCGGTATTGCGTGCATTGGTTCAGCGGACTCTGCAGTGGAATGGATTCAACTCAAAGAGAATCTCATTCGGGGACTGCAGCAGCGGGAATGGGGCACAGGCATGACGTTCGAGAATTCCGTCCGCCACATGGATGTGCAGCACAACCGAATTACCAGTGTGCGGACAGGGCTCAGCATGATGGGCACCCTGGATCAGATTCAGTTCTCAAATAATTCGTTCTTCGACGTCATCGGATGTATTGGTGCAGTGCCGGGCGTGAAGACAAACTCAGTGCGGGTCAGAGGCAACCTTGCCATTCAGTGTGAATCGTTCGCGACAGGCCTGTCCACCGCTGACGGAGGCATCTCGTTTTCGTTCAATAAGTCTGATTCGGTGAACGCAGAACAAGAGTACGCTCTTGGTGTCAAAGGTATCAAATTCGTGTCGACCGAAGCGTCAAGCCCCGAATTTCTGTTGCCGCTGGCTGACGATCAACTCAAAATCCCTGCGATGCCTGCCTACGCCGGCGCATTTGAGCCTCGCAAGTAGTTTTAATTCAGACCATTGCTGAAAACCATGGGATTTGGCTGTGCTTACTTCTCAAAACATGTTGTCGATGAGTCTAGTTTTCGCTGCGATGCCAAAACGATCGAATGTAGGATGGACATTCATGTCCGTCGCATGGCCAATATCTCGGACATGAATGTCCAAGCTACAGGAATCGCAGAGCGACTGCCACCGTTCCCTTACGGTAATCCGACATGGGGCAGTAGAATGATGATCATCGATTTGTCGATCAACGGAGCACTTACCTATGCAAACCATGCTTTCTGCTGAAACTCGTACTGTGTTGGAGAACGTCCGCTGGGAGACGTTTGTCGAACTTTCCGAGCAGCGTCGCGGCAGTGTTCCACGGATGACGTTTGATGAAGGGGTGCTGGAACTCATGAGCCCACGAAGACAACACGAGAATATTGGCCGACTTATCGGTCGAGTGGTGGAAACATTTACAGAGGTCATGGAAATCGAAATCCAGACCGTGGCTTCGACAACGTTCAAACGAAAAGATCTGCAGAAGGCATTCGAGGCGGATGAGTCGTACTACATTGAACATGCGGAGCAGATTCGCCCGAAAGAAGAAATCGATCTGACCATCGATCCACCTCCGGACCTTGTGATTGAAGTCGAAATCACTTCATCCGCAATCCGCAAGATGAAGCTGTTCGCCGCCATGGGAGTGCCGGAAGTTTGGCGGCATGACGGAGAGCGATTGCAGATGTTTTGTCTTCAGGAAGGCGAATCCCGGCAGATCGACGCCAGTCCATCGATACCAGGACTGACCGTGGCCATGATTGATTCAGTCCTGGAGAAAAGGTTTGAATTCGGTGAAACGGCGTTGGTTCGTCGATTCCGTCAGTCGCTGAGTCACTGACAGAAATTCGCTCGAGACCACGCTGGTCGTCTGGCTGACAGACTTCGGCAGAACTCCGATCATCAATTCCGCCAGCGGTCGCGATCACTTGGCGAGTGCCGGATTTGCCATCATGGCCGGTGCCGGAATTCCTGGCGGTTCTGTGCTGGGTGCAATGGCCTTGCAGTATATTGGCCATAATCTGCATCACGCTGATTCCGGAGGCTCTGGCTCTGACGCATCATGTGTTCAATACTTTGGATGGCCCTGACACTTATTCTGACACTTATTATTCGCCGTTGATCGAGGTATGAATGACAAGCCGTTACCTTCGCGGGTTCGTACAGCGGGCGCGGAGGGAGATTCACGGTGGAGCGGAATGGGCTTGTGGCGATTCCAGCCCGTCGAGCGCGAGCCGAAGCTCAAGACATTTGTTCAAGAAACCTGGTGGTCGTGCAACAAGTTTTCAAAAGTAGGTCCAGCCTGCCGGGCTGGATCTTCGCCGCAAGGCGAACCGATGGGCACCCAAAACCAACGGAAAACCGGGCCAACCCAAACATTCCGGCCGGCTGTTTTTGAATATGGCACCCTGCAAGGTCGCAGGTCGCGGTGGAGCCGCGAAGTCCAACTCGGCAAGTTGGACCTACTTCCAACCGCCGTAATTCCAATTCTGAAAGTCCGTAACCAACCCGGCCGTGACGGGGCTTTGCTGAAAGTATTTGACGATGCGTTCGTCCTGTTCATCACTGCGCGACCAGTGGTCAAACCATTCATCCTGCCAGAATCGCTCGTTCGCCAGTTCGATCAGCTTGCTGGCCTGATGGCCCGTCCAGCGTTTGAAGTCTTCCATCGATTCCTTCAACGTTCCCGGCAGCACGCTGAGGAACAGATGCACGTGGCTGGGCATGATTACAAATTTATAAACGATCCACCGCTGAGTCTGTATTCGATGTCGAATGGCCTCAAGCACCATCTCGGCGATTTTCGCATCACGCAACAACGTGTTTACGTCGCAACGATCCAGCCAGATTTCCATATCGCGGAAGATCGTCCGCATGAGCGGCAATGACGCATCGAGGGACTGCTGATCCTCACGCACTTTCAAATCTGCCGACAACTGATCAATCCGCTGAAGGCCCTGTGCAGGAATCGCTCCCGCCAGATGCACGGTCACAAAATACCGCCCGGCTTCGACTTCCCAATGCGGCAACCGACCTCGCCAAAATCCTGTTGTCTGAGGCTTTCGAATCATGGACGCAGTGTAAAGCAAGTCCATTCCGCCGAAAAGGAGTTTCGCCAGTAGGTCCATTCTGCCGGAATGGACTTTCGCCGCAAGGCGAACCGATGGGTAACCAAAACCAAAGGAAAACCGAGCCAACCCGAACGATCCGGCGGGCTGTTTTTGAATATGGCCCCTCGCAAGGTCGCAAGTCGCGGCGGGGCCGCGAAGTCCTGCCCGGCAAGCTCATCCTTACCCACATTTTTTGAGGGCGGCGTGGTAACCTCGAAGCGCGAGGATGAGGGTTTCGAGTCCGCGCCAGATGGTTTGCC